>NZ_JBEPOB010000001.1:700833-1047500 GCF_040546595.1 Bosea sp. OAE506 | reverse complement strand
GCTCGATGATGACGGCCTTCGCGGGCCGGGTCCGCACCGCGCCCCTGCCAGACGGCCAGGTGCTGCAGGCCCTCTATGCGCCCGGCCCCAATCCGGGCGATCCGCGCCAGATCGCCCGCGTCTCGCTGCTGACCAACGGCCAGCCCGACGGCACGGTCGCGATCAACGACCGCGGCGCCTTCGTGCTCGTGACGCTGCCGCGCCAAGAGCTGGCGGCTCCGCAACGGCCGCAGCGCCGGGCCGAGGACGGCGAGGACGAGGATGACGAGGAGAGCGGCGGTGCCCGTCTCTACGAGAGCATCTATGAGACCGGGATGCGGCACGATCTGCCGCGCCCGCTGATCGACGAACTCGTCCGCATCTTCTCCTACGATCTCGACTTCCAGCAGCGCGTCCGCGGCGGCGACAATCTCGAGGTGATCTTCACCGAAGAGGACGAAGGCGAGCGCGCCGAGATCCTCTCGGCCTCGCTGACGATCGGCGGCGAGACCCGCCGCGTCTTCCGCTTCCAGGCGCCGGAGGATGGCCTCATCGATTACTTCGACGAGGAGGGGAAATCGCTGAAGAAGTTCCTGCTGCGCAAGCCGATCGCCGATGGCGAGATGCGCTCGGGCTTCGGCATGCGCTACCACCCGATCATGCGCTATTCGAAGATGCACACCGGCGTCGACTGGGCCAACCGCATCGGGACACCGATCCTCGCCGCCGGCAACGGCACCGTGATCAAGGCGGAATGGGATTCGGGCTATGGCCGCCGCATCGAGATCCAGCACGCCAACGGCTATGTCACGACCTATTCGCACCAATCGGCCTTCGCCAAGGGCATGGCGCCCGGCGTGAAGGTGCGCCAGGGCCAGGTCATCGGCTATCTCGGCTCGACCGGCCTCTCGACCGGGCCCCATCTCCACTACGAAGTCCTGGTCAATGGCAGCTTCGTCAATCCGATGAAGATCCGCGTCCCGCGCGGCCGCGAGCTCCAGGGCCCGGCGCTGGTCGAATACAAGCGTCAGCGCGACGAGATTCAGGGCCTGATCGAGCGGGCCGGAGGAGCGGTCGCGCAACTGCGCTGAGCGCATGGCAGGCGGCGTCGCCGCAAGGCGATCTGCTCGCAGCGCTTGACTTGCACCGGCCGAACGGACACGCGCAGGGCTTGGTCTCCTCCTGCGCCGGTGCCGCACCATGCTCGCCGCCCTGCTCGTCGTCCTGCCCGTCTTCGGGCTGATCGCCCTCGGCTATCTGGCGCGCTGGACGAAGTTGTTGCGCGAGACCACGGGCGAGGGCCTGTCCGACTTCGTCTTCGTGCTGGCCGTGCCCTGCCTGCTCTTCCGCACGCTGGCCAAGGCCGATGTGCCGCAGACCCAGCCCTGGGGTTACTGGATCGCCTATTTCACCGGTCTCGCCATCGTCTGGGCACTAGCCATGCTGATCGCGAGCCGCGTCTTCGCCCGCAAGGGGCCGGAACTCGTCGTGTCCGGCTTCGCCGCCGCCCAATCCAACACCGTCTTCGTCGGCGTGCCGATGATCCTGAAGGCCTATGGCGAGGCCGGCGCCGTGCCGCTCGGCCTGCTGCTGGCGATCCACCTGCCCGTCACCATGACGGTCGCGACGCTCCTGGCGGAAGGGCGCTCGGCCTCCCCCGCGATGATGACCCGGCGGCTCTTCACGCATCCGATCATCATCGGCATCATTCTGGGCATGCTGGCACGCCCAGTCGTCGGGCAATTGCCCGTCCCGTTCTGGACGCTGATCGATCTGATCGCCGGTGCGGCGGTGCCCTGTGCGCTGATCAGCCTTGGCATCAGCATGCGCCGCTACGGGCTCGAATCGGGGCTCGGCCTGCCGGTGGCGCTGAGCGCCCTCAAGCTCGGCCTGCATCCGCTGATCGTCTATGTGCTGGCGACGATGGTCTTCGACATGCCGGCGCACTGGTCGGGCGTTGCGGTGCTGTTCGCCGCCTGTCCCTGCGGGATCAACGCCTATCTCTTCGCAGAGCGCTATCGCCAGGGCGTCGCCGACGCCTCGAGCGCGATCACGCTTTCGACTCTGATCTCGCTGTTCACCACGGCAGCCTGGCTGACCTGGCTCGGCGTCGGCTGACGGAGCTCAACCGAAGCCGAGGTCGCGCCTGATCTGATCCGGCGTGAGGCCCTGGGCCATCAGATCGGCGAGACTTTCCGAGCCGCGGCTCTTGGCGAGCTTGCGCCCCTCCGCATCCGCCAGCAGGTCATGGAAATGATAGAGCGGTGTCGGCAGCCCGAGCAGCCGCTGCAGCAGCACATGGATGTCGGTCGCCGCCTCGAGATCGCGGCCGCGCACCACATGCGTCACCCCCTGCAGTGCATCGTCGAGAACGACGGCGAGGTGATAGCTCGTCGGCACGTCCTTGCGCGCCAGCACCACATCGCCCCAGCGGCGCGGCTGCGCGACCACGCGCGTGACGCCGCCCGAGGAGTCGAAGACGCCATAGGCGAGGTCCTCCCCTACGGCCGCCAGCGCGCGCTCCAGATCGAGGCGCAGCACATGGGGCGCCTCGATCTCGCGGGTTCCCCCGCCCAGGGCGGTCGCGCGACAGGTCCCGGAATAGAGCGGTGCACCGTCCGGATCCGTCGGCCAGGGCTTGCCCGAGGCCGCGGCCTGGGCGGCTGCGGCCGCCCTGACCTCCTGGCGCGAGCAGAAACAGGGATAGACCAGGCTGCGTCGGCGCAGATCCTCGAGCGCCACGCGATATTCGCCAAAATGCTCGGATTGCCGCCGGACATCGCCGTCGAAGGCGATTCCGAGCCAGGCGAGATCCTCCCGCAGCGCGACGTCCAGCGCCGGAGTGCAGCGCTCGCGGTCGATGTCCTCGATCCGCAGCAGCAGGCGACCGTCCATCGTCCGGGCGAGGCGCTCATTCGTCAGCGCCGAGAGCGCATGGCCGAGATGCAGCCGTCCGTTCGGACTCGGCGCGAAGCGCAGGACGAGTTGTCCGGAGGCAGGAGGCGACGTCGGCATGCCATCTGTCTAGAATCGCGCGGCGATGCCGCCAAGCGGGAGGAGGCGCCCGACCGGAACGGCCAAGCGGCGCTGCTGCTGACGCCGACGGGCGGCGGCATCGGGCAGATCGGAGCGCCATGACACAGCTCATCACCACAGAAGCCGATCTCGAGGACGGCATGGCCGCGCTCGCGGTGCACGACCCTCGCTGGCTTCCCATCATCACCAGCACCGGCGTCCCGCCGCTGCGGCGCCGGGAGGGCGGCTTTCCGGGCCTGGCCGCGATCATCGTCTCGCAGCAGCTTTCGGTGGCCAGCGCGCGGGCCGTCTGGGCGCGCGTCGAGACCGTGCTGTCACCGCTGACCCCCGAACGCATCCTGGCGGCCGACGACGAAGCGATGCGGCTGTCGGGCCTGTCGCGCCCGAAGCAGAAGGCGATGCGCGCGGTTGCAACGGCTGTCGCGGAAGGGCGGTTATGCTTCGACCGGCTGGCGGAGGCGACGGCCGAGGAGGTCCACCATCACCTCACGGCGGTCTCCGGCATCGGCCCCTGGACGGCCGACATCTATCTGCTGTTCTGCCTCGGCCATCGCGACGGCTTTGCGCCGGGCGATCTGGCGATCCAGGAAGCGGCCCGGGTCGCCTTCGATCTGCCGGCGCGGCCGGGAGCCGCCGCGCTCGAGGCGCTGGCCGAAGGCTGGCGGCCGTGGCGGGGCGTCGCCGCACGGCTGCTCTGGGCCTATTACGCCGTGCTGAAGGCCCGCGAAGGCGTAAACGCCTGAGCGATCGTCAGCGCCCGAGCACCGTCAGGGCGCTCTGGGCGGCGCCGCGCAGGAACGCGGTATCGCTCATCACCGTCACCAGCTTCGCCCCCATGTCGAGGAAGGCCTTGGCCCGCTCGGCCGACTGCGCATAGATCGCGACAGGTTTTCCGGCAGCCGAGGCCCGCGCCACGATGTGCCGGATCGCCTCGTCGACCTCGGAGGACAGCGCATTGACCTCCTTGCCGCCCGAGAGCGCGATCGAGAGGTCGGAGGGGCCGACGAAGACGGCGTCGATGCCCTCCAGCGCCAGGATGTCGTCGAGGATCGCCATCGCCTCGCGGGTCTCGATCATCGCGAAGGAGAGCGAGAAGCGGTTCGCCTCGCGCAGATAGCCGTTCTGGTCGAGCCCGGAGGCGCCGAGCCCGCCATAGCTGCCCCAGCTCCGCTCGCCCATCGGCGGATATTTGGAATAGGCCGCGAAGGCGCGGGCATCCTCCATCGTGTTGATCATCGGCGCGATGACGCCGGAGACGCCGGCATCGAACAGCCGCGAGACGTTCTGGAACTCGCCGACGGCGATGCGCGCCAGCGCCGGCTTGCCGGCGGCGTTGATCAGCGGGATCGCCCGGATGACCTCGCCCAGCGTGATCGGCCCGTGCTGCATGTCGAGGGTGACGGCGTCGAACCCTTCTTTCGCCAGCAGCCCGGCGATGGCGGGGTCCTGCAGGCCGCACCAGGCGGAAACGAGGCTGTCTCCCCGGGCAAGGCGGTCGGCGAGGGAGGACAGGACGGTCTGTGAGGCCATGGCGCGTTTCATCCGTTGCGGGCCCCGCTCTTGGCTCGGCCGGCGGGTGCGTCACGTTGGACCGGGCCATGGCCGAAAAGCAAACGGGCGCCCATGCGCCCGCTTCAATCTCGACCTGCGTTTTTTGGCGCCGGAGCGCCGCCGTCAGCGGCCGGCCTGGATCTCGTCGGCGGCGCGCAGCAGAAGCTCGCCCATCACGCGGCGGATCTCGTCGTCACCCACGGCGACATTGCCGGCGGCGAAATCGCCCTTCACCTTGCGCAGCACGTCGTCGTCGCCCGCTTCCTCGAAATCGGCCACGACCACGGACTTGGCATAGGCGTCGGCATCAGCGCCCGACTTGCCGAGCTTCTCTGCCGCCCAGAGCCCGAGCAGCTTGTTGCGCCGCGCCGTCGCCTTGAAGCGCAGCTCCTCGTCATGGGCGAACTTGTTTTCGAAGGCATCCTTGCGCTGATCGAAAGTCGACATGCGGTAAAGTCCTCTGCGGGGCACGGCCGGGACGGCTCTGGAAGCACGCCGCAGGCATATAGGATGTCGCCGCCGAACAGACCAGTCCGGATTGCGGACCAGCGCCGGCAGAGATCGGACGGACCCGTGAAAACCCGGTTGCGCGGAGCGGTTTGTTGCGTTTGCGGTGCAGAAGCGCCATATAGCGCCGCATGGGCGGCCCCGGTGGCCGTCCGCACGATGAGCCGGCCGGCGGTGCGCCCGGGACCGATGTCGATTCGAATGGAATCGCCATGGACGGGCGCCAAACCGGCTGATCAGGGGCCCAGATCCCGCCGCGGGGCAACCCGCGTCCAGAGAAAGGCCGACCTTTGGATTTCCTCAAGCCACGGTATATCCCAATGAATCGCCGCCGTCGCATCTACGAAGGCAAGGCGAAGGTCCTCTATGAGGGACCGGAGCCCGGAACGCTGATCCAGCACTTCAAGGATGACGCCACCGCCTTCAACGCCAAGAAGCACGAAGTCATCGACGGCAAGGGCGTGCTCAACAACCGCATCTGCGAGCACATCTTCTCCAACCTGAACGACATCGGCGTTCCCACGCATTTCATCCGTCGGCTGAACATGCGCGAGCAGCTCATCCGCGAGGTCGAGATCATTCCGCTCGAGGTCGTCGTGCGCAACGTCGCCGCCGGCTCGCTCTCGACCCGGCTCGGGCTCGAGGAGGGCACGCAGCTGCCGCGCTCGATCATCGAGTTCTATTACAAGAACGACGCCCTCAACGACCCGATGGTCTCGGAAGAGCACATCACCGCCTTCGGCTGGGCGACGCCGCAGGAGATCGACGACGTCATGGCGCTCGCCATCCGCGTCAACGACTTCCTCTCCGGCCTCTTCCTCGGCGCCGGCATCCGTCTCGTCGACTTCAAGATGGAATGCGGCCGCCTCTGGGAAGGCGAGATGATGCGCATCGTCGTCGCCGACGAGATCAGCCCCGATTCCTGCCGGCTCTGGGACATCAAGTCCAAGGACAAGCTCGACAAGGACCGGTTCCGCCGCGACATGGGCGGCCTGATCGAGGCCTATTCCGAGGTCGCGCGCCGCCTCGGCATCCTCGGCGAGAATGAGAAGCCTGGCCCCGCCGGCCCGCGGCTCGTCCAGTAAGCGCCGACGCGCCGCCATGAAGACCGGTCTGCCGCAACGTCGGACCATGATACGGGAGCGCCTGCGCTCCCGTTTTCATGTCGCGGGCCTGGTCGCAGCCTTTGTCCTCCTGACCGGCTGCGCCGGATCCTTCGGCCCGGGATTGGCCGAACTCCCCGCCTCACAGGGCTGGCAGCCCCTTCCCATCGGCGACTGGGTGCTGAACGAGGGCATCGAGGCCCGCACCATGGTGTTCTGCCCGCGCGAGGCCTGTGCGCAGCAGGGCTTTGCCTCGGTCCTCGCCTTTTCTGGCCGCGAGGCGCAGCAGATGGAGCAGGCGCTGAAGGCCGATCCGGAGCGACTGGCGCGTCTCTTCTCGAAGCCGCCGGAGACCGCCGGCAAACCGGGCGCCACGAAGACCGCCGCGAGCAAGGCGCCGGCGAAGCCCAAGAGCACGACCCGCGTCAGCCGTTTCGAGGCCGAGGGCACGAGTGGCCTCATCGTCGAGATCCGCGCGCTCGATGCGGGCAACCCAGACCGGGGCGCCAGGAGCGCCGCGACCGCGATCCTGCACGGCCGCGAGGGCGACCGGCTGGTCCTGGCCATCGCCGTCTCGCCCGACGCCGGGAGCGCCCGCCGCGATGCGGTGGCCGCATGGCGCAGCCGCTGATTCACGTGAAACCCGCCCCGGCGGTTGAGCCCGGCCCGATTCGCGGTTAAGGCAGCCGCAGAACGCCTCCGGAGATCACCATGAAAGCCCGCGTCACCGTCACCCTCAAGACCGGCGTGCTCGATCCGCAGGGCAAGGCGATCGAGGGCGCGCTGAAATCCCTCGGCATCGAGGGCGTCGGCGCCGTCCGCCAAGGCAAGGTCTTCGATATCGAATTGTCGGGCTCCGACCAGGCCGCGGCGGAAGCCGCGCTCAAAACCGCCTGCGAAAAGCTGCTCGCCAACACCGTGATCGAGAACTACCGCGTCGAGATCGGGGCTTGATCCGATGAAAGCCGCCGTCATCACCTTTCCCGGCTCCAACCGTGACGGCGACGTCGCCAAGGCGCTGAAGCAGGCCGGGGCCGAGGTGGCTCACATCTGGCATGCCGACACCGACCTCCCGGCCGGGACCGACCTCGTCGTCCTGCCCGGCGGCTTTTCCTATGGCGATTATCTGCGCACCGGCGCCATCGCCGGCCGCGCCAACGTCATGGACGCGACCCGCGCGCATGCCGCCCGCGGCGGCTATGTGCTGGGCATCTGCAACGGCTTCCAGATCGCCTGCGAGGCAGGGCTCCTGCCCGGCATCCTGATGCGCAATGCCGATCTCAAATTCGTCTGCAGGCGCCAGCACCTCAAGGTCGAGCGCGCCGACACGCCCTATACCGCCGCCTATGCGCCGGGGCAGGTCATCGATGTCTGCATCGCCCATGGCGAGGGCAACTACGTCGCCGACCCGGAGACGCTGGCGCGGCTCGAGGGCGAAGGCCTCGTCGCCTTCCGCTATGCCGACGCGCGGGGGCAGGTCACGGCGGACGCCAATCCCAACGGCTCGCTCAACAACATCGCCGGCATCTACTCGCCCGGCTTCAACGTGCTCGGCCTGATGCCGCACCCCGAGAATCTGATCGATTCGCTGACCGGCGGCACCGATGGCCGCGGCCTGTTCGACAGCCTGATGGGCGGCAAGAAAGCGGCCTGACCGCGTCATTCCCGGGCAAAGCGAAGCGCGGACCCGGGAATCTCAGGCCGGAAGGCAGAACCGGATACTTCGCGTCATGAGATGCTCAGGGCAAGCCCGAGCATGACGCGCCTGCTTCACTTGCCCGCCATGGCCCGCGCCAGAAGCTTCCCGGCGCTCGCCGCGTCGAGCGGGCCGACATGCTTCTCGAGGATGCGCCCGTCTGGGCCGATCACGAAGGTCTCGGGCACGCCATAGACGCCCCATTCGATCGCCGCGCGGCCCGAGGCATCGACGCCGACCGCCGAGAACGGGTTGCCGAGCGCGCCGAGGAACCGGCGGGCATTCTCCGCCTCGTCCTTGTAGTTGATGCCGACCACCGCGACGCGGCCCGCCTTCACCGGCGGCGAATCGGCCAGCGCCACGAGGAAGGGATGCTCCACCCGGCAGGGCGCGCACCAGCTCGCGAAGACATTGACGATCGTCGCCCGTCCGGCCGCGAGATCCGCCATGGCGAAGGCCGGGACCGGCCGCCCCTCGCGCTGCAGACCCTCGAGCGCCGACAGCGTGATCGGCGGCGCCGGCTTGCCGATCAGAGCCGAGGGCACCTTGCTGGCGTCGCCTGCGAAAAGCCCGACGAGAAAGACGACCGCAAGCGCGCCGAACAGGATCAGCGGTAGCAGGAAGAGCAAAGGCGAGCGCCGGCGCGGCGCGGCCTCGGTGCCGGTCTCGGACTCGCTCATGACGGCTCCCGTCCGGAGCGGCGGGACGCGCCGCGCCGCTCGAGTTCGGCCAAGGCCCGCTTCTGCGCCCGGTGATCGAACAGCACGGAGAGGATCAGCCCGCCGAGCACCACCGCGACGGCCGCGTAGGAAGCCAAGATGAAGCTGGCATGAGGCCCGAGCCCGCTCATGATCGCAAACCCCTCACGCCGGAGAGCCGTCGGCGGCGAGGCGGTCGAGCCGCTCCGCCTCGAGGATCGTCAGCGTGCGCACGCGCCGCCGCATGATCTCGGCGCGCATCGCCACCAGATGCAGCGCCAGCGCCATCAGCGTGAAGCCGACCGCGAGGATCAGCAGCGGCCAGAGCATCGAGGCATGGATCGTCGGCCCGTCCAGCCGCAGCACCGAGGCCGGCTGGTGCAGGGTGTTCCACCAATCGACCGAGAACTTGATGATCGGCACGTTGACGAAGCCGACCAGCGTCAGGATCGCCACCGCACGCCCCGCCTGGGACGGCTCGTCCAGGGTGCGCCACAACGCCATGATGCCGAGATAGATCAGCAGCAGCACCAGCATCGAGGTCAGCCGCGCATCCCAGACCCAGTAGGTCCCCCACATCGGCTTGCCCCAGAAGGCGCCGGTGAGCAGGCAGATCAGCGCAAAGGCGGCACCGATCGGGGCGGCGGCCTTCTGCGCGACATCCGCCAGCGGATGGCGCCAGACCAGCGTGCCCAGCGCCGAGAGCGTCATCATCGTGTAGAACATCATCGCCAGCCAGGCGGCCGGCACATGCACGAACATGATGCGGATCGTCTCGCCCTGCTGGTAATCGGCCGGCGCGACGAACCAGGCGAGATAGAAGCCGACGCCGAGCAGCAGCGCCGCCGCCCCTGCGAACCAGGGCAGCAGGGTGGCGGAGAGGCGCATGAAGCGCGTCGGGTTCGCGAGATCGATCAGGCCAGCCATGTCATCGCATCGTGCTCGAAGGCTGCCGCCAGAGCTGCCGACGCAGCCTTACCAAGGCGAGCCACCCTCAGCAATCCGCCAGCCGCCCATGCGACATCACAGCGTCATGCCGGGTGGCGAGAACGGCGGTCACAGGGGCAGGCGGTCCCGCCGAGCGGCGCTGCGAGGAAACCGGATGGCGTGCGAGTGCCACCGGGCAACGGCGGCTGCCCATTCGCTCAAATGCTAAGCAATTGGCAGGATTGATATATCGACCGACGGCCGTTGTCGTGGCGGGAAGCCCTTGCTAGCCTGAAGTTCAGCGAGGGGAAGGGCCATGACGGGACATCTGCCGGACGACATCCAGCGCGAGGTCGAGGCCACGATCCGCGCCAAAGCCGGTGAATCGCGCGTGCTCGACGTCGATGCGACGGCGCAGGAAATCCTCGGCCGGCATACTCTGCCGGGCGTCGAGATCGGAACCATCGCTGCGATCGTCGCCCGGCTCGCCGGCCGCTATGGCTGCGCGGTCGAGCTCGGCGGCGGGCGTGAGGCCGCCTGCCGGAGCGGGACGGCCTGAGGCTAGTTCGACTGCCGTAGCGCCGCCGCGGCAGCCAGCGTGCCGACGACGATCGCCGCCAGCGACAGCGCGCACAGGATCAGGAACGGCGTGCGGAAGGGAATCGTCCCGCCCAGCGCCGCATTGGCCGCCGAGACGCCGAAAATCAGCACCGGCACCGTCAACGGCGCCACCAGCACGGGCAGGATCAGCCCGCCGCGCCGCAGGCTCGCCGTGAGCGCCGCCGCGCCGGCCCCGATGAAGCTGAGCGCCGGTGTCCCGACCAGCAGTGTCGCCGCCACCGGCAGCATCGCCTCGCCCGGCAACGCCACCAGCAGGCTGAGCAGCGGCGCCGCCAGCGCCAGTGGCAGCCCGGTCGTCAGCCAATGTGCCAGCCCCTTGGCAACCACCGCGAGCTCCAGCGGCAGGACGCCGCCGCGAATGAGGTCGAGCGAACCGTCCTCCTCATCGGCCTGGAACAGCCGGTCGAGCCCGATCAGCACCGAAAGCAGCGCCCCCAGCCAGAGAATCGCCGGGCCGATCCGCGAGAGCAGGTTGAGATCGGGCCCGAGCGCAAACGGCACCAGTACGACGATCGTCAGGAAGAAGACGAGCGCGAGTTCGCCCCCGCCCCCGGCCCGCGAGGCCAGAGCGAGATCGCGCTTCAGGATGGCGAGGAAGGCGCGGGTCACGGCCCGATCCTCACATCGCGCACGCCGTCCAGCCCGAGCGGGCCATGGGTTGCGGCCAGGATCGCCCCGCCCTGCGCCAGATGATCCCGCATCAGGCCGCTCAGCATCGCCTGGGCCGCGGCATCGAGCGCCGACATCGGCTCGTCCAGAAGCCAGATCGGCCGCCGTGCGACGAGAAGCCGGGCGAGCGCGACGCGGCGGCGCTGTCCGGCCGAGAGATAGCCGACCGGCAGCGCCGCGACATGGGGCAGGCCGACGGCGGCCAGCGCCTCGGCCGGCGACAGGGAGGCCTCCCCCAGGATCGCCTGCGCGAAGACGAGATTTTCCTGCGCCGTCAGCGCCGTCTTCAGCCCGTCGCGATGGCCGACGACATGGCTGACCTCGACCGGCGCGACCTCCTCGGCCCCCACGATCCTGATCGTGCCCGCGTCCGGCCGCAGCCGCCCGCACAGCATGGCGAGCAGGCTCGACTTGCCGGCCCCGTTGCGCCCCGTCAGCGCGATCGCCTCGCCATTGCCGAGCCGGAAGCCGAGTTCGGAAAAGATCAGCCTGCCCCCGCGGCGGCAGGCCAGCCGGTCGACGTCGAGGACGAGGGTGGGATAGGGCGGGCGCGTCAAGACAGGAGCATCTTCCGGAGCGTCAGGATTGCGCAAGAACGCGCTTCGTTCATGTAGCGGGCTTCTTGGAATTGCTCTATAGAGCCCGTGGCTACGCCGCACGCCGATCCGGCGCGGGGCTCGGGCACTCCCGGGGCGGCGCGCGCGACATGCGCAATAGGCCTTCGATCTGGCGATCCCGCAAGGGTGCCCGCCGGTTCGCGACCGCAACCCCTTGATCAGGATCAGCCCGCATGGCTTCGCTCGATTCCTTCAAATGCCGCCAGACGCTCACCGTCGGCGACAAGACCTATGTCTACTACTCCCTGCCGCTGGCCGAGCAGAACGGCCTGGCGGGCATCTCGAAGCTGCCCTTCTCGATGAAGGTGCTGCTGGAGAACCTGCTGCGCTTCGAGGATGGCCGCTCGGTCTTCAAGGCCGACATCGAGGGCTTCGTCGCCTGGCTGACCGACAGGGGCACCGCCGGCAAGGAGATCGGCTTCCGTCCCGCCCGCGTGCTGATGCAGGACTTCACCGGCGTCCCCGCCGTGGTCGACCTCGCCGCCATGCGTGACGGCGTCGTGGCGCTCGGCGGTGACCCGGCCAAGATCAACCCGCTCGTCCCGGTCGATCTGGTCATCGACCATTCGGTCATCGTCGACGAGTTCGGCACGCCCAAGGCGCTCTCGCAGAACGTCGAGCTCGAATATGAGCGCAATGGCGAGCGCTACCGCTTCCTGAAATGGGGCCAGGGCGCCTTCGACAATTTCCGCGTCGTTCCGCCGGGCACCGGCATCTGCCACCAGGTCAATCTCGAATACCTCGCCCAGACGGTCTGGACCCGCAAGGAGACGATCGACGGCGCCGAGGTCGAGGTCGCCTATCCCGACACCGTCGTCGGCACCGATTCGCACACCACCATGGTCAATGGCCTGGCCGTGCTCGGCTGGGGCGTCGGCGGCATCGAGGCCGAGGCCGCGATGCTCGGCCAGCCGCAGTCGATGCTGCTGCCCGAGGTGATCGGCTTCAAGCTGACCGGCTCGCTCAAGGAAGGCATCACCGCCACCGACCTCGTGCTGACCGTCACGCAGATGCTGCGCAAGAAGGGCGTCGTCGGCAAGTTCGTCGAGTTCTTCGGCCCTGGCCTCTACAATCTGACGCTGGCCGACCGCGCCACCATCGCAAACATGGGCCCGGAATACGGCGCCACCTGCGGCTTCTTCCCGGTCGATGCTGAAACGCTGGAATACCTCACCACGACCGGCCGCAAGACCGACCGGATCGCGCTGGTCGAGGCCTACAGCAAGGCTCAAGGCCTGTTCGCGACGATCGAGACCGCCGATCCGGTCTTCACCGACACGCTCGAGGTCGATCTCTCGACCGTCCAGCCTTCGATGGCCGGCCCCAAGCGTCCCGAAGGCCGCATCGACCTGAACGGCGTCGCCAAGGGCTTCAAGGCGGCGATGGACACCGAATACAAGAAGGGCGGCGAGATTTCGCGCCGCGTGCCGGTCGAGGGCCAGTCCTTCGATCTCGGCCATGGCGACGTCGTGATCGCCGCCATCACCTCCTGCACCAACACCTCGAACCCGTCCGTGCTGATGGCGGCGGGCCTGCTCGCCCGCAACGCGGTCGCCAAGGGCTTGACCGTCAAGCCCTGGGTCAAGACCTCGCTGGCCCCCGGCTCGCAGGTCGTCGCCGAATATCTCGCCAAGGCCGGCCTGCAGGCCGATCTCGACAAGCTCGGCTTTAACCTGGTTGGCTTCGGCTGCACCACCTGCATCGGCAACTCCGGCCCGCTGCCGGCGCCGATCTCGAAGGCCATCAACGATCAGGGCCTGATCGCGGGCGCCGTCATCTCCGGCAACCGCAACTTCGAGGGCCGCGTTTCGCCCGACGTGCAGGCGAACTACCTCGCCTCGCCGCCGCTGGTCGTCGCCTATGCGCTGGCCGGTTCGGTCCAGATGGACCTGACGACCGAGCCGCTCGGCACCGACTCCGACGGCAAGCCCGTCTTCCTGAAGGACATCTGGCCCTCCAACAAGGAGATCCAGGACTTCATCGCCAAGAACGTCACGCGCGCCATCTTCGAGGCGAAGTATGCCGACGTCTTCAAGGGCGATGCGCACTGGCAGGCGGTAAAGACCCCGGAAAGCCAGACCTACGCCTGGGAGGACGCCTCGACCTACGTCCAGAACCCGCCCTACTTCCAGGGGATCAGCAAGACGCCGACGCCGGTCACCGACATCAAGGGCGCCCGCATCCTCGGCCTCTTCGGCGACAAGATCACCACCGACCACATCTCGCCGGCCGGTTCGATCAAGGTCGCCTCGCCCGCCGGCGCCTATCTCACCGAGCATGGCGTCGCGGTGGCCGACTTCAACCAGTACGGCACGCGCCGCGGCAATCATGAGGTGATGATGCGCGGCACCTTCGCCAATATCCGCATCCGCAACCACATGATGGGCCCCAACGGGCGCGAAGGCGGCTACACCATCCACTATCCGACGAAGGAAGAGCTGCCGATCTACGACGCGGCGATGCGCTATCAGCAGGAGAAGGTGCCGCTGGTCGTCTTCGCCGGCGTCGAATACGGCAACGGCTCGTCGCGCGACTGGGCGGCGAAGGGCACCAACCTGCTCGGCGTGAAGGCCGTGATCGCGCAGAGCTTCGAGCGCATTCACCGCTCGAACCTGGTTGGCATGGGCGTCGTCCCCTTCACCCTGCAGGAGGGCACGAGCTGGGCCTCGCTCGACCTGAAGGGCGACGAGATCGTCTCGATCAAGGGTCTGGCCACGGTCAAGCCGCGCCAGATGCTCGAAGCCGAGATCACCTCGGCCGACGGCTCGGTCAAGAAGGTGCCGATCCTCTGCCGCATCGATACGCTGGACGAGATCGACTACTTCAAGAACGCCGGCATCCTGCACTACGTGCTGCGCGGCCTCGCCGCCTGAGCGCGGCTACCCTCCGCACGCCGCGGAGGGAGCGAAACGATCGAGGGCTGCGGCATCGCACGATGCCGCAGCCCTTTTCGTCTCAACGGCACCGAAGCGCGCGAGCGGCCCGTCAACCAGCCAGGCGCAGGGGCTCGGCTTGGGCGGGCCGGACCATCGCCCGGGCGCTGCCTGCGGTGCGGAACGCGGCGACCAGCGAATCGAGTTCGGCGATCTTGCGGCTGAGCATGACGGCGGCGGCCGCGCTTTCCTCGGCCAGCGCCGCATTCTGCTGCGTCATCTCGTCCATCCGCACGACGGTCTGGCTCATCGCGTCGATGCCGTTGGACTGTTCGCCCGAGGCGGCGGCGACCACCGTCACCGTGCCGGCCACCTTCTGGGTCGCCTCGACGATCTCGCCCAGCACCTCGCCAGCGCTCCGCACGAGCTTGACCCCGGCGGCCACCTCCTGCGTAGTGTCGTTGATCAGGCCGGAGATGCTCTTGGCCGCATCCGCGGATTGCTGCGCCAGCGCCCGGACCTCGGAGGCGACGACCGCGAAACCCTTGCCGGCATCGCCCGCCCTCGCCGCCTCGACCGCAGCGTTCAGCGCCAGCAGGTTGGTCTGGAAAGCGATGCCGTCGATGACCGACGTGATGTCGGTGATCTTGCCGCTGGCCAGCTCGATGCGGTTCATCGCGCCGATGGCATCGGTCACGATCGCACCGCCATTGCGGGCAACCCGCGTCGCGTTCTCGGCGAGATCGACGGCCTGGCGCGAGGCGTTGGCCGAGGCCTTCACCGAAGCGGCCAGTTCCTCAGTGGTAGCGGCGGTTTCTTCCAGCGAGGAGGCCTGCTCCTCCGTGCGCATCGACAGGTTTTCCGCGCCCGACTTGATCTCGTCGGCGGCGGCCGCGACCTCGCGCGCCGTCTGCTTGATCACCGTCACCGTGAGGGACAGCTTTTCGACCATCCCGTTGATCGAGGCGCTCACCGAACCGAGCTTGCCCGAATAATCGGTCCCGATGCCGCGCGTCAGGTCGCCCTCGGCGATGGCCTCCAGGATATCCGCGAAGGTCGTCGTCGCGCCGTCGATCGCGATGTTGATCTGGTTGATCCCTGTGACCAGCGCGGCCATCTCGCCCTGCTGGGGTCCGGTATCGACGCGATGGCTGAAATCGCCGTTGACGGCCGCATCGACCGCGCGCCGGATCTGCTGTGCGGTTTCGGCAAAGGCCGCGCTCTGCGTCTGCGACGCTCGCAGTTCCTCGTTGCGCCGCATTTGCTCTTCCGCCGCGCGCTCGGCGAGCGCATCCTGATAGGAACCGATGGTCCGGGCCATCTCGCCGATCTCGTCGCGCCGGTCGCGATGCGGGATCACCACGGTCGCGGCGTCCGAAGCACGCCGCCGCATCGTCGCGACGATCTCCCCGATCGGCCGCACGATGCTGCGCAGCACCGCGGCATAGAGCCCCAGCGCCGTCAGCAGTGCGATGATCAGGCCCGTGATCGCGACTGCGGTGGCAAGCTGGCGGGCATCGCTGGCACCGGTCTGCGCCGCCATCGCCTCGGCCTCCAGCGCGTCGCCGGCCTCCTTCATCGATTTTTCGAGCGCCTCGAAACGCTCGTCGAACAGCGCCATGCCATCGAGAGCCGGCTTTCGGTCCCTGAAGGCGAGTTCGACCAGCGTCACCGCCTGGGCGATGTAGCTCTTCAGGGGCTCGTCCAAAGCCTGCAGCCGGGCGCGTGTATCGGCGGAACCGACGATCGCCTTGGTCGCGGCGATGCGCTCGGAGAACTCCTTGGCATGCGCCCTGGTCGCTTCGATGGTTTCGGCGCCATCCTGCCCGCTGTCGGACCGGATCAGCGCCGCGTAGACATCGGCGCGCAAACCGTCATGCAGCATGTCGCCGATGGTGTGGTTGCGGATCGCCGTCGCGGAGTTCGCGAGATCGTCGATGGCGGACCCCATGCGGGATGACGCGTAGATTCCGATGCCCGCGACCACGCTGGTGACGAAGGCGAGGAACAGGCACAGCAAGGCAAAGCGCGTTTTCAGCGTAACCACGGCCAGTCCCCCGATCGAATCGAAAGCAACACAGAATCGCACCGGGACATTAACGTTACGTCACTCTTGCAATCCCAAGGGGTAGGCTGCCGACGCTGCGCGCCCGAGGCGACCTGCGCTTCCGGACTCGCCGCAGTTGTCCTCGCAACCCCCGCGGTGTAAGGGGGCGTCACAGTCATCCTTGGCGGGGGGCTTGGGGCAGGCGCAGGACAATCATCCGCGCCCGGATGTCGTCCGCCTCCATCATCACGACGGGAGCACCCGCATGTCCGCCACTTTCGAGACGGTCGCCGGAATCATTTCCGAGACCTGCGACATTCCGCGCGAGAAGATCACGCCGCAGAGCCACGCCATCGACGATCTCGGCATCGACTCGCTGGCCTTCCTCGACATCGCCTTCGCGATCGACAAGGCCTTCGGCATCAAGCTGCCGCTCGAGCAGTGGACGCAGGAAGTCAACGAAGGCAAGGCGCCTGCCGAGCAGTATTTCGTGCTCGAGAACCTCTGCAAGCGCATCGACGACCTCGTCGCCGCCAAGGCGGCCTGAGTTTTCGTCACCACCGTGATCACGGCCCTCATCCCGGGGCGCGGACGCGATGTCCGCGGCGCCCCGGGATGGGGGCCGTCCTGCTTTGGCGAGGGCACCGGCTTGAGCCCCGCCGGCTCAGCGTTTAGAGCAGAGCCGCGTCGGAGCCGGCTTCGACGCCCCGTGACCGACGATCGGAAGCGCATGCGCCTCGAATATTTCGACATGATCGACCGCGTCGTCGCCTTCGAGCCGGGCGAGAAGCGGATCACGACACGCTCGACCGTGCCGGCAGCCGATGCCAGCCCCGTCTTCGAAGGGCATTTCCCCGGCCACCCACTGGTGCCGGGCGTGCTCCTGACCGAGACGATGGCGCAGGCGTCGGGCTATCTGCTGCTTGCCCTCAATGGGCTGACGCAGATGCCCTTCCTGATGACCGTCGACAAGGCGCGCTTCCGCACCTTCGTCGAACCGCATGCCGTGCTCGACATCGCCGCCGAACTCGTCATCGAGGGCTCGGGCTATGCCGCGACCAAGGCGCGCATCGCCATCGACGGCAAGCCGATCTGCGATGCGGAGCTGCGCTTCCGCCTGATGCCCTTCCCCGCCGACATGCGCAGCCTCATGGAGGCGCGCCTGGCCGCCATCGGCCTCGTTCCGGAACAGGCCCGATCATGAAGCACGGCGTCGTCATCACCGGCATCGGCATCGCCTCCAGCCTGGGCGAGGGCATCGATACCCATGCCGACGCTCTGGCGGGGGCGCAGGCTCCCGTCGTCGACGCGACGAGCTTCGCGCCCTATCCGGTCCATCCGCTGAAGGTCCTCGAACTCGACCGGCAGATCCCCAAGAAGTCCGACCAGCGCCAGATGGAGCCCTGGCAGCGCCTCGGCGTCTATGCCGCGGGGCTCGCCCTCGACGGGGCCGGGCTGAAGGACGATGCCGAGGCCAAGGCGGTGCTGCAGGTCATCGTCGCCGCCGGCGGCGGCGAACGCGACCATGCCGTCGACAGCGCCATCCTCACCGGCCTGCGCGGCGCCAACCAGCCCGGCGCCTTCCTCAACGAGCGGCTGATGGGCGACCTGCGCCCGACGCTGTTCCTGGCCCAGCTCTCCAACCTGCTCGCCGGCAATATCGGCATCGTCCACGGCATCACCGGCGCTTCGCGCACCTTCATGGGCGAGGAGCAGGCCGGGGTCGACGCGGTCCGCACCGCCCATGCCCGCATCGCCGCGGGCCAGGCCGAGATCATGCTGGTCGGCGGCTCCTACAATGCCGAACGGCAGGACATGCTGCTGCTGTTCGAGCTCGGCGGCTATCTGCGCAAGGGCGATTTCGCCCCCGTCTTCGAGCGGCAGGCCGCGCCCGGTCTGATCACCGGCAGCGCCTCGGCCTTCCTCGTGCTGGAATCAGCCGAGCGCGCGGCCGCCCGCGGCGCCACCGTCCATGCGAGGCTCGACGCCGTCGTCGCGACCCGCTCGAAGCGCCAGCCCGGCGCGGTCGAGGCGGCGCTGCGCGGCTTGCTCGCCGATCTGGGCCCGGTCGGGCCCGGCGCGCTCACCGTCTCGGCCGCCACCGGCGTCGCCGGCGTCACAGCCGAGGAGGCCGCCGCCCTGGCGACCCTGCCGCAGGCACATCGCGTCGCAACGGGCGATCTGCTCGGCCACGCCGTCGAGGCCGCCTTCCCCGTCTCGGTCGCGCTCGCCGCCGCCGCCCTGTCGAAGGGCCAGGCACGCGAGGCCATCGTCACCGGCGCCGGCCATTGGCGCGGCGAGGGCGCCGCCCGTCTGGTGGCGCTATGAGGACCGTCCGATGAGCACCAAGTCCCCCTCCGCCACGAACGCGTCCACCGGTCACCGCGATTCCAAGGGCCGGCCCGTCGTCGCCGTCACCGGCCTCGGCATCGTCACATCGCTCGGCCAGGGCAAGGACGCGAACTGGGACGCGCTCACCGCCGGCCGCTCGGGCATCCACGCCATCGAGCGATTCCCAACGCAGGGGCTGCGCACCACCATCGGCGGAACGGTCGATTTCCTCTTCGACGGCCCCTTCTCCGCTCCGCAGCTCTCCGAAAAGCTCGCCATGCTGGCGGCCGAGGAGGCTGTCGGCCAGAGCGGCATCGGCCGGCCGGGCGACTTCCCGGGTGAGCTCTTCATGGCGGTGCCCCCCGTCGAGATGGAGTGGCCGCAGAAGCAGGAGCTCGCCGCGACCTTCGAGGGCGACGTCGACTATCGCGGCCTGCTCAGCGCCGCCGCCTCGCTGCGCTTCAAGGCGATGCACGAGATGTTCCTGTTCGGCACCGTCGCCGACCATGTCGCCGATGCTTTCGGGACAAAAGGCTCGCCGATCTCGCTCTCGACCGCCTGCTCCTCGGGCGCCACCGCGATCCAGATGGGTGTCGAGGCCATCCGCCGCGGCGAAACGCAGGCCGCACTCTGCATCGGCACCGACGGCTCGATCCATGCCGAGGCCCTGATCCGCTTCTCGCTCCTCTCGGCTCTCTCGACCCAGAACGACCCGCCCGAGGCCGCCGCCAAGCCCTTCTCCAAGAACCGCGACGGCTTCGTCATGGGCGAGGGCGCGGGCGCGCTGGTGCTCGAGGATTATGATCACGCCCTGGCGCGCGGGGCGACCATCCTCGGCATCGTCGCCGGTTGCGGCGAGCGCGGCGACGGTTTCCACCGCACCCGCTCCAGCCCGGACGGCAAGCCCGCCATCCTTGCCATGCAGGATGCGCTGGCCGATGCGGGCCTGAACCCCGACGACGTCGACTACATCAACGCGCACGGCACCTCGACGCCGGAGAACGACAAGATGGAGGCGATGAGCTGCGCCGCCGTCTTCGGCGAGCGCATGGCACGCCTGCCGATGTCCTCCAACAAGTCGATGATCGGCCACACGCTGACGGCGGCCGGCGCAGTCGAGGCGGTGATCTCCTTCCTGACGATCGCGAAGGGGCGCATCCCGCCGACGATCAATTACACCACGCCCGATCCGGCGATCGCGCTCGATGTGGTGCCGAATATCGCCCGCGACGCCCGCGTGCGGACGGTGCTGTCAAACTCCTTCGGCTTCGGCGGGCAGAACACCAGCCTCGTCCTGACCGCGGAGCCTGCCCGCTCATGACAAAGGTTCTCGTCACCGGCGGCGCCAAGGGCGTCGGCGCGGCCATCGTCCGGGCGCTGGCCGCAGCCGGCCACGATGTCGACTTCACCTATCGCTCGTCGGGCGAGCAGGCCCTGGCGCTCGCCGCCGAGATCGCCGCAGCGCATCCCGGACGCGCCATCCAGGCCCTGCCGCTCGACCTCTCCGACAAGGCGGCGCTCGACGCCTTCTGCGAGGAGCGCGAGGGCGAGAGCTATTTCGGCCTCGTCCACAATGCCGGCCAGCCCTATGATTCGCTCGCCGCGATGATGGCGCAGGACAAGGCGGAAGCGGCCATGCAGGTCAATTTCTGGGCCTTCACCCGCCTCGCCAAGAGCCTGATGCGGTCCATGATCCGTGCCCGCGCGGGGCGCATCGTCGCCATCGGCTCGGTCGCGGCGCTGCGCGGCAACCCGGGCAACGCGGCTTATGCTGCCTCCAAGGGCGCGCTGATCTCCTATGCGAAGACGCTCGCGGTCGAGACCGGCAAGCGCGGCGTCACCGTCAATGTCATCGCACCGGGCTTCGTCGACACCGATATGATGGCGCCTTACGCCGCCTATCGCGACAAGATGCAGGCACAGATCCCGGCCGGGCGCTTCGCCAGGCCCGCCGAGGTCGGCGGCCTCGCCGCCTTCCTGATGAGCGAGCCGGCCGCCTACATCACCGGCACGGTCATTCCGATCGACGGCGGCGTGACAGCGCAGCTCGGCGTCCATCGCTGAGAATCGACATTTCACGAGACGCGACCTATTTTGGTTCGGTCCGAACCGGAGTGAACCGCCATGACGGCTGCTTTCACGATTCGCCTCGATGACCAGATGCTGGCGAAGCTCGACGCGCTTGCCGCCGAGACTGACCGCTCGCGCAGTTGGCTCGCCGCCAAAGCGATCGAGGATTATCTCGAACTCAACGCCTGGCAGATCGCCAGGATCAAGGACGGCATCGCCGAGGCCGACCGCGGCGAGTTTGCCAGTGACGAAGAGGTGGAGGCCGTCTTTGCGAAATACCGGGCTCAGCCGGCGTGAAGATCGTCTGGACCCGCCGCGCCTTACGTGAAATCGACCAGGCTTTCGCGTTCGTCGCTCGCGACAGTCCCGCCGCAGCATCCGCCATGGTCGCCGCGATGGAAGCCCGGGCCGCGGTCTTGGCCGAGCATCCGGAGATCGGGCGTCCGGGGCGAATGGACGGGACACGCGAACTCGTGCTGTCGGGCCTGCCTTATATTCTTCCCTATCGCGTCCGCGACGGTCGCATCGAAATCCTGGCCGTGTTCCACATCTCGCGAGCCTGGCCCGACCATCTCTGAAAGATTGACCTCATCATGCGTTCCCTCCAGCTCCACGGCGACCGCGACCTCCGTCTCGAGGAGATCGAACCGCCGCCGCCTCCCGCCGCCGGCGAGGTCCAGATCCGCATCCGTGCCGTCGCGCTGAACTATCTCGACGTCTGGGGCTTCCGCGGCATGGCCTTCGCCAAGCGCAAGATGCCCCAAGCCGCCGGCGTCGAGGCCTCGGGCGAGATCGTCTGCGTCGGCGAGGGCGTCACCGGGCTCGCGGTCGGCGACACCGTTACCGCCTATGGCGCCGAGACCTGCGGCCACTGCAAAGCCTGCCGCGAAGGCCGTGACAATCTCTGCGAGAACGTCGCCGGCATCATGGGCTTCCATATCGATGGCTTCGCCCGCGAATTCCTGAACAAGGCGGCAAGACTCGTCGTCAAGGCCCCGGCCGGCGTCTCCTTCGAGGACGCCGCCTGCGCGCCGATCGGCTTCGGCACGGTCCAGCACATGCTGTTCGACAATGCCAAGCTCGAGCCCGGTGAATCGGTCCTGGTGCATGCCGGCGGCTCCGGCATCGGCACGGCCGCGATCCTGATGGCCAAGGCGATCGGCTGCACGGTCTACACCACCGTTGGCGACGACGAGAAGGGCCGCAAGGCCAAGGAGCTCGGCGCCGATTACGTCGTCAACTACAAGACCGAGCGCTTTGAAGGCGAGGTTCGCCAGCTCACCAAGCGCAAGGGCGTCGACGTCGTCTTCGAGCATGTCGGTGCCGACACCTGGAACGGCTCGCTGCTCTGCCTGAAGCGTGGCGGCCGCCTCGTCACCTGCGGCGCGACCTCGGGCGCATCGGCCACGATCAACCTGATGCAGCTTTTCCAGCAGCAGTATCGCATCACCGGCTCCTTCGGCTGCCGCATCGAGAACATCCGCCAGTCGCTCGACAAGATGGCGGCCGGCATGAAGCCTGTGATCGACTCGGTCTTCCCGCTGGAGGATTTCGAGAAGGGGCTGGCGCGTCTCGAGGGCCGGCAGGTCTTCGGCAAGGTCGTCGTGACGTTCTAGGCGCGCAGCGAAACGCGAGGCCACAAAAGGGTCGCAGCGGCTGAAAACTTGACGAAACCGCCGTCCTGCCGCAAGTCGCGGCATCAGCCCGGCCGCAGCGGCCACAGGGGCGCGAGGGGACCGGGCCGATCTTGAGACGCTTGAAAGCAATCGCCGCACGCGCCGGCGCGGCGGTGATGATCGGCCTGATCCGGGCCCTGTTCGGCTTCCTGCGCCTGCTCGGCCCCGAGCGGTCGAGCGACCTCGGCGGCTGGCTGCTGCGGTCGGCGAGCCCGCTGATCCCGGTCAACCGCGTCGCCCTGGCCAATATCCGGGCGGCCTTTCCCGGCATGGACGAGGCCGAGGTGCGCCGCATCGCCCGCGGTGCCTGGGAGAATCTCGGCCGCACTGCCGCCGAATACGCCCATCTCGCTACGCTGTTCGACTACGACTACCTCAACCCCGACGCGCCCTCACGCGTCGAGGTCGAGGGCATCGAGCATTTCATCGCGCTCAAGGACGATGCGAAGCCCGGGCTGATCTTCTCCGCCCATCTCGCCAATTGGGAATTGCCGGCGATCTGTGCCCAGGCCTATGACCTCGACACCACCGCCGTCTTCCGGGCGCCGAACGACCCGGCCATCGCGGCGGTCGTCCACGAGATCCGCTCGGGTGCCATGGGTGGGCTTGCCGCCGCCAAACAGGGCGCCGCCTTCGCGATGCAGGGCGTGCTGGAGCGCGACGGCCATCTGGGCATGCTGATCGACCAGCATTTCACCCGGGGCGTCGTGGTGCCCTTCATGGGTCGCCCGGCCCTGACCAACCCGATCCTCGGCAAGTTCGCCCGCCGCTTCGAATGCCCGGTGCATGGCGTGCGCGTCATCCGCCTGCCGAACCAGCGCTTCAAACTGCAGCTCACGCCCCCGCTCGACCTGCCCCGCGATGCACAGGGCGAGATCGACGTGCAGGGCGCGATGGCGATGATGACGGCCGTGGTCGAGGGTTGGGTCCGCGACCATCCCGAGCAGTGGCTCTGGATGCATCGCCGCTGGCGGCCCAACATGATCCCGGCCGCCGCCGCCGAGACGGCGATGGGCGTTGCGCCCATGCCGGCTTTCAAGGCAACGTGATTTTGAAGTGAGACGAATGGGGCGCTTTGGTAACGCCTGAGATGTAAGGTCTCGCCGAGTTCAAGCCATGAAACGTTCAGCGCCCCTCCTGCCCGCCGTCGCCGCCCTGCTCCTGCTGGGCGCCGCTGCCGCGCGCGCTCAGGCGCCGGACCTCCAGCCCCGGGCCGTGGTCGAACTCTTCACCAGCCAGGGCTGCTCATCCTGCCCGCCGGCGGATGCCCTCTTCGTCGATCTGGCGAAGCAGCCGGACATCATCACCCTGACCCTGCCGGTGACCTACTGGGACTATCTCGGCTGGAAGGATACGCTCGGCAAGGACAGCTTCGCCAAGCGCCAGAAATACTACGCCAAGGCCCGCGGGGACGGGCAGGTCTATACCCCCCAGGCCGTGATCAACGGCGCCGCGCATGTGGTGGGGTCGGACCGCGGCGAGATCGAGCGCGCCTCGAAACAGCCCCCCGGTGGCAGCTTCGTCGCCAAGCTCGGCGTCAAGGAAGACAACGGGCAGCTTGTGGTGACCCTCGCGCCCATCGGCGATGCGCAGGAGCGGACGGCCGGCGTCTGGATCGCGACCACGACGAAGATGGTCACGGTGCCGATCGCCCGCGGCGAAAACCAGGGCAAGACCGTGGCCTATGCCAATGTCGTGCGCGGCATGACGCGCATCGGCGACTGGGATGGCCGGCAGGCGACGCTGACGGCGCCCATCGCCGTCACCCAGGGTCCCGAGGTCGACAGCTACGTCGTGCTGGTCCAGGCCGAGAGGCAGGGCAAATCCGGCGTCATGCCGTCCGCGGTGCTCGCAGCGGCGCGCAGCCCGCGCTGAGCGGCACTCACAGGATCACGACATTGTTTGGCAACTCGTCGACGTCGTCGGGCGAGCGCGGAGCGTGGTTCGCCAACACCGCTCCGATCGCGCGCACCGCGGTGACGATCCCCTCGCGCAGCCGGTCTTCGCGGCCCGCGGCTACGACCGCCTCGACGATGCCGTCCCACACCGCCTGATCGACCCGGCCGTCGATGCCCGTATCGGCGATGATCTCGGCATAGCGCTCCTGGATCGCCACATAGAGCAGAACGCCGCTGCGCTGGCGCGTATGACTCAGGCCGCGTGCCGCGAATTCCCGCAGCGCCACATCATGGGCCCGCCGCCGCTTGACGAAACCGGGCACGAAGCGCCCGCCGCGCCCATACCAGAGCAGCGTCGCGAGCAGCAGAACCGCGCAGATGAGCTGGATCAGGAAGATGCGCGGGGCGCTCGTCGCGGTCAGGGCCAGGAGCGGCCAGGGCACGAACAGCGACAGGGTGAGCGCCAGCACCACCGGCACGGTGCGGTAGCTCGCCGCGGCGCGGTCGATCATCACCACGATCTCGCCCGACGTCTCGCTCTCGGCCTGCCGTACGGCCTCCGCGATCGTCTGCCGGTCCTGTTCGTTCATCACCAGTCTCCCGAGGCCCCGCCGCCGCCCGACGATCCGCCACCGCCTGAAAAGCCGCCGCCGGAGCCAGACCCAGAGCTCCAGCCGCCGCCACCCCAGCCCGACCCGCCGCTCCCGCTCGAACTCGGCGGCAGCGTCACCCAGCGGCCGTCGCGCATCCGGTGACGCCTTGCCCCGCTCTTGCCGCCCGCCTCCCTCAGGAAGGCGGCGACCAGGATGAAAAGCAGCAGCATCACGAAGACGATCGCGATGACGTCGACCGCCGACGTCTCGTCGCTGCGCACGCTCGCCCGACGCTGCCATTCCTCGGCATCGCCAGCCAGAATGGTCAGGATCGCATCGACGCCCGCCTCGATTCCGCCGGCGAAGTCGCCCGTCTTGAACTTCGGCGCCACTGCCGTGGTGATGATGACCTTGGAAAGCGCGTCGGTCAGCGCCCCCTCCAGCCCGTAGCCGACCTCGATGCGGACCTTGCGCTCCTTGGGCGCCACCAGCAGCAGGACGCCATTATTGGTCTTGGCCTGGCCCAGCTTCCAGAACCGGAACAGCCCGTTGGCGAAATCTTCGATCGTCACGTCCTGCAGCGACGGCACGGTCGCGACGACGAGCTGGTCCGAGGTCTTGTCCTCATGCGCCTTGAGCTTGGCTTCGATGCGCTGGCGCGCGTCGGGCGCGATGAGATTGGCGCCATCGACGATGCGGCCCGAGAGCGTGGGGTAGGAGGGCTCGGCCGCCAGCGCGAGCGAACCGAACACGGCCATCAGCAGAGCGAGGCACACAGCCGTCATTCTCGGGCGCAGCGAAGCGAAGACCCGAGAATCTCTCCCTGGAGATGCTCGGGTCGAGCCCGAGCATGACGGCTGGGTCAGCAGCATGGCCTCGACCCGTCGAACGCCCTCAGAACTTCACAGCCGGCGGCCGCTCCGCTCCCGCCGTCGCTGCAAAGGTCTCCATCGCCTTGGCGCCCCAGAACAGCCGCGCCCAGATCACGCCCGGAAAGGTGCGAATCTCGGTGTTGAAGGCCTGGACCGCCTGGATGTAGTCGCGCCGCGCCACCGTGACCCGGTTCTCGGTGCCTTCGAGCTGGGACTGGAGCGCCAGGAAGTTCTGGTTCGACTTCAGCTCCGGATAGCGCTCGACCGTAACTAGCAGCCGCCCCAGCGCCCCGCTGAGCTGGTTCTGCGCATCCTGGAATTCCTTGAACTTGGCGGGATCGGTGATCGTCGAGGCATCGACCTTGACCTGGCTCGCCTTGGCGCGCGCCTCGACCACCGCCGTCAGCACCTCGCGCTCCTGCGCGGCAAAGCCCTTCACGGTCTCGACGAGGTTGGGAATCAGGTCCGCGCGACGCTGGTACTGGTTCTGCACCTCGCTCCAGCTCGCCTTGGCCTTTTCCTCCAGTGTCGGCACGTTGTTGACGCCGCAGCCTGCCAGGACCAGCCCGAGCAGGGCCATGGCAGCGAAGGCGAAGGGCCGGCGGACAGATGAGACGGACGAAAGCGACATGCCGGGCCCCCTTGGCACAATCAGGAAACGAAGATGTGCGCCGACCTTAGCCGTGGCAGGGGATGGCTCCAAGCGGCGCGAGGAGATGGCGCGTTCGCCCGCTTGCGTTAGGCTGGCGTCCGGACCCGCCAGCGGATAATCGCCCCATGCCCCTGTTTCCCGGCCACCGCCCTGCCATCCGGGCCTGCGCGCTGCTTATGCTGATGGCTGCGCCGGCCGCGGCCCAGACGCTCGCGCCGGCGCCCGAGGCTGCGACGGGCAGGATCGCGAAGGCCACCGCCACCGCCCAGCGCTTCATGGTGGCCGCCGCCAATCCGCTGGCCGCCGCCGCGGGGCGCGACATTCTGCGCGCCGGCGGCAGCGCGGTCGATGCCGCCATTGCCGTGCAGCTGGTGCTGAACCTGGTCGAGCCGCAGAGTTCCGGCCTCGGCGGTGGCGCCTTCCTCGTCCACTGGGACGAAACCGCCCGGCGGGTGATCACGCTCGACGGTCGCGAGACGGCGCCCGCCGCGGCGAAGCCCGACCGCTTCATCGGGAAAGACGGCAAGCCGATGCATTTCGTCGACGCGGTCGTCGGCGGGCGTTCCGTCGGGGTTCCCGGCACGCCGAAGCTGCTCGAGGAGGCGCATCGCCGCTGGGGGAAACTGCCCTGGGCACAGGTGCTCGCCCCGGCGATCAAGCTGGCGGACGACGGCTTTGCGATCTCGCCGCGCCTGAACGGGCTTCTGTCCGGCGAAAAGAACCTGGCGAAGGACGCCCGCGCCGCCGCCTATTTCTACGAGGCCGACGGCCAGGCGAAGGCGGTCGGCACGATCCTTCGCAACCCCGCCTTCGCCGCGACCCTGCGTGCGCTGGCCGAACGCGGCGCGGGCGCCTTCTACGAGGGCGAGATCGCGCGCGACATCGTCGCGACCGTGACCGGCCACGCGACCAATCCCGGCGACATGACGGCCGCCGATCTCGCAGCCTACCGCGTCGAGGAGCGCGAGCCCGTCTGCGGCGCCTACCGGGTCTGGCGCCTCTGCGGCATGGGCCCGCCGAGCTCGGGAGCCGTGGCCGTGCAGCAGATGCTCGGCATCCTCGAAACCCGCGATCTCGCTCGCATGCAAGCCGGCGCGGATGCCGCGCACTGGTTTTCGGAAGCCGGGCGCCTCGCCTTCGCCGATCGCAACCTCTATCTCGCCGATCCCGCCTTCGTCGGCATTCCGCTGCCCGGGCTGATCGACCGCGACTACATCCGCTCCCGTGCCGGCCTGATAAGTCCCGAGCGCTCGATGGGCCGCGCCAAGGCCGGCAAGCCGCCCAACAAGCGGGTGCAGCTTCTGGCCCCCTCTGAGGGCATCGAGAACGGCACCAGCCACATCTCGGTCGTCGATGGACAGGGCAACGCCGTCTCGATGACCACGACGATCGAGGACGGCTTCGGCGCGCGGCTGATGACGGCCGGCGGCTTCCTGCTCAACAACGAACTGACGGATTTCTCGTTCATGCCGGAGGAAGACGGCAAGCCGGTCGCCAACCGCGTCGAGCCGGGCAAGCGCCCGCGCTCCTCGATGGCGCCAACGCTGGTCTTCGATGCCTTCGGCCGACTCTACGCCGTGGTCGGTTCGCCCGGCGGCAGCCAGATCATCGGCTATGTCGCCAGGACGCTGGTCGCATTGCTTGACTGGAAGATGGACCCGCAGGCCGCCGTCGATCTTGGCAATTTCGGCAGCCGCAACGGCCCGACCGAGCTGGAGAAGGGCACCGAAGCCGAGGGTTGGAAGGCGGCGCTCGAGGCGAAGGGCCATGAAATCCGCCTGGTCGAGATGACCTCCGGCATCCAGGCCATCGTCAAGACGCCGGAGGGCTTTGTCGGCGGGGCGGATGGACGCCGGGAAGGCGTGGCGATCGGGGATTAACGAGGGCTGAGTTTCGGAACCACCGCCGTCATCCCGGGCTTGCCCCGGGATCCATCGGAGGGCTCCGCAGCTTTATGATGGATTCCGGATCGGCGCGGCTGCGCCGCTTGTCCGGAATGACGGTCCGCTTCCGAGTGAAATCAGCATGCTCTAGCGAGGAACCTCGCGTCGCCACGAACGATGCAATGCAAATTCATGGGCAGACCATCAAATCTTGATAGAAATCAGCATGTTAGCGAGCAGTAGCGCCGCGTCATACTTGGGCTGACCAAGTCAGACCGGGCAAGCACTAGGCTTGTTCGCGCCGCTCGCCACCCGCACTGCGCCCCGCGATCAGCCAGTAGACGAACCCCGTCGCGGCGCCGACCAGCACAAGCGCGCCGAGCACCTGGACCTCGGCACCCGTGGGCGTCCGCGCCAAACCCAGCATCCCCAGCGGCAAAAGCGCCGCGAGGAGGCCGGTCAGCCCGCTCTGGATCAGGCCGCTGCGCAGGGAAAACAGCTCGCAGGCGACGGCGACCAGAACCACAGGCGCGACGATGATCGCAAAACCCAGCCGCCCGAGCAGCACCAAGGCGGCCTGCGCGGTCGGGGCGGGGTCGATGCCCATGTCCGCCAGCCCGAACAGCGCATCGAGCAGCCGCTCGAAGCCGCCGCCGATCAGGAGCGCGATACCCGGAGAGACGACGCTGGCGACCATCATCGCGACGAGGCCGGCAGCCATCGCCATCACCAGCGCGAACGGAATCAGCAGGAGCCAGCGCAGCATCGGATCAGCCAGCGGTCGCCGCGGCCGCATCCTCCTGGTCCAGCATCAGCCGGGCCCGGGCAGAGAGCTTCTCGGTCTCGCTCTTGAGCTGGCCGCAGGCGGCGAGGATGTCGCGGCCGCGCGGCGTGCGCACCGGCGAGGCATAGCCGGCGCGGAAGACGATCTCGGAGAAACGCTCGATCCGGTCCCAGTCCGAGCACTCGTATTTGGTGCCGGGCCAGGGATTGAACGGAATCAGGTTGATCTTGGCAGGGATGCCCTTCAGCAGCCGCACCAGATCGCGAGCCTCGGCGTCCGAATCGTTGACGCCCTTGAGCATCACGTATTCGAAGGTAATGCGCTTCGCGTTCGACACGCCCGGATAGGTCCGGCAGGCCTCAAGCAGATCGGCGATCGGGTACTTCTTGTTGAGCGGCACGAGCTCGTTGCGCAGATCGTCGCGCACGGCATGCAGGGAGATCGCCAGCATCGTGCCCATCTCCGATCCCAGCGGGCCGATCTGCGGCACGACGCCCGAGGTCGACACGGTGATGCGGCGGCGCCCGAGGGACAGCCCCTCATTGTCGGAGATGACGTCGATCGCGTCGCGCACGCTGTCGAAATTATAGAGCGGCTCGCCCATGCCCATGAAGACAATGTTGGAGACGAAGCGCCCGCCATCCTTCGGCACGAAGGCGCCGCCCGGCGCGCTGCGGTTGGGGAAGTCGCCGAGCCGGTCGCGCGCCACCATCAGCTGCGCCACGATCTCCTCGGTGGTGAGGTTGCGGACCAGGCGTTGCGTGCCGGTGTGGCAGAAGGTGCAGGTCAGCGTGCAGCCGACCTGGCTGGAGACGCAGAGCGTGCCGCGGTCGACTTCGGGGATATAGACGCATTCGATCTCGGCCCCGCGGTCGCGCGGCCCGGTCGGCGCCATCCGCATCAGCCATTTGCGGGTGCCATCGGTCGAGATCTGCTCGGCCGTGACCTCCGGCAGATCGAGCGTGAAGCGCTCGGCGAGAGCCCCGCGAAGCCCCTTGCCGATCGTGGTCATCTCCGCGAAATCGCGCACGCCGTAATGATAGATCCAGTTCCAGAGCTGGCCGACGCGCATGCGCCGTTCCTTCTCGGGGATCCCGATCTCGGCCAGCGCCTCGGCCAGCCCGGCGCGCGTGCGCCCGACCAGCGAGGGCCGCTGCAAAACGGGTTCGGCCGCCGGGGCGGCGGGTTCAAGGACGGTCACGGTCATCGGAACTCTGGCTCGGGGCGGACGGTCGCGGCCCGCATTAAGGCGGGCTCATAGCACGAGAACGCGCGCCAGAGAAATCGCCGGCCTATTTGCAGGCGTCTTCGGCGCGCTTCACCGCCTGGCTCATGCCCGACAGCGAGTATTTGTCCGCCGTCGGGTTGCCGCGCTTCGACGTGCCCTTGATCTCGAGCCCGGCGCCCTTGCGCAGCGAATCGAGCATGCGCGGCTCTTCGGCCGGGTTCTTCAGCCACATGTTCTGGCCCTTGGCGACCAGCGCGAAGCGTTCCGAGCCGATGATCGCCTGATGCTCGACATCTTCCTTGAGATCGAAATTCAAAACGAAGCTGATCTCGTTGCGCACACCCTCGGCGGGCCGTGTCGCGACGAAGAGCAGGCCCTCGACATCCTTGAGATTCGCCGGCAGCCGGCTTTCCGCCTTCGAGAGGGCGTAGCAGACCTTGGAACGGCCCTGCTGCGAGGAGAAGGCCTGCCATTTGCCGGCGGTCTCGAGCAGCATCGCCTGGCCCTGGCCGGCCGCAGCGGGCGCAGCCGCTGGCGCCGCGGGGCGCCCGCGCTGCTGCTGGGCCTGGACGGCCGAGGCGAGGAACGCGGCGCCGAGGCAACCCGCGAGCAGCGACGGCAGAAGGGGGACGCGGCGCGAGGCGGAAACGCCGGGACGGAAAAACGAGCTGATCATGGCCGCCATCAATCATTAAAAATCTTAACACTGCCTTTACCACCCGTTGACGGGCGCGATGGCTGGGGCAGGCGGATAGAGTGCCACGATCCTGGCGAAAATGCGAATGACGGCGCGGTTTGCGTCCACGTTTCGCAGGCGGCGCCGCCATGGCACAGTCGCACAGCGAAGCGAGGCGTGCTCAGCGCCGGAAACGGGGAAGACCATGAGGGCGCTGCTCTGCGAAAGCCACGGCCCGGCCGAGACGCTGGTGATCCGCGACATCCCGGAGCCGCAGCCGGGCCCCGGCGAGATCGCGATCGCGGTCAAGGCGGCCGCGCTGAACTTCTTCGACACGCTGATCATCGAGAACCGCTACCAGACCAAGCCCGCGCTGCCGTTTTCGCCGAGCGCGGAATGCGCCGGCACGGTCGTGGCCCTGGGCGAGGGTGTCTCCGGCTGGCGCGTCGGCGCGCGCGTCGCCGCCTGGCTCGGCTATGGCGCGGCCCGCGAGCGCGTCGTCGTCCCCGCCGGCAGCGCGATCCCGATTCCGGACGGCCTCTCCGACGCGCAGGCGGCAGGGCTCTTCGTCACCTATGGCACGGCCCTGCACGGGTTGATCCAGCGCGCGGATGTGAAGACCGGCGAGACCCTGGCGGTGCTCGGCGCGGCCGGAGGGGCAGGGCTTGCCGCCGTCGAGATCGGCGCTCTGCTCGGGGCCCGCGTGATCGCCTGCGCCTCCTCACAGGACAAGCTCGCCCTGGCTCACCGGCACGGCGCCGCCGAGGGGATCGACTACGGCAGCGAGGATCTGCGCGCCGCGCTACGCCGCCTCACGGAGGGCCGCGGCGTCGACGTGCTCTACGACACGGTCGGCGGCGATCTCGCCGAGCCGGCGCTGCGCTCGATGGGCTGGGAGGGGCGCTATCTCGTCGTCGGCTTCGCCGGCGGCGGCATTCCAAAGATCCCGCTCAACCTGCTGCTGCTGAAGGGCTGCGATTTGCGCGGCGTCTTCTGGGGCGATTTCGTCAAGCGGGAGCCGGGCGCCCAGCGCGCCAATATGGAGCGGCTGCTGGGCTGGGTCGCGGAGGGTCGGATCCGCGCCCATGTCCATGCCGAGATCCCGCTCGAACGGTGGACGGAAGCCTATGCGCTGATCGGCGACCGCAAGGCGCAGGGCAAGATCGTGCTGATGCTGTGAACGCTCACAGCTCCGCCATCGCCTGCTTCGCCTTCTCGCGATGCTCGGGCGTGATCGAGCCCGCTACCGCTGCCAACGCCGCCGCGATCACCGCCGCATCGTCGGTGAAGCCGAGCAGCGGCATGATGTCGGGCAGCGCGTCGAGCGGCAGCACGAAATAGCCGAGCGCCGCCAGCAACGTCATGCGCACGCGCCGCGGCGTCGACGGATCGCGCGCGCAGATCCAGGCCGCCAGAAGATCCTCCGCGAAGGGGATGCGCTTGGCGACGCGCTTCAGCCGCGCGAAGAAATCCGCACCGAAGCGCGCCTCATCGCGCAGGCTCTTCCGGATCGCTGCCATTTCCTCCTCGCTGAAGCGGGAGGTGAAACCGTCGCTCATCTGGCCCCTCCTGAGGGCACGTTGCGGGACATCGACATGCCATCATGCGGCTGGCCACGCCCTGTCGAAAGATGTGGCCCCGCCAAAACCCGCTGCAAGAGGTCTGCCCAGCGGGCGGTGCAAGAAACCGCCTTGGAGGACAAGGCCACCGCCACTAAACGCTGAAGCGTCGCATCAGATCCCGGGACACGCCATGCAGATCGATTCCTCCGTCGCCGCGATCGTCACCGGCGGGGCTTCCGGCCTCGGCGAGGCCACGGCCCGCATGCTGGCCGCGCAGGGTGCGCAAGTCGCCCTGTTCGATCTCAATGCCGAGCGGGGGGAAAAGGTCGCGGCCGAGATCGGCGGCCTCTTCGTCTCCTGCGACGTCACCAGCGAGGCCTCGGTCGACGAAGCGCTGGCCAAGGCGCGCGCCGCCCAGGGCGTGGCGCGCATCCTGGTCAACTGCGCCGGCATCGCGCCCGGCCGCCGCATCGTCTCGAAGAAGCGCGAGACCGGCGAACTCGTCGCCCATGACACGGCCCTGTTCGAGAAGGCGCTGGCCATCAACCTGACCGGCACTTTCCGGCTGATCGCCAAATCGGCCGCGGCGCTGGCCGCGCTCGAGCCTGTCACCTCCGATGGCGGGCGCGGCGTCTTCATCTGCACCGCCTCGATCGCGGCCGAGGACGGCCAGATCGGCCAGGCCGCCTATGCCGCCTCGAAGGCCGGCGTCGCCGGCATGACCCTGCCGATCGCGCGGGAACTCGCCGCCTCCGGCATCCGCGTCATGACGATCATGCCCGGCCTGTTCGAGACGCCGATGTTCGACGGCCTGCCCGAGGAGGCCCGCGCCTCGCTCGCCGTCTCCGTCCCGCACCCCTCGCGGCTGGGCAAACCGGCGGAATATGCCGCGCTGGTGAAGAGCATCGTCGAGAACGACATGCTCAACGGCAGCGCGATCAGGCTCGATGGCGCGCTGCGCATGGCCCCGAAATAGACGTCGAGGCCGGAAGCTAGCAGTCGCGCGCCCCGTCCTCCGGGACGATCCGGTAGACCGTCCCGGCGCTGCGGTCGCGGCAGAGGTCCACACGCTCGCCGTTCCAGTGATAGTCGAGATGGCGGCCCTGCACCGGCTGCGAGGCGCGATCCGGATAGAACAACCCGACACATTGCCCGCCCGCATGCTGGACGCTGGGGTACACCACGCCATCCGAGCCCGCCGCACGCAGCGCCGCCCCCAGCGCTTGGCTGGCGACATAGTCATCCGGCTTCAGGAGCGCCTCGAGCTCCGATTGCGGCCCCCGCAGATCATGCAATTGCGCGGCGATATCGAGCCGGATTTCGCGAAACTGCGAGGTCCAGCCCGGCGGCTGGCGCGTCGCCGCCATGAAGCGGGCATGGTGATGCACCGTCTCGAAAAGCGCCGTCTCGAAGCTCTCCCCGGCATAAAGCACGCCGAAGGCACCCGCCGAGAAGCGGCTCGGACGATCCGTGCTGACATGGGTGAAGGGCGCCATCAGCCAGGTCGCGCCCGGCCCCGCCACCCGCCGCTCGGGCGGCACGAGGTCGAGCTGGCCGATCGTTTCCATCAGACGCGGATTGGTCTTCTGCTCGGCGGAGAGCAGCAGCGGCCAGTCGGCCGGATCGGCGATGTCCTCGAACAGGTCGATCGGCGGAAAGAGGCTGCGGATGATCCGCACCGCACCGCGCCAGTGGACCGCCGCGACCGGCAGGCCGCCTGGGTCGATCACCAGCCGCCCCGCTCGTCGTCGAGATAGCGCCGCACCCGCATCAGATCGGTGAGCTCGCCACCGAGCATCACCTGCAGCGCCGAGCGCCCGGCGAAGACCGCGTTCGCAGCATGGATCCAGTCATAGCCGCGCTGGGGCTCGCGGAAGATGATCCGCAGCGCCTTGTGGATGCCCATCAGGTTCGAGAGCCTGGCCTTGCCGTCGCGCGAGATGCGGCCGATCTGCCCGGCCTTCCAGCGGCCGAAGCTCCGCGCCGGCATGTCGAGCAGCGTGGCGGCTTGCTCGTCCGTCAGCCGCCAGTGCCGGAACAGGTTGACCGCCGCCCGAAACATCGCGGCCGCCTCGTCATCGCTGATCGGTTCGGGCACGAAGCCCCGCGTAGCGGTGTCGATCTCCAGCAGCGCCATCGGCCATCCTCCGCCATTTGGCTAAAGATGATGATGTCGACGCCATATGGCAAGGCTGCCCACCGCAGCGGTTATTCGTTGGCCTTCGCCGGCTTGATCTCGTGCTTCAGGATCAGCGGTGTCTGCGCCAGGGCAAAGGCCATGGTCAGCGGCATCACGCCCCAAACCTTGAAGGCCACCCAGAAATCTTGGGTCTGCGTGCGCCAGACGATCTCGTTCAGTGCCGCCAGCACGAAGAAGAACAGGCCCCAGCGCAGCGTCAGCTTGCGCCAGCCCTCCTCGTCGAGCTGCATCACCGATTCCAGCACGAGCGCCAGCAGCGAACGGCCGAAATACAGCCCACCCAGCAGCACGCAGCCAAACAGCGCGTTCACGATCGTCGGCTTGACCTTGATGAAGAAGGCATCGTCGAGCGCAATGGTCAGCCCGCCGAAGACCGTGACCACGACCGCGTTCACCATCGCCATGCGCGGCAGATAGCCCATCAGGATGCGCGACGCCGCCAGTGCCACCAGCGAGGCGACGATGAAGATGCCGGTCGCGACGAAGATGCGGCGGTCGGAGGCCACGCCGAACAGCCGGTCGCCATAGGAATTGGCGAAGAAGAAGATCGCGAGCGGCCCGAATTCCAGCGCCAGCTTGAGCAGGGGGTTGATCGGCCTGCCCTTCGCCTCGGGGGGCTGCGCCATGCTGTCGCTCATCTCGTCCTGCCTGTCTGCGCCGGCGGCCTGATGCCGCGAGCTGTCACGCCGCTTCGTCCAAACCGGACACCGCCCGCGCGAAATCGCGCGCCGAGAACGGCTCCAGATCCTCGACGCCCTCGCCGACGCCGATGAAATGCACCGGCAGGCCGAATTTCGCCGCCAGCGCCACCAGGATGCCGCCGCGCGCCGTGCCGTCGAGCTTGGTCATCACCAGCCCGGTCACCCCGGCCGTATCGCCGAACGCCTCGACCTGGCTGAGCGCATTCTGCCCGACCGTGGCATCGAGCACGAGCAGCGCCGCATGGGGAGCCTCCGGATCGAGCTTGCGGATGACGCGGACCACCTTGGCGAGTTCGTCCATCAGCCCGGTCTTGTTCTGCAACCGCCCGGCGGTGTCGACCAGCAGCACATCCGTACCGGCGGCCTTCGCCTTCTGCAGCGCCTCGAAGGCGAGCCCCGAGGCGTCCGCTCCCTGGTTGCCGGAGACGACCTCCGCCCCCGTGCGCTCGCCCCAGACCTTGAGCTGCTCGATCGCCGCCGCGCGGAAGGTATCGCCTGCCGCCAGCATGACCGACCGGCCCTCAGCCCGGAACTTGGCCGCCAGCTTGCCGATCGTCGTCGTCTTGCCGGAGCCGTTGACGCCGACCATCAGGATCACGAACGGCTTTTTCGTGGCGTCGATCACCAGCGGCTGGGCGACGGGCGACAGGATCGCCTCGACCTCGCGCGCCAGGATCGCCTTGACCTCGGAGGGCTCGATCTGCCGGTCGTAGCGCCCCTCGCCGACCGCCTTGGCAACGCGGGCGGCGGTGGCCAGACCGAGATCGGCCTGGATCAGGATGTCCTCGAGGTCTTCCAGCGTGCCGGCATCGAGCTTGCGCTTGGTGAAGAGGTCGGTGATGCCGGTCGTGAGCGCCGAGGAGGTCCGCGACAGCCCCTCGGTCAGGCGGCGCCACCAGCTCCGCTTCGGCTCGGGCGCAGGCACAGGTGCGGCAACCGGCGCGCTCAGGATGGGCGCAGCCTGCACGGGGGCCGGCTCGGGCATGGCGACCGGCAGCGGCATGGCTTCGGCCGGCACGGCCGGGGGCGCGATCAGGCTGTCCGTGGCCGGAGCCTCGGGCGGCACCGGCGCTGGCGCCGGCGCCGGTGGCGCGGACGACGCAGGCGTCTCGGGCTCGGGCTCGACGCCGAACAATCTCGAAAAGAAGCCGCGCTTCTTCGGTTCGTTCTCGCTCATCACTCGTTCCGTCGCCTCTGCCGCGCAGCGGCTCGTGCTTGCGCCCAAGGGAGGCCTTCGCTAGCGCAATGCCATGACCACGCCCGAGCGACCAGAGATTTCGCAGCCGAGCCCGGATTCCAGCCGGCCCGAGCCCGAACTGCCGTTCCCGCTGCTCTACCGCGACGCGATGATGCTGGTCATCGACAAGCCGGCCGGCCTGCCCTCGCATCGCGGCCCCCAGGCCAAGCGCCGGGTCATTCCCGTCCTGACCGACCATCTCGACGCGCTGCGCTTCGGCCTGCCGCGCCGGCCCGAGGCCGCGCACCGCCTCGACAAGGACACCTCGGGTTGCCTGATTCTCGGCCGCCATCCCCGCGCCATGGCCGAGCTCAACCAGATGTTCCGCGAAGGCGGGATCGACAAGACCTACTGGGCGATCGTGCAGGGCGATCCGGCCGCCGAGTCGGGGCTGATCGACCTGCCACTCGGCAAGCGCGCGCCGGATCGCGGCTGGTGGATGAAGGTCGATCCCGACGGCCTGCCCTCCCAGACGCGCTACCGGGTGAGGGGACGAGGGCAAGGCGAAGCCGGCCCGCTCGCCTGGCTCGAGCTGGAGCCGCTGACCGGCCGCACCCATCAATTGCGGGTCCATTGCGCCGAATCGGGCTGGCCGATGCTGGGCGACGAGATCTATGGCGATGCCCCGCGCGAGGGCGGGCCGGGCCTGCAGCTTCATGCCCGCTCCGTCACCGTGCCGCTCTATCGCAAGAAGCCGCCGATCCGGGTCGAGGCCCCGCCGCCGCCGCATATGCTGGCCGCGCTGCGGGCCTGCGGCTGGCGCGAATAGCGCCTCAAACTACGGGCGCAGCGCATCCATGGCATGGGCGAGGCGGACGTCGAGTTCCGTCAGCCCGCCCGCATCATGCGTTGCCAGCGTCACCTCCACGGTGCGGTAGACGTTGAACCACTCGGGATGGTGACCCATCGCCTCGGCCAGCAGCGCGACCCGTGTCATCCACCCGAAGGCCTCGCTGAAATCGCGGAAGACATAGCGCTTGGTCATGGCTTCGCGCCCCTCGACGAGTTTCCACCCGGTCAGCGTCGTCAGCGCCTCCTGCAGGGCATCGGGGCCGAGTCGCTTGGGCATGGTCATCTCCGCTGATGGTCTGCCCGAATCGGCCGGTTCGGATAGGACGGGCCGAGCGGATAGGCCGCCTCCAGCACATAGGGCCCGCCGCCGACCGAATCGCGCGACGACATCAAGGCCAGCCGCCGCGCCGTGAAGCTGATCGGCCGGACGATCGGGTGCAGGCTGAGGAAATGCGCCACGTCGAGCGGGGAGGTGTCGCGCAGCCGCGCCAGCGTGACATGCGGCACGAATTTGCGGCCCTCCGCTGGCAGGCCGAGACGCCGCATCAGCCGCTCGAGATCGGCCTGAAGCTCGGTCAGCCGCGGCGTCGGCTGAACCCGCGCATAGACCGCGCGCGGCTTGTCGCCGCCGAAGGTGCCCAGCGCATCCAGCGTGATCTCGAAGGGATAGGATTGGATGTCGCCGAGAAAGGCATCGACATCGTTGGCGGTGCGCCGGTCGACATCGCCCAGGAAGCGCAGCGTGATGTGGTAATCGGCAGGCTCGATCCAGCGCGCCCCGGACAATCCGCCCCGATGCGGCGTCAGGGCCGCAGCGACCTCGGCAGGAATCTCAAGCGCTGTGAACAGCCTCGGCATGCCGAATCAGTGCCAGTTTTTTGTGACTCTGGCGAGACGAAATGCCGGGCAGGCGCTGCCCCGCGAGGCAGCGCCCTTGGGACCTATCAGGGGCAGGGATTGCCGACGAGCTGATGGATCGCGTCGATCCCGGCCTCGATCTCCGGCGACAGCGTGACCGCGATCGAGGCGATATCGGTCTTGAGCTGCTCCATCGAGGTCGCCCCGATGATGTTGGCGGTGACGAAGGCGCGGGAATTCACGAAGGCCAGCGCCATCTGCGCCGGGTCGAGCCCGTGCTCGCGCGCCAACGCCATGTAGCGCTTGATCGCATCCTCCGCGCCCGGCGTCTGGTAGCGCTGGCCGCGGTCGAACAGCGTCGTGCGCGCGCCCGCTGGCCGGGCACCGTCGAGATATTTGCCGGTCAGGAAGCCCTGGCCGAGCGGCGAATAGGCGAGCAGCCCGACATCCTCGCGGATCGCGATTTCGGCGAGCGCCGTCTCGAAGGTGCGGTTGAGCATGTTGTAGGAATTCTGGATCGACTGCACCCGCGGCCCGCCGCGGGTCTCGGCGTCGCGCACGAAGCTCATCGTGCCCCAGGCGCTCTCATTGGAGAGGCCGAGATGCCGGATCTTGCCCTCCTTGACGATCTCCGCGAAGGCGTCGAGCTGCTCGGCGATCGGGGTCTCGTCGTCGGGGCGCTCGAAGGCGGCCTTCGAGAAGCGCGTCGGGTTCGAGCCCCAGGGCATCGGCCGCTCAGGGAAATGGATCTGGTAGAGGTCGATATAGTCCGTCTGCAGCCGCTGCAGGCTCTTCTCAACCGCCTCGCGGATCTGCTTGCGCGTGACACGCGTCGGGCTCTTGTCGTCGCGGAACCAGGTGTTGGCGCCGCGCCCGCAGACCTTGGAGGCGAGGATGACCTTGTCGCGGTTGCCGCGCGCCTTGAACCAGGTGCCGAGGATCCGCTCCGTCGAACCTTGCGTCTCCGCCTTGGGCGGGATCGAGTAGAGCTCGGCCGTGTCGAAGAAATTCACGCCCTGGTCGAGCGCATAATCCATCTGCGCGTGGCCCTCGGCCTCGGTGTTCTGCTCGCCATAGGTCATGGTTCCCAGGCAGATCACCGACACCTCGAGATCGGTGCGGCCGAGACGACGATATTCCATGGCTAAGCAACTCCGGAAGCGGCGGGCGAAGGACGCGCGTCGAGCAGATGGGGAAGGCGGTCGGACGGGCGCGACGGCCCGCAGGGATCAGGGCTTGGCCGGCAGCGTCGCGAGGAAGCGCTCGACCGTAGGCAGGATGTTGCGGACGATGACGCGGACGCCCTCGGCCGTGGGGTGGAGCAGATCGGGCTGGTTGAGCACGCGGTCGCCCGCGATGCCCTCCAGGAAGAAGGGGTAGAGCACCAGCCCGTGAGCCTTCGCAAGCTCGGGGTAGATGCTGTCGAAGCGTGTTGCATACTCCGTGCCGAGATTGCGCGGCGCGTACATGCCGGCGAGCAGCACCGGGATGCCCCGCGCCTTCAGACGCGTAATGATCGCCTCGAGGCCTTTCCGCGTCGCTGCCGGGTCGAGCCCGCGCAGGGCGTCGTTGGCACCGAGCTCGAGGATGACGCCGTCGGTGCCGTCAGCCACAGACCAGTCAAGCCGATCGAGCCCGCCCTGCACGGTGTCGCCGGAGACGCCGGCGTTCACGATCTCGACAGCGTGCCCCTTGGCGCGCAGCGCCTGCTCCAGCACCGGCGGGAAGGCGGCGCTGGCCGGCAGATTGTAGCCGGCGGTCAGACTGTCGCCGAGAGCGACCAGTTTCAGCGTGCGCGCCGGGGCGGAACCGGGGCTCGGGGGCGGAGTCTGGGCCATGGTCGAGACCGGCAGCAGGGAGAGACAGAGCAGAAAAGCGGCGCAGAGAGATTGGACAAGCGCGAGGCGGCGCCCATATCGCGGCTCTGGGGCACGACATGACGGCTTGCCCTGCTCGGACCGCTTTTGGCTGCGAGCAGGGTCGCTGATGGATATCGAAGTCAGGATCATTGGATGATGAGCGATACGCGCGTCCCACCGACGGATCAGCCGGCGATCGAATTGCGGGATGTTGAGCTTAGTTTGGGGCGTGCGGCCGCCCGCGTCCATATCCTCAAAGGTGTTTCTTTGTCGCTGGCCTCCGGCCAGGCGACCGGCCTCGTCGGTCCCTCCGGCTCCGGCAAGTCGACCCTGCTGATGACGATGGCCGGCCTGGAGCGGCCCGACAGCGGCATGGTCAAGGTCGCCGGCCAGGATCTCGGCGCGCTCGACGAGGACGGGCTCGCCGTCTTCCGCGGCCGCCATATCGGCATCGTCTTCCAGTCTTTCCACCTCGTCCCGACGATGACGGCGCGCGAGAACGTTGCCCTGCCGCTCGAACTCGCGGGCGTCGGCGATGCCTTCGCCCGCGCCGAGGCCGAACTGCGCAATGTCGGTCTTGGCGCCCGCATGGACCATTACCCGGCCCAGCTCTCGGGCGGCGAGCAGCAGCGCGTCGCCATCGCACGAGCCGTGGCGCCCGACCCCGCCATCCTCGTTGCCGACGAACCGACCGGCAATCTCGACGAGAGCACCGGCCGCTCGATCGTCGACCTGATCTTCGCGCTTCGCCGCGAGCGCGGCGCGACGCTGGTCCTCGTCACCCACGACCTGTCCCTGGCCGCGCTCTGCGACCGCACCGTGCGCCTGCGCGCCGGGCGCATCGAAACCGCGGAGCAGCCCCAGGCTTCCGCCGACATGGCGGCGCTCTGAGATGCACGGCACCGTCAAGCCTCTCCCGGCCTCCCCGGCCGGCGCCCCGCTGGTCGCACTCGCGCTGCGCCTCGCCTGGCGCGACCTGCGCGGCGGCTTTCGCGGCTTCGGCGTCTTCATCGCCTGCCTTGCACTCGGCGTGATGACGATCGCCGCCGTCGCCTCGGCCTCGCGCGGCCTGACCGAGGGTCTCTCCCGGGAGGGGCGGCGCATCCTCGGCGGCGACGCGGCCTTCGGGCTGATCCACCGCGAGGCGACGCCGCAGGAACTGGCTTTCCTCACCGGGCGCGGCACGGTCTCGACCATCGCCACCATGCGCGGCATGGCCAATGCCGGCGACAAGGGCGCGGCCCTCGTCGAGATCAAGGCGGTCGATGGCGGCTATCCTGGCATCGGCGAGCTGGTCACTGACCCAGCGGGCTCCGTCGCGGAACTGCTGGCCCCGCGCGACGGCGTCTTCGGGGCCGTTGCCGACCCGGTTCTGCTCGGCCGTCTCGACCTGAAGCCGGGAGATATCGTCTCCGTGGGCTCGGCGCGCGTGCAGCTGCGCGCCAACCTTGTTTCCGAGCCCGACAAGATCGCCGCCGGCGTCGGCTTCGGCCCCAGGCTGCTGATCTCGCAGGACGCGCTGCGCGCCACCGGCCTCCTCCAGCCGGGAAGCCTGGTGCGCTGGACCTACCGCGTCGCCCTGCCGCCGCTGGCCTCGAGCGATGCCGACCTCGCGGCCCTGATCGCCGATGCCGGCGCGCAGCAGCGCGATGCGGGCTGGGAGATCCGCTCCCGCGCCAACGCCAATCCCGGCTTTCAGCGCAATCTCGAACGCTTCACCCAGTTCCTGACGCTCGTCGGGCTCACCGCCCTGCTGGTCGGCGGCGTCGGCGTCGCCAATGCGGTGCGCCGCTTCGTCGAGGCCAAGAAGCTCGACTTCGCCACCATGAAGGCGGTCGGCGCCACCGGCGGCCGCGTCGTCGCCATTCATCTGACCGAGGTGATGCTGGTCGCGGCGCTCGGTACCGCGATCGGTCTCGTTCTCGGCGCCGCCGCACCGTTTGCGCTTGGTGCCGCGCTCAAATCCGTCCTGCCGGTCCCCTTCGAGCCCACATTGGCGCCCGGCGAACTCGGCGTCGCCGCGCTCTATGGCCTGCTCACCGCGCTGGTCTTCGCCATCCTGCCGCTCGGCCGCGCGCATGACGTCCCGGTCTCGGCTCTCTTCCGGGATCAGATCGCGCCCGATGCGCGTCGGCCCCGTGCAATCTATCTCGCGCTTTGCCTGGCGGCGATGGCCGGTCTCGTCGGCGTGGCGCTGCTCTTCGCCTATGACCGGCGCATCGCCATGATCTACATCGCGGTGATGGCCGGCATCTTCCTGCTGCTGCGCGGCGTGTCCTGGGGCCTGATGGCCCTGGCGCGCCGGCTGCCGCGGCCGAAGAACCCCTCGCTGCGCATGGCGCTGGCCAACAGCCACCGCCCCGGCGCGCTCACGCCTTCACTCGTGCTGTCGCTCGGGCTGGGTGTCGCCCTGCTCTCGGCGCTCGCCTTCATCGACACCAGCCTGACCCGGCAATTGACGCAGGCCCTGCCCCAGAAGGCGCCGAGCTTCTTCTTCCTGGACATCCCCAACGCCGAATCGGCCCGCTTCGACGCGCTGCTGCGCGAGGAGCGGCCGGGCGCTGCACTGGACCGCGTGCCGATGATGCGCGGTCGCATTGTCTCCATCAACGGCGTCCGCGCCGAGGACATCAAGGCCACCGAGCAGGCGGCCTGGATTCTCGACGGCGACCGCGGCATCACCTATGCGCAGGCGATCCCCGAGGGTTCGCGCATCGCGCAGGGAGAGTGGTGGCCGGCCGACTATCGCGGCGAGCCGCTGGTTTCCTTCGACGCCCAGATCGCCGAAGGCATCGGCCTCAAGATCGGCGACCGCCTCACCGTCAACGTGCTGGGCCGCAACATCACCGCCCGCGTCGCCAATCTGCGCGGCATCGAATGGCGCTCGCTCGGCATCAACTTCGTGATGCTGTTCTCGCCCAACACCTTCGCCGGCGCGCCCCACACCAATCTGGCGACGATCACGCCGGCCGGCGGCGCGGCGGCTGCGGGCGCCTCCACCGATGCCGCACTGCTGCGCCGTCTGGCAGTCGAGTTCCCCTCGGTGACGGCCGTGCGCGTCAAGGACGCGCTCGAGGCGGTCAACACGATCGTCGCCCAGCTCGCCACGGCGATCCGCGGGGCCTCGGGCCTCGCTATCGCCGCAAGCCTGCTCGTTCTGGGCGGTGCATTGGCCGCCGGGCAGCGGGCGCGACTCTACGACGCCATGATCCTGAAGACCCTCGGCGCCACCCGCCGCTTCATACTTTCGTCGTACGCCCTCGAATACGCCGCCATCGGCCTCGTCTCCGCGCTGTTCGGCGTTGTCGCGGGCGCTCTCGCGGGCTGGGGCGTCGTGACCCAAGTGATGAAGATCGAATTCGTCAGTGACCCGACGGGCGCATTACTGGCCGCGACTGCCGCAATCGGTGTGACCGTTCTGTTCGGGCTGGCGGGCACGCTGCAAATACTGTCGAAAGCGCCGGCTTCTCACCTGAGAAATTTGTGACGACTGGCCGGCGACGACTCTGGCTAGACATGGAGGCCCCGGCGTTTTGCATGGGGAGAGGGCCGCGTTTCTATGGGCGACTCCGTTTAACCATGAGGCCCCCTTGTAAGGACCGGGCAACCCCCTCATATTCCGCATATCGCCACTGTTGTGAGCGATGACCGGACCCCGCCCGCGGGGTGTCGGTCCGGAAATCAACCTCAGGGGAAACTCGCTCCATGAGCAACTTCGACCGCAATGCTCCAGTCTGGGGTGCCGGCCGCGCACAGCAGACCAGCGCCGTCGAGATGGATCAGGGCCTGCGCTCGTTCATGCTCGGCGTCTACAACAACATGTCGATCGGCCTGGCCATCACCGGCCTCGCCGCGATCGGCATCTCGATGCTGGCGATCGCCGGTGTCTCGCCGACCGGCAAGGTCACGGCGCTGACCCCGCTCGGCCAGGCGCTCTATCTCAGCCCGCTGAAGTGGGTCGTGATGCTGGCGCCGCTCGCCTTCATCTTTTTCTTCTCGTTCAAGGCGGAGAGCATGAGCTCCTCGTCCGCGCGGGCCATGTTCTTCGCCTTCGCGGCGGTGATGGGCGTGTCGCTGTCGTCGATCTTCGTGGTCTACACGGGTGAATCGATCACCAAGGTGTTCTTCATCACCGCCGCGACCTTCGGTGCGCTGAGCCTCTACGGCTACACCACGAAGAAGTCGCTGTCGGCGATGGGTTCGTTCCTGATCATGGGCCTGATCGGCCTCGTGATCGCTTCGGTGGTCAACATCTTCCTGCAGTCCAGCGCCCTGTCCTTCGCCGTCTCAGCGATCGGCGTGCTGGTCTTCGCCGGCCTGACCGCCTGGGACACCCAGCGCCTGAAGGAGATGTATCTCTACTCGGACATGGATGCGGAATCGGCCGCGAAGCTCTCGGTGAACGGCGCGCTGTCGCTCTACCTGAACTTCATCAACATGTTCCAGATGCTGCTCTCGCTGTTCGGCAGCAAGCAGGAGTGATCCACTCCCTGCCCCTCATCCGGGCAGGCATGCGAAAACACCGAGCCCCGGCCTCACGGCCGGGGCTTTTCTTTTGGCGCGGGGCACGGACAATCGCGGCATGACAGCGCCTGCGATCCGCCCCGCCACAGCGGCCGACATCTCCGCCATCGCCGCGATCTACGGGCACGCCGTTCGCCACGGCACGGCCTCCTGGGAGCTCGAAGCCCCCGATGAGACCGAGATGCTGAAGCGATTCGACGCCATCTGCGCGGGCGGCTACCCCTATTTCGTCGCCGAGCGTGACGGTCGGGTGGTGGGCTATGCCTATGCCGGCGCCTATCGGCCTCGCCCGGCCTACCGCAGCACGGTCGAGAACTCGATCTACATCGCCCCCGACGCCCAGGGGGCGGGTGTCGGCCGCGCCCTGCTCGACGCACTGATGCAGGACTGCGCCCGCCGCGGCTTCCGCCAGATGATCGCCGTCATCGGCGACGGCACGGGCGCATCCATTGGCTCGCGGCGCCTGCACGAGCGGGCCGGCTTCCGCCTGATCGGAGTGGCCGAGAAGGTCGGCTTCAAGCACGGTCGCTGGCTCGACCAGATGCTGATGCAGAAGGACCTCGGCGAGGGGGATCGCACCCCGCCCTCGCTCTGAGCGGCGGCCTCAGCCGACCACGCTCAGTTTCTTGTCTAGCACGCGCAGCACGCGGGACAGCTCGGTGCCGCGCTTCAGAACGAGCCCCGTCGCCGCGACGACCGAATAGGCTCCCTGTCGCTTGGCGAGCGCGGGATCCTTGACGATGCGGTAGAGCGGCACCTCCGAGGAGCGCCGATAGACCGAGAACTGCGCCTGATCCTTGAGGAAATCGATCGCGTAGTCGCGCCATTCGCCGGCGGCCACCATGCGTCCGTAGAGATTGAGCAGCTCGGACAATTCCCGACGATCGAACGTGACCGTGGCTGGCTTTGCGGGAGCGGGAAAGGGAATCACCCCGTTGCCCGCCTGCGATTGCGGCGTCTCGCTCTCGCTCATGGCGCCTCCCGATTCGCGGCCGCGAGGGCTCGCTTTGAGATTGGGCGGAGAATGATGCGCCCGAGATGCTGCGCTGGCAAGCAATCCTCCCCGCCTCTGCGAAGCCGTTGGCGTGGCTGGTGGGCCATCACGGCTTCGTCAGCATCGCCGCATTTTCGCCGCGATCGGGCCAAGCGGCCGCCCTGTTGCGTGGGTCTGATGCCGACGTTGCCTCGACGGCCCGGCTTCGCCGATCTTCGGTTTGTCAGCCCCCCAGCCCCCCGCGGATCGTGCGGGGCCGGGCCAGTTCAGTCGGGGCCAACTCAGCGGCTGGCGTTTCGCGCCGGCCGTTTTTCTTTGGTGCCACTGCTCGGGCCCGCGGCTTCAGCGGGCCTGCGCGTGATACTCGGCGTTTGGCCGCATATCGACCGCAGAGGCCATGCGGTTCGACATGTTGAAGAACGCCGCCACCGCCGACACATCCCAGATGTCCCGCTCCGAGAAGCCGACCTCGCGCAGGCCCTGCCGGTCGCCCTCGCCGATGAGATGGGGCGCCTCCGTCAGCTTCACCGCGAAGTCGAGCATCGCCCGGTGGCGCGGCGGCAGGTCGGCCGCGCGATGGTTCATCGCCATCAGCTCGCCGAGCACCGGATCCTGCGAGAGCTGGCGCACCGCGGCGCCATGGGCCGTCAGACAGTAATAGCAGCGGTTTACGCTCGACACCGCGACCGCGATCATCTCGCGCTCCAGCTTCGACAGCCCCGAAGGCGCCAGCATCAGGTCGTTGTAGAAGGCCGCGAAGGCCGAGAGCTTGGCGTCGTCATGGGCATAGGCCACGAGCACGTTCGGCACGAAGCCGAGCTTCTCGAGGCATTTATCGAAATAGGCCTGATTCGCCGCCGAGAGCGTGCCCTGCGGCAGGCCGAGCGCCATCGCGGGCTCGTCGAGACCCTGCCGGGAGGGCGCCTCGCCGGGCTTCGGTTTGTCATGATTGGCCGCCATGGTACGTCCTGTCGTGTCGTCGGGAGCCTGATCCCGGCGCTGCGCCGAGATTGAAAGGCGCCCCAGCCTATGTCATCGCTGCGGCAAAATAACAGGGGTGGACCATGGGCAAGCGCGTGAACCAGGCGGCGGCGGCCGTTTCCGCCATCGAGGGTGCCGCAGCCGGCCTGTCCGGTTCGATGCCCGCCGAGTTCCCCCGCCTGCTCTACGGACGCGCCGTCGCCGAGGATCTCGAGGCGCTCCCACCCGAACTGCTCGCCCGCGCCGCCGCCGCCGCCTTCGACCATCTGAGCGCTCCGCGCGCGCCCGAGGCGATCAATCTGCGTTTCCGCGACGAGGCCTATGCCGGCGAGGGCCGCGAGCGTCAGCTCACGATTCTCGAGGTCGTCAACGAGAACAAGCCGTTCCTGCTCGACTCGACGCTGGCCGAGCTGGCCGACCAGGGTTACGAGCCGCGCCTCGTCTCGCACCCCATCCTCGCCGTCGCGCGCGCCGCGGACGGCGCCTTCCTCTCGCTCGCCGGCGAAGCCGCCGGCCGCGCCCCGGAAGGCACGCGCCGCGAGAGCCTGATCCAGATCGTGCTCGAACGCATCGATTCGCCCGAGGCGCGCGACCGTCTGCGTATCGGCCTCGAGCGCGTCTATACCGATGTCGGCCTGGCGGTCGAGGATTGGGCCGCGATGCGCGGCCGCATCACCGAGGTGATCCAGGCCTATCGCGGCAACCCGCCGCCGCTGCCGGAGGACGAGGTCTCCGAGGCGCTGCAATTCCTCGAATGGATCGCCGGCGACAACTTCACCCTGCTCGGCATCCGCGCCTACCGCTTCCCGAACGGCGATGCGGCCGCCGACCCGATCGAGGGCTCCGGCCTCGGTATCCTGCGCGATCCGGCGGTGAAGGTGCTCCGCAAGAACCGCGAGATGGTCACCGTCACGCCGGAGATCCGCGCCTTCCTGGCCAAGCCGCAGGCGCTGATCATCACCAAGGCCAACGTCAAGAGCCGGGTGCACCGCCGCGTCCATCTCGACTATGTCGGCGTCAAGCTGTTCACGCCCGACGGGCGGCTCGACGGCGAATTGCGCATCGTCGGTCTGCTGACCTCGAACGCCTATACCGGCAGCGCGCTCGCCATCCCGTATCTGCGGCTCAAGGTCGCCCGCGTCGCCAAGAACATCGGCTTCGATCCGGCGAGCTATTCCGGCCGCGCCCTCTACAACGTGCTCGACGCCTATCCGCGCGACGAGCTTTTCCAGATCGACGCCGCGACACTGGAGAGCTTCGCGCTCGCCATCCTCCAGCTCACCGAGCGGCCGCGCATCCGCGCGCTGGCCCGCGTCGACGAGTTCGACCGCTTCGTCTCGATCCTCGTTTTCATCCCCAAGGACCGCTACGACACCCGCGTGCGCCGCCGCGTCGGCGAGTTCCTGGCAGGCATCTATCAGGGCCGGATCTCGGCCGCCTACCCGGCCTATCCCGAGGGGCCGCTCGCCCGCACGCACTACATCATCGGCCGCGACGAGGGGAAAACGCCCCGCATCGACCGCCCGACGCTGGAAGCCGGCATCACGGCGATCGTGCGGACCTGGAGCGACGGCCTGAAGGACGTGCTCGACGCGCAACGCTCCGGCCCGGCAGCCCGTGCGCTGGCCGAGCGCTATGCCGAGGCCTTCGGGGCCGCCTATCGCGACCGTTTCTCTCCCACAGAGACGCTGGCCGATATCGACCTGCTGCAGCGCATGAGCGCCGAGCGGCCGCGCTCCGTCGATCTCTACCGCCGCGAGGGCGACCCGGCGACGCGCGCCAATCTCAAGGTCTTCTCACGGGGCGCGGCGATCTCGCTCTCGGCCCGCGTGCCGGTGCTGGAGAACATGGGTTTCCGCGTCGTCAACGAGCGGACCTACAACATCACGCCGCAGCCGGCCGCCGGCGAGGCCGCCGACACCACCCGCGTCTGGCTCCACGACATGACGCTGGAGCGCGCCGACGACGGCGAGATCGACGTCTCCCGCCTCGGGCCCGCGCTCGAAGCTGCGATGATGGCGCAGTTCCGCGGGCTCGCCGAGTCGGACCGCTTCGACCAGCTCGTGCTGGCGGCGGGGCTCGCCTGGCGCGAAGCCTCGCTGCTGCGGGCGCTCGGGCGCTATCTGCGCCAGGTCGGGGCGCCCTATGCGCAGGGCTACATTGCCGACGCGCTGGCGCGTCATCCCGCCATCGCCGCCGGGCTGGTCGCACTCTTCATCGCGAAATTCGATCCCCGCCTCGGCGAGGGTGAGCGCGGTGAGAAGATGGAGGGCGAGCGCCGGGCGATCGAGACCGCGCTCGACGCCGTCAGCAGCCTCGACGAGGACCGCATCCTGCGTCGCCTCGTCAACCTGATCGACGCGGCCCTGCGCACCAATTTCTTCCAGATCGGCCCCGACGGGCAGCCGCGCGGCACGATCTCGATCAAATACGACTGCGCCAAGGTCGATTCGCTGCCGCTGCCGCGCCCGCTCTACGAGATCTTCGTCTATTCGCCGCGCGTCGAGGGCATCCATCTGCGCTTCGGCAAGGTCGCACGCGGTGGCCTGCGCTGGTCCGACCGGCCGCAGGATTTCCGCACCGAGGTGCTCGGCCTCGTCAAGGCGCAGCAGGTCAAGAACGCGGTCATCGTGCCCGTCGGCGCCAAGGGCGGCTTCGTGCCCAAGCACCTGCCGCCGGCTTCGGACCGCGCCGCCTGGTTCGCCGAGGGCACCGAGAGCTACCGCATCTTCGTGCGCACCCTGCTCGAGCTGACCGACAATCTCGACGGCGAGACGGTGATTCCGCCGGCCGACACGGTTCGCCACGACGGCGACGATCCCTATCTCGTCGTCGCCGCCGACAAGGGCACGGCGACCTTCTCCGATACCGCCAACGCGCTCTCGCTGGAAAAGCACCACTGGCTCGGCGACGCCTTCGCCTCGGGCGGCTCGCAGGGCTACGACCACAAGAAGATGGGCATCACCGCCCGCGGCGCCTGGGAAGCGGTGAAGCGGCATTTCCGCGAGGTCGACATCGACATCCAGACCACGCCCTTCACCGTGGCGGGCGTCGGCGACATGTCGGGCGACGTCTTCGGCAACGGCATGCTGCTCTCGCCAGCGATCAGGCTGGTCGCGGCGTTCGACCACCGCGACATCTTCCTCGATCCCGATCCCGACCCGGCCAGGTCGCTGGCCGAGCGCCAGCGCCTGTTCGACCTGCCGCGCTCCTCCTGGCAGGACTACGACAAGAGCCTGATCTCGGCCGGCGGCGGCGTCTTCTCGCGCCAGGCCAAGAGCATTCCGCTCTCGCCGGCCGTGCAGGCTCTGCTCGGCCTGTCCAAGGCCGAGGTCTCTCCGCCGGAGCTGATGACCGCGATCCTGAAGGCGAAGGTCGATCTGCTCTGGTTCGGCGGCATCGGCACCTATATCCGCGCCTCCGACGAGAGCGACGCGCAGGTCGGCGACCGCGCCAACGACCCGATCCGCATCAGCGGCGGCGAGGTCGGCGCCCGCGTGATCGGCGAGGGCGCCAATCTCGGCGTGACCCAGCGCGGCCGCATCGAGGCCGCCCGCGCCGGCATCCGCCTCAACACCGACGCGATCGACAACTCCGCCGGCGTCAACACCTCGGACGTCGAGGTCAACATCAAGATCGCGCTCGCCGGCCCGGTCCAGGATGGCCGCCTGCCGGAAGAGGCCCGCAACGCCCTGCTTGCGGAGATGACCGAAGAGGTCGGCCAGCTCGTCCTGCGCAACAACTACCTGCAGACGCTGGCGCTTTCGCTCACCGAAGCCCGCGGCACCGGCGCGACGCCGGGCCTGCGCTACCTGATGCAGACGCTGGAGACGCAGGGCCGTCTCGACCGCACGGTCGAGTACCTGCCGAGCGACGCGGTGCTGGCCGAGCGCGAGAAGCGCGGCGAGGCGCTGACGCGACCCGAGCTCGCCGTGCTGCTCGCCTATGCCAAGCTCGCCTTGCACGATGCGCTGCTGGAATCCGACGTCCCCGACGACCTCTATCTCAACAGCGAGCTGGTCCGGTACTTCCCGCAGGCGCTGCGCGAGCGCTATACCGGCGACATCGCCGGCCACAAGCTGCGCCGCGAGATCGTCGCGACGCAGCTCGCCAACGCCATCGTCAACCGGGGCGGGCCGACGCTGGTGCCGGTGCTCTCAGCACTCACCCATGCCGAGATCCCCGCGATCGCCGCCGCCTATGCCGTGGCGCGCGACGCCTTCGACCTGATCTCGCTCAACGGCGCGATCGACGCGCTCGACGCGAAGCTGCCCGGCAAGGTCCAGCTCGCGCTCTACGGCGCCGTTCAGGACCTGCTGCGCGACCGTATGGGCTGGTTCCTGCGCCGCGGCGCGGCCAAGCCCGGCGCCATCGAGGCGACCGTCTCGCATTACCGCGCCGGCGTCGCCGCCCTGGCCGAGACCCTTGAAACGCTGCTGCCGGACATCCAGGCCCAGGCCCGCCAGGCGCGCATCGCCGTGCTGACGGCTGAAGGCGTGCCCGCCGACCTCTCCGCACGCATCGCCAGCCTGCCGACCCTGGCCCAGGCGACCGAAATCGTCGACATCGCCGGGCAGACCGGCAGCGACATCGCCTCCGTCGCCGCGATTCATTTCGGAGTCGATTCGATCTTCGGCCTGTCGGCTCTCGCGACCGCGGCCGCGGCCGTGCCGGCCACCGATGATTACGAGCGGCTCGCCCGCGAGCGGGCCGTCGAGACGCTGTTCGACGCCCAGGCCGGCCTGACCCGCGAGATCGCGGCGGGCGGCACGGGCCTCGACGCCTGGCAGGAGGCGCGCCGCAGCGATGTCGAGCGCTGCCGCAGCACCGTCCAAGCCATCGCGGCGTCCGGCCTCTCCCTCCCGAAACTCATGGTGGCGGCCGGCATGCTGGCCGATCTGCCCCGCAAGGGCGCCTGAGCGCCCACCCAACCGAAAGCCCTGCGATGACCGAGTCCGTTCCCGATACCGCCAGCCGGATCGACCCGAAGCTGCTGGAAATCCTCGTCTGCCCGCTGACCAAGGCGACGCTGGAGTATGACGCCGCGAAACAGGAGCTGATCAGCCGCGCTGCGAAGCTCGCCTATCCGATCCGCGACGGCATCCCGATCATGCTGCCCGAGGAAGCCCGCCCGCTGGACGAGTGAGAGACGGCGTCATTCTCGGGCGAAGCGCAGCGGAGACCCGAGAATCTCCTGCCGATCACGTCCGGACAGAGATGGTCGGGTCAAGCCCGACCATGACGTACCCCTTCAGAGCGCCTCGCCGCGCAGCAGACGCGGCGGCGCACCGGCGACACCCGCCGCCTCGCGGATGAAGAAGCGCTTCAGCCCCGGCAGCCGATCGACCAGCCCCAGGCCCAGATCGCGCGCCAGCCGCAGCGGCGTCGCGTCGTTGGAAAACAGCCGGTTGAGCCCGTCCGTGACCGCGCCCATCGCCACCGTGTCGAAGCGTCGCGCCTGCTCATAGCCCTCGAGCACATCGCCAGCGCCCGGATCGAGCCCGAGACGAGCGGCATCGACGATGATCTCGGCCAGCGCCGCGACATCCTTGAGGCCGAGATTGAGACCCTGGCCGGCGATCGGATGGATCACATGCGCGGCGTCGCCGAGCAGGGCCAGCCGCTCGCCGACGAAGCGGCGCGCCACGCCGAAGCCGAGCGGATGCGCCATCACCGGGCTCTCCAGCGCGATCTCGCCGAGTTCCAGTCCGAAGCGCCGTTCGATTTCCGCGAGCATGCCCTCCTCGTCGAGCGAAAGCAGCGCCGGCACGTTCTCATTGCGCTCGCTCCAGACCATCGAGGAGCGATGCCCCAGCCGCCCGCCATCGCTGAGCGGCAGGATCGCGAAGGGGCCCGACGGCAGGAAATGCTCGACCGCCCGCCCGCCATGCGGCCGCTCATGGCCGATCGTCGCCACCAGCCCCGACTGGGCGTAATCCCAGCCGACCCAGCCGATGCCGGCCTGCTCGCGCAGCCTCGAGCGGGCTCCATCCGCCGCGACGAGCAGCCGGGCCCGCAACGCTTCGCCGCCCGCGAGCACGACGCTGACACCCGCCTCGCCGCTGTCGAAGCGCGCCACGCCCTCGCCCCGCAGCTGGACGCCCGCCTCGCGGCAGGCGGCGGTCAGCGCCTCGATCAGTGCCCCGCTGCCGACCATATGGGCGAAGGGCTGCCCCGGCTCGACCTCGCCGTCGAAGGTCAGAAAGACCGGCCTCACGACATCGCCGCTGCGGCTGTCGGAGACGACCATCTCGGTCATGGCCTGCGCGCCGTCCGCGATCTTGTCCCAGATGCCGAGCGAGGTGAGCATCGCTTGGGCCGCCGCGGCGACCGCATAGGCGCGCGTATCGGGTAGCCCCGGGCGCGCGAACACCGGATCGGCGACGATGACCGCGAAGGCGTTCCCGAGCGCCTGCTTCAGCGCAAGCGCCAGCGAAAGCCCGGCAATGCCGCCGCCGGCGATGACGATCACCTCGCTCGGCCGTGTCTGCTCGCTCATGCGCCATCCTCCTCATCGCCACGGGAGCGCGTGCCCCTCCCGCCTTGACGATCCGGGACGGGTCGGTGCTGATGCGGCGGAACCGGCGGCTGCTGTGCGCGCATGCCGGCTTCACCGTCAACCCGCCCGCCGCCAGAGCCTGTTCGACCATGTCCCAGATCAGCGACTCCCTGATGTCGATCCTCGACCTCGAGCCGCTCGAGCGCAATCTGTTCCGGGGTCGCAGCCCCCGCGTCGGCTGGCCGCGCGTCTTCGGCGGGCAGGTCATCGCGCAATCGCTCTACGCCGCCTGCAAGACGGTGGAGGGCCGCCAGCCCCATTCCCTGCACGCCTATTTCCTGCTCGGCGGCGATCCCGAGATCCCGATCATCTACGAGGTCGACCGGCTGCGCGACGGCCGCTCCTTCACGACCCGGCGCGTGCTGGCGATCCAGAAAGGCGAGGCCATCTTCGCCATGTCCGCCTCCTTCCAGGTGGAGGAGACCGGCTACGACCACCAGATGCCGATGCCCGACGTGCCGCCGCCGGAGGATCTGCCCGATCGCGACGCGATGAGCCGCGACATCCTGCCCAACATGCCCAAGGCCGTGCGCGCCTATTACCAGCGCGAACGGCCGATCGAGATCCGCCCGGTCGAGCTGCGCCGCTATGCCGGCACCGGCGAGACGATGGAGCCGCGCTTCCATGTCTGGATCCGGGCGATGCAGCCCCTGCCTGACGATCCGGCGGTCCATCAGGCCGTGCTCGCCTATGCCTCGGACCTGATGCTGCTCGATTCGAGCCTGATCGCCCATGGCACCACCGTCTTCGATCCGACGGTGCAGGCCGCCAGTCTCGACCATGCGCTCTGGTTTCACCGGCCGTTCCGCGCGGACGAATGGCTGCTCTATGCGCAGGACAGCCCCTCCGCCTCGGGCGCGCGCGGCTTCTCGCGCGGGCTGGTCTTCGACCGGCAGGGCCGGCTTGTCGCCTCGGTCGCTCAGGAAGGCCTGGTCCGGCCGCGGCCGGACCGCGTCTGATTATCTTCTAGGCAACAGCCCCTAAATTCATCAACCGCTCGATTTCTGGGCAGCGTGCCCGCGCCGGAATCACTCCCGTGCGGCGATTCCCATTGCATGCCGCCTCTCCCCCGCCCTGCGCCGCCAGTTGGCACGGGCCTTGAATTGCGACCGCCGACGCGCCGCGATGACAGGCGCGCGAGGCGCAACAGGATCGCCGGGGCTGACTTCCGGGCGGCGAAACGGGGAAACCCAGCAATGAAGATCGTGATGGCTATCATCAAGCCGTTCAAGCTGGAGGAGGTGCGCGACGGGCTCACCGCCATCGGCGTGCACGGCCTGACCGTGACCGAGGTGAAGGGCTATGGCCGCCAGAAGGGCCATACCGAGATCTACCGTGGCGCCGAATACGCCGTGAGCTTCCTGCCCAAGATCAAGATCGAGGTCGCCGTGTCCGACGAGCTGGTCGGCAAGGTGATCGAGGCGATCACGGCAGCCGCCCGCACCGGCCAGATCGGCGACGGCAAGATTTTCGTTTCGTCGATCGAGAAGGCCGTGCGCATCCGCACCGGCGAGACCGACGGCGACGCCCTCTGATCACACGCGATCCTTCCGAGGAGTTTCAAACGATGCACTTCAAGACCATCAGCCGGGTCGGGCTCGTCGCGCTGGCGCTCGCCGCCGCCGGCGGCGCGCTCGCCCAGACGCCCGCCGCCCCCGCGCCCGTCCCCAACAAGGGTGACGTCGCCTTCATGATGAGCTCGACCGTCCTGGTCTTCCTCATGACGATCCCGGGCCTCGCCCTGTTCTATGGCGGCCTCGTCCGCAGCAAGAACATGCTCTCCGTCCTCACTCAGGTGTTCGCGATCGTGAGCATCGTCGCCCTGATGTGGGTGATCTTCGGCTACTCGCTCGCCTTCACCAATGGCGGCGGCCTGAACGACTATGTCGGCGGCTTCTCGAAGGCCTTCCTGCGCGGCGTCGACGCCACCACCACCGTCGCCACCTTCTCCAACGGCGTCGTCATCCCCGAATATGTCTATCTGGCCTTCCAGATGACCTTCGCCTGCATCACCCCGGCCCTCATCGTCGGCGCCTTCGCCGAGCGCATGAAGTTCTCGGCGCTGCTGCTCTTCACCGTCCTCTGGGTCACCTTCATCTACTTCCCGATGGCCCATATGGTCTGGTACTGGGGTGGCCCGGATGCGGTCGGCAACGCTGCCAAGGCGCTCGCCGAGGCCGGCGCCGACGGCAAGGCGGCCGCGCAGGCTGCGCTCGACGCCGTCAACGCCGATGCCGGCATGCTCTTCAAGTGGGGCGCGCTCGACTTCGCCGGCGGCACCGTGGTGCACATCAATGCGGGCATCGCCGGCCTCGTCGGCTGCATCCTGATCGGCAAGCGCATCGGCTACGGCAAGGAGCTGATGGCCCCGCACTCGCTGACCATGACCCTGATCGGCGGCGCCCTGCTCTGGGTCGGTTGGTTCGGCTTCAACGCCGGCTCGAACCTCGAGGCCAACGGCACCGCCGCGCTCGCGATGGTCAACACCTTCGTCGCCACCGCCGCCGCAGCCGTCGCCTGGCTGTTCGTGGAATGGGCGGTCAAGGGCAAGCCCTCGATGCTCGGCATGGTCTCCGGCGCGGTGGCCGGCCTCGTCGCCGTTACCCCGGCCGCAGGCTTCGCCGGCCCGATGGGCTGCATCATCCTCGGCTTCGTCTCCGGCACGGTCTGCTTCGTCTTCTGCTCGACGGTGAAGAACGCGCTCGGCTACGACGACTCGCTCGACGTCTTCGGCATCCACTGCATCGGCGGCATCCTGGGTGCGCTCGCCACCGGCATTCTCGTCAATGTCGATCTCGGCGGCGCGGGCATCCCGGACTACAGCTCGAAGCCCGGCGAACTGGCGGTCGGCGCCTATGAGTTCGGCACCGCCTTCATGGCCCAGGTCAAGGCCGTGCTGTTCACGCTGGTCTTCAGCGGCGTCGGCTCGCTGATCCTCTTCAAGATCGTCGATGTGATCGTCGGCCTGCGCGTCGCCCCCGATGCGGAGCGCGAGGGCCTCGACATCGCCGAGCATGGCGAGCGCGCCTACCACGCCTGAGGACAGGCGCCCGGCCGGGCTCGACCGGCCACCACATCATCATCCCCGGCGGGCGACCGCCGGGGATTTTTCATGGGCGGAGGGCTGCGACCCGGACGATCTCGCCAAGGTTAAGCGTGTCTTAACCTCGGCTTCCTAACGTGGTCGAAACGGCCGATGCGATGCGGCCCGCAGTCCCGAATGACGGCCCAATCCCGCATGCGTACGATCCGACGCTCCACCTCGCTGATGGACCGCCTGCCCGATCCGGTGCGGGAGTTCCTGTCGCGCCGCGCCAGCGAGATGGTCGGCCTCGCGCTGATGGCGCTGATGGCGGCGGTCGCCCTGTCGCTTGCGACCTGGTCGGTCGACGACCCCAGCCTGAACAACGCCACCAGCGGCGCCGTCGCCAATTGGCTCGGCCGGCCCGGCGCCATGGTCGCCGACCTGCTGATGCAGCTGATCGGGCTCGGCGTCCTCGCGCTGCTGTTCCCGCCGCTGGTCTGGTCGCTGCGGCTCGTCCGCTTCCACATCTTCGACCGTGGCGCGCTCAAGCTCGGCCTCTGGATCGTCGCCATCGCCGCCACGGCGGCGGTCGGCAGCGCCCTGCCCGCGACGCCGCGCTGGCCGCTCCCGACCGGCATGGGCGGCGTCATCGGTGACGGCCTCCTCTTCGGCACGCGCAATCTCGCCGGCATCGCTGGCAATGCGGTCGGCGGGCTCGTCGGCTTCCTCTATGCCGGCATCGCCATTCTCGCCGTCACAGCCGCCGCGGGCTTCGGTTTCGTCAGCGACGAGGACCCGGTCCTCGACGAGGACGAGGCCGACGAATCCTGGTCCGAGAGCGAGGACCGCCGCGACGACGAGCCCGGCATCGCTGTGATCATCGTCGGCTGGCTCGCCCATGGCGCCATGGCCCTGCGCGGCATGATCCTGCGCCGCCTGCCGCAGCCGCCGCGCGCCGCCACCCAGGGTGCCGGTACGCCGGCCGCGAACCGCAGCGGGCTGGAGCCCGTCGCAGCCGGCCGTGTGCGCCGCGAGCCCCAGTTCGACGAGGGTTCGGCTCGGAAAGCGGGCCTGCGTCCGGAGGTGCCCTTCGACCCCGCTCCGCTGCCGCCGCTGCGCGGCCCCCGCGCCGCACCCGTCGACGACGCGCCCTTCGATCTCGACGACGAGCCGCTCGATCTGCGCGACCTGAATGCGCCGCGCGTCACGGCGCCGGCTCCGGGCCCCAAGCCCGGCAAGCGCATCCAGCGCGAGGCCCAGCCCTCGCTGCTCGACCGCGAGGAATTCGAGCTGCCGCCGCTGACCTATCTGTCCGAGCCGCGCAAGCTGCCCGCCAACGCGATCTCGACCGATGCGCTGGAGCAGAACGCGACGCTGCTCGAAGGCGTGCTGGAAGACTTCGGCGTGCGCGGCGAGATCACGCAGGTGCGCCCCGGCCCTGTGGTGACGCTCTACGAACTCGAGCCCGCTCCGGGCACGAAGTCCTCCCGCGTGATTTCGCTGGCCGACGACATCGCCCGCTCGATGAGCGCGATCTCGGCGCGCGTGGCGGTGATTCCCGGTAAGAACGCGATCGGCATCGAGCTGCCCAACGCCAAGCGCGAGACGGTCTATCTGCGCGAACTGCTGGCGAGCCAGGATTTCGAGAGCTCCAAGCACAAGCTCGCTTTAGGGCTCGGCAAGACCATCGGTGGCGAGCCGGTGATCGTCGATCTCGCCAAGATGCCGCATCTCCTGGTCGCTGGCACCACCGGCTCGGGCAAGTCGGTGGCGATCAACACGATGATCCTGTCGCTGCTCTACCGGCTCAAGCCCGAGCAGTGCCGGCTGATCATGGTCGACCCCAAGATGCTGGAATTGTCGGTCTATGACGGCATCCCGCATCTGCTCACCCCCGTCGTCACCGACCCCAAGAAGGCGGTCGTCGCCCTGAAATGGGCGGTGCGCGAGATGGAGGAGCGCTACAAGAAGATGTCGAAGCTCTCGGTGCGCAACATCGACGGCTTCAACGCCCGCGTGGTCGAGGCGCAGGCCGCAGGCGAAGTCATCACCCGCACGGTCCAGACCGGCTTCGACCGTCATTCCGGCGAGGCGATCTACGAGGAAGAGGTCATGGACCTCGCGCCTCTGCCCTATATCGTCGTCATCGTCGACGAGATGGCCGACCTGATGATGGTCGCCGGCAAGGAGATCGAGGGCACGATCCAGCGCCTCGCCCAGATGGCGCGCGCGGCCGGCATCCATGTCGTGCTGGCGACGCAGCGCCCGTCGGTCGACGTCATTACCGGCACGATCAAGGCGAACTTCCCGACGCGCATCTCCTTCCAGGTGACCTCGAAGATCGACAGCCGCACCATCCTCGGCGAGATGGGCGCCGAGCAGCTTCTGGGCCAGGGCGACATGCTCTATATGGCCGGCGGCGGGCGCATCACCCGCGTCCACGGCCCCTTCGTCTCGGATGCCGAGGTCGAGAAGGTCGTCGCCCATCTCAAGACGCAAGGCCGGCCCCAGTACCTCGACGCGGTCACCTCGGAAGAGGAAGAGCCCGGCACTGAGGCCGAGGACGGCGCGGTCTTCGACAAGGGCGCGCTCGCAGCCGCCGAGAGCGAGGACCCTTACGACCAGGCGGTGGCGGTGGTGCTGCGCGACAAGAAGGCCTCGACCTCCTACATCCAGCGCAGGCTGCAGATCGGCTACAACCGCGCCGCCTCGATCATGGAGCGGATGGAGAACGAGGGCATCGTCGGCCCCGCCAACCACGCCGGCAAACGCGAAATCCTCGTCGAAACCGGACGCGCCCGCGAAGACGAGGATTGAGGGAATGCAGGGCGCGGGCCTTGTCCCGAGCGCCTGCGGTCCTCAAATTGCCATCAGCGCGCTGCAACCTGCTTGGCAGCGGACGCGTTCAGGCAAGGACGCCGTGGCCGTCTTCGGACTGCACGCAGCCGCCGACCCGATCGGGAGCGGCGACAAGACAGGGGAGAGAGGCCGGGACATGGCACCGAATTCGACGCGACGGACCAGGGCTGCGCTCACGAGCCGCGTCACGGTGCTGGCATGGTTCGGCTGCATTGCTTTGTCCGGCCCGCTCTCCGCCCAGCCGCTTCAGATCCTGCCGCCCAAGCCAGCTGCCGCGAAGCCTGCCGGCCCCCGCCCCCTGCCGCTGCCGCCGATGCGGCCACCGGGGCTCGGCATGCCGCGCATCGCCGAAGCCGCGACCGTTCAGGCAGCCGCCGTCGGCGCTGTCGCGCCCGCGGCTGCCGAGGCCGCACGCACCACACAGGCGCCCCCCGTGACGCGGGCGCGCAGTGGCGCTCCCGCCACGCGCGAGGAGGCCATCGAGCGGCTGAACGCCTATCTCAACAGCTTCACCACCCTGCAGGGCAACTTCATCCAGCACGCCGCCGACGGCCGTCGCCTGGAAGGTCGGATCTATATCCAGCGGCCCGGCAAGATGCGTTTCGAATACGAGCCGCCCGCGACGATCGAGGTGATCGCCGATGGCACCTCCGTCGCCGTGCGCGACAAGCGGCTGGCAACGCAGGACGTCTATTCGCTGGGCCAGACGCCGCTGAAATTCCTCGTTCGCGAGCGCATGGACCTGGCACGCGAGGGCACGATCACGGGCGCCGCCGTCGATGGCGACGTGCTGACGCTGCGCCTGGAGGACCGCACCACACTGGGCGGCACCTCCAAGATCGCGCTCAAATTCGACCTCGCGGCCAATGTGCTGCGGCAATGGGTGGTGATCGACCCGCAGGGCTATGAGACCAGTGTCTCGCTCTACAACCTCGACACCCAGCGCAAGCCCGACGCGAAGAACTTCGTCATCGACTACCAGCGCAAGCTCTGACGCCTTACGGACCGTCCATCCGCGACGGCCCCGATCCGGCTTGCTTTTCGCGCCGCTCCGAACCAGTTTCCGGCACCTCTCTTTGCCGGAAGCGCGCGCGTGCAACTCACCGTCACCAGCTGGAACATCAACTCGGTCAGGCTGCGCATCGGCATGGTCACCGACTTCCTCGCGCGTCATGCGCCGGACATCCTGTGCCTGCAGGAAACCAAGACCCCGGACGAGCAGTTCCCGGCCAAGGCGTTCGAGAAGGCGGGCTATATCCACCAGGCCTTCATTGGCCAGAAGGGCTATAACGGCGTCGCGATCGTCTCCAAGCTGCCTTTCAGCGAGCGTGACGCGATGGCGATGTGCGGCCGCAACGACGCCCGCCACATGACGGCCGTGCTCGATGCCGGCGCGGGCGCAGCGGCGGGCATCGCGATCCATAATTTCTACATCCCTGCCGGCGGCGACATTCCCGACCCCGAGAAGAACGAGAAATTCGCCCACAAGCTTGCCTTCCTCGACGAGATCGGCGCCTGGAATGTGGCCAAGCGCCCGACCGATCGTCCGGCGATCCTCGTCGGCGACCTCAACATCGCGCCCTATGAGCATGATGTCTGGAGCCACAAGCAGCTCCTCGACGTGGTCAGCCACACGCCGATCGAGACCACGACGCTGGAGAAGCTGCGCTCCGAGGGCGGCTGGACCGACGCGGCCCGCACGCTGCGCCCGGAGCCCGAGAAGCTCTACAGCTGGTGGAGCTACCGCGCCGCCGACTGGGAGGCCTCCAACCGCGGCCGCAGGCTCGACCATATCTGGCTCTCGGATGCGCTGACGCCGGCCTTGCGCGACGTGACCTTCCTGCGCGAGGCACGCGGCTGGGAGCGCCCCTCCGACCATGTCCCGGTCACGGTGACGCTGGAGCTCTGAGACGCGCCCTCAGCCCCGCTCGAGGGCGGTGAGGGCTTCCTGAACGGCGGTGAGCTGGCCGACGAAGCCCTGCAGCCGCTCCGCCACCGCCGCGGCGATCGCTTCCGCCGAGGCAGGCGATTCGGCCAGGACCCGGCGCATCACGCTGCGCGACAGCCGCATGACCTGCGTCGGCTCGCGCGCGATCGCTGTCACCGGCCGCGCCACGGCGGCAAACAGCGCCGTCTCGCCGATCAAGGCGCCAGGCCCGACGATCTCCTGCGCCGGCTGGCCGTCCTCGCGGCTGTCGAGCGCCACCGCACCCGAGATCACCAGCACCGCCCCATCCGAAGGCTCGCCGACGCGGAACAGCACGTCCCCGGCGCGCAGGATGCGGCTCTCGGCCGCGAAGGCGACCAGACGCAGCGCATCACGCTCCATCAGGCTCAGCAGCGGCTGCCGGGCCAGCAGGGCGATGTCGTCGTCGAGGGCCATGTCTTAGGGGTTGAGCCGGTAGCCGCCGGCATCCGTCACCAGCAGGCGAGCATTGCCCGGATCGGGCTCGATCTTCTGCCGCAGCCGGTAGATATGCGTCTCGAGCGTGTGGGTGGTGACTTGGCTGTTGTAGCCCCAGACCTCCTGCAGCAGCACCTCGCGGGCGATCGGCTTGCGCCCCGCCCGGTAGAGGAAGCGCAGGATCGCGGTCTCCTTCTCGGTCAGCTTCGTCTTCGAGCCCTTCTCGCTGACGAGAAGCTTGGAGCCGGGATGGAAGGTGTAGGGGCCGACCTGGAAGACCGCGTCCTCGCTCGCCTCGTATTGGCGCAGATGGGCGCGGATGCGCGCCAGCAGCACAGCGAACTTGAACGGCTTGACGACATAGTCGTTGGCGCCGGCTTCCAGCCCCAGCACCGTGTCGGCGTCGGAGCCCTGGCCGGTCAGCATGATCACCGGGCTCTTGAAGCCGTTCTTGCGCATCAGCTTCACCGCCTCGCGGCCATCCATGTCGGGCAGGCCGACATCCATGATGGCGAGGTCGATTCGCTCAGCCTGCACCGCCTTGACGGCCGCCGTAGCGGTACCGGCGGTCGAGAGCTTGAACTCGTCATAGAGCGCGAGCTGCTCCGCAAGCGCGTCTCGCAAGGTCTGGTCGTCGTCGACCAGAAGGATATGATGCACGGCGGGCATGGGGATCGTTCGCACGAGAAATGACGCGTTACCATGAGCCCGCAGAATCGCGACCGCAAGTCACGCGCAATGGAATTCCCGTGAGAAACCGTGATCGGGCCGGCTTCCGCCGCCTCCCGCAGAGCCTCCGCCTCCTCTCCACCTTGCGCGTCTTCGCCTCGGTTCGCGACCGCAGGAAGGGCTTTCTGGTCGCCGGTGGAGCAGTCTTTCCCTGCGCTCTCGGCCGCTCGGGCATCGGCACGCTGAAGCGCGAAGGCGACGGCCGCACCCCGCGTGCCGAGCTGCCGCTGCGAAACGTGCTCTACCGCGCCGACCGCATCGGCCGCCCGCTCAGCCTACTGCCGCTGCGCATCATCGGCCCGCGCGATGCCTGGTGCGACGATGCCGCGGATCGCCGCTACAACCGCCTGATCGACCGCCCGCCCGGCGAGGCGGAGGAGCGGCTGACCCGCGACGACCATCTCTACGACGTCATCGTCGAACTCGGCTGGAACGACGCCCCGGTCTTGCGCGGCCGCGGCAGCGCGATCTTCTGGCACCTCGCCCGGCCCGGCTTCACGCCGACGGCGGGCTGCGTCGCGGTCGAACGTCACGTCTTCGCGAAGGTCCTGCCCCGGCTGGCACGACGCTGCGTGATGCGGGTCAGATAGAGGCATCGCGGCTAAACACCGCCTCAGCCAGATCGTCATTCTCGGGCGGAGCGAAGCGAAGACCCGAGAATCCCGGCCGAAAGGAGCGCAGAACCTCTCCGGCCTGAGATGATCGGGTCAAGCCCGACCATGACGTAAACTACCCACGCGCGCCGAAGATGGCGCTGCCGACCCGGACATGCGTCGCACCGAGCTGGATCGCCGCCTCGTAATCAGCGCTCATCCCCATCGACAGGCCGCGCAGGCCGTGGCGGGCTGCAATCTTCGCCAGCAGCGCGAAATGCGGCGATGGCGGATCCTCGGCAGGCGGAATGCACATCAGCCCTTCGATCAACAGGCCGTGATGCACGCGGCAGCTCTCGAGCAAGCCATCGATCTCGGCCGGGCTGACCCCACCCTTCTGCGGCTCGTCACCGGTGTTGACCTGCACATAGATCGTCGGCGCCCGCCCGCTGCGCGCGATCTCGCGGGCGAGCTCCTTGGCAAGGCTTTCGCGGTCGAGCGAGTGGATCGCGTCGAAAAGCTCGACCGCCTCCCTCGCCTTGTTGGACTGCAGCGGCCCGATCATATGGACCTGCGTATCGGGAAAGCGTTCCTTCAGCGCCGGCCATTTCGCCTTCGCCTCCTGGACATAGTTCTCACCGAAGACGCGCTGTCCGGCTTCCAGCACCGGCAGGATCACGTCCGCCGGCATCGTCTTGGACACCGCAATCAGCGCCACCGAATCGGGATCGCGCTCGACATCGCGCGCAGCCTGCGCGATCGCCGCCCGGGTTTCCCTCCATCGCTTCACCGTATCGCTCATCACGTGCCCTCGTATGCCCGGCGCGGCGTTGACCGCGCCGCCTCAATGGTGTCCTAGTCCCGGCACCTCCGATGATGCAAGAATAGCCCGCTGCCATGGCCGTTGAACGCTACAATCCCAAGGAATCCGAGCCGAAATGGCGCGCCGTCTGGCAGGAGCGCAAGCTCTTCGAGACGCGCAACGACGACCCGCGGCCGAGCTACTACGTGCTCGAGATGTTTCCCTACCCGTCGGGCCGCATCCATATGGGCCATGTCCGCAACTACGCGATGGGCGACGTGGTCGCGCGCTACAAGCGCGCCAAGGGCTTTGCCGTACTGCACCCGATGGGGTGGGACGCCTTCGGCCTGCCGGCGGAAAACGCCGCCAAGCAGAAGAACGTGCACCCGCGCGAATGGACCTACGCCAACATCGCCGCGATGCGCACGCAGCTCCAGTCCATGGGCCTCTCGCTCGACTGGAGCCGCGAGCTCGCGACCTGCGACCCGTCCTATTACCGCCACCAGCAGAAGATGTTCCTGGACTTCCTCAAGGCCGGGCTCGTCGACCGCAAGACGGCCAAGGTCAACTGGGACCCGGTCGACGAGACCGTGCTCGCCAATGAGCAGGTCATCGACGGCAAGGGCTGGCGCTCGGGCGCGCCGGTCGAGATCCGCGAGCTGACGCAGTGGTTCTTCAAAATCACGACCTTCGGTCAGGAGCTGCATGACGCGCTGGAGGGTCTGACCCGCTGGCCCGACAAGGTGCGGCTGATGCAGAAGAACTGGATCGGCCGCTCGGAAGGGCTGCTGGTTCGTTTCGCGCTCGAATCGAATACCTTCGGCGCCGAGGAGGTCGAGGTCTACACGACGCGGCCGGATACGCTGTTCGGCGCGAAGTTCCTCGGCATCGCCCCCGATCACCCCCTCGCCAAGGCCGCCGCTGCGGAAAATCCGGCGCTGCAGGCCTTCATCGAGGAGTGCAAGCGCACCGGCACGGCCCAGGAGAACATCGACAAGGCCGAGAAGCTCGGCTTCGACACGGGCCTGCGCGTCGCGCATCCCTTCGATCCGTCCTGGACGCTGCCGGTCTATGTCGCGAACTTCATCCTGATGGAGTACGGCACGGGCGCCATCTTCGGCTGCCCGGCGCATGACCAGCGCGACCTCGACTTCGTCAACAAATACGGCCTCGGCAACACGCCGGTGGTCGCGCCCGAGGGCGTCGATCCGGCGAGCTTCGTCATCACCGACACGGCTTATGTCGATGACGGACGGATGATCAATTCGCGCTTCCTCGACGGCCTGACGATTGCACAGGCCAAGGAGGAGGTCGCTCGACGTCTCGAAAGCGAGAGCCGCGGCCATCGCCCGGTCGCCGCCCGCAAGGTCAATTTCCGCCTGCGCGACTGGGGCATCTCGCGCCAGCGCTACTGGGGCTGCCCGATCCCGGTCATTCATTGTTCCGCGTGCGGAACGGTGCCGGTTCCCGATGCCGACCTGCCGGTGAAGCTGCCCGACGACGTCTCCTTCGACCGGCCGGGCAACCCGCTCGACCATCACCCGAGCTGGAAGCATGTCGCCTGCCCGCAATGCGGCGCGGCCGCCCGGCGTGAAACCGACACGATGGACACCTTCGTCGATTCGTCCTGGTATTTCGCCCGCTTCACCGATCCCTGGCGGACCGAGAGCCCGACCGACCGCGCCGTCGTCGACCGCTTCCTGCCGGTCGACCAGTATATCGGCGGCGTCGAGCACGCGATCCTGCACCTCCTCTATTCGCGCTTCTTCACCCGGGCGATGAAGGCGACGGGCCATGCCGGGCTGGACGAGCCCTTCGACGGCATGTTCACCCAGGGCATGGTCGTCCACGAGACCTATCGCGACGCGGCCGGCAACTGGGTCGAGCCCGGCGATGTCCGCATCGAGACCGAGGGCAGCGAGCGCCGCGGCTTCCATGTCGAATCCGGCGTGCCGATCGAGATCGGCGCGATCGAGAAGATGTCGAAGTCGAAGAAGAACGTCGTCGATCCCGACGACATCATCGCCTCCTACGGCGCCGATACAGCCCGCTGGTTCATGCTGTCGGATTCGCCGCCGGACCGCGACGTGATCTGGACCGACGAGGGCGTACAGGGTGCGGCGCGCTTCGTGCAGCGCCTCTGGCGTCTGCTGAACGAGATCGCCGAGCGCACCGGCAACGCCGCCACTGCGCCTGACGCGACCGGAGAGGCGGCCCAGACACTGCGCAAGGCCACCCACAGGGCGCTGGACGCCGTCGGCAACGATATCGAGCGGCTCGCCTTCAACCGCTGCATCGCGCATGTCTACACGCTGACCAACGCGATCGGGAAAGCGCTCGATGCGGCCGCCGAGAGCGCCACCCTGCCGCCGGATCAGGCCTTCGCGCTGCACGAGGCCGGCGTCGTAATCACCCAGCTCGTCGCGCCGATGATGCCGCATCTGGCGGAGGAATGCTGGCGGGTACTCGGCCAGACCGGCCTGGCCGGCGAGGCCGCCTGGCCGGTCGCGGAGGCCGCGCTGCTGAAGGACGACAGCATCGTTCTGCCCGTGCAGGTCAACGGCAAGAAACGCGCCGAGGTGACCGTACCGGCCGATGCGGATATCATCGCCGTCGAGGCGCTGGTGCGCGCATCCGATGTCGTCGCGAAGGCGCTTGACGGCCGCGCGATCCGCAAGATCATCGTGGTTCCCGGGAGAATCGTGAATGTCGTCCTCTGAGACTAGTCGCCCCGGAGCCCTGCGGGGCTCCCGCCTGATGCTCGCCGCGGCCCTGATCGCGGCCGCGGCGGCAGGCGGATGTTTCCAGCCCCTCTATGCCGAAAACACGCGCTCCATCACCGGCGGCAGCGTCAAGGACACCTTCAAGGAGATCCAGGTCCCCGAGATCAAGGGGCTGATCGGCCATTACCTGCGCAACGAGCTGGTCTTCGAGCTCGATGGCGGCAACGAGCCGGACCGCGCCAAACGGCTGACCTTCCAGACGCAGATCTCTGAGGCGATCGAGGTCGTGACCGTCGACTACGCCAACGGCCGGGCTGATTCGGCGATTCTGGTCGCGACGGCGACATGGTCCCTGACCGACACGGCGTCCGGCAAGGTCGTCTCCAGCGGGAGCAATGTCGTCCGGGCTCCCTATGAGCGCTCGACGCAGCGTTTCGCCACGGTGCGGGCGGCCCGCGACGCCCAGATCCGTGCGGCGAAGAACCTCGCCACGCTGATTCGCGGACAGATCGCCGCCGACCTCGTCGCCGGCTGAGCGGATCAGGACGCCGCATGGCCTCGATCAAGGCGCATGAGGCGGACCGCGCGCTCGCCCGGCTCGACCCCGCCTATCGTCTCGTCCTGATCTATGGCCCCGATGCCGGCCTCGTCTCGGAGCGCGCCGCGGCCCTCGCCCGGGCCCATGTCGACGATCCGCAGGATGCCTTCCAGCTCGTCCGGATGAGCGGCGACGAGATCGCCGGCGACCCGCTCAAGCTCGTCGACGAAGCCAACACGATCGGAATGTTCGGCGGGCGGCGCGCGATCCGCGTCTCGCCCACCGCCAAGATGCTGCTCGGCGCCGTCGAGCCGCTCCTGGCCACCCCCTCGCAGGATGCCATCGTCATCGTTGAGGCCGGCGATCTCCAGCGCACCAATCCGCTGCGAACCGCCTGCGAGCGCGCACGGACCGCGCTCGCCGTGCCCTGCTATGGCGACGCCGCGCGCGATCTCGGCACCATCATCGACGAGATGGTCCGCGCCGCCGGAAAGACGATCGACCGCACCAGCCGTGACCTGCTCGCCGGCCTGCTCGGCGGCGACCGGCAGACCTCGCGCCGCGAAATCGAGAAGCTTCTGCTCTATGTCGGCGACGATCCCGCGATCGGGCAGGCGCATATCGAGGCCGTCGTCGGCGACACCGCCCAGCGCGAGCAGGCGATGCTGGTCGATGCCGTCTTCGCGGGGAAGCTGCCGGTCCTCGACCTCGCACAGGCAAAACTCGCCAGCGAGGGGCTGGATGCCGGCGTCATGCTTGGCGCCGTGCTGCGGCACGCTCTGGCGCTGCTGAAGGCCCGGCAGGGGGTCGATGCCGGCCGCAGCGCCCGCGACATGGTCGCGGCCATGCGCCTGCCCTACCCGCGTATCGCCACCACGGAGGCGGCGCTGTCGGCCTGGAGCACGGCGAAGCTGATGGAGGCGGTCACCTTGCTGGGCAATGCCACGCTGGCCGCCCGCCGCGACGGCGATCTCGGCCGGGCGGGTGCGACGCGGGCGCTGTGGACGCTGGCGCGCCTCGGCCGTGTGGCCGGGCGCGGGGACTAGCCGCTCAATCCTTGAGGCGGCGGCAGAGCGCGTCGAGCTGTTCCAGCGTCTTGTAGCTGATCTTGACCTCGCCGCTGCCATTGGCGCGGTGGCTAATCGAGACGGACAGGCCGAGCGCCTCCTCCAGCGCCTTTTCGACCGCCCGCGTGTCGGGGTCCTTCTCGACCCTGGGCTTGCTCGAGATGCTCTTGGTCTCGCCCCGCGACTCGTCCTGGACGATGCGCTCGATGTCGCGCACGCTGAGGCCTTCGTCGACGATCTTGCGCGCCATCAGTTCCGGGTCCGAAACGGAGAGCAGCGCACGGGCATGGCCGGCCGACACGGCGCCGTCGCTGACCATCTGCCGGACGGACGGCGGCAGCTTCGAGAGACGCAGCGTGTTGGCGACATGGCTGCGGCTCTTGCCGATCACCCGCGCGAGGTCGGCCTGCGTGTAGTTGAACTCGGCAATCAGCTGCTCGTAGCCCGCCGCTTCCTCGATCGCGTTGAGATCGGTGCGCTGGACGTTCTCGACGATGGCGATTTCGAGCGCCTCGCGATCATCGGCCTCGACGAGGATGACCGGGACATCGTGCAGTCCGGCCCGCTGGGCCGCGCGCCAGCGGCGCTCGCCGGCAATGATCTCGTAGGCATCGAGCATGCCGACGATCGCCCGCACGATGATCGGCTGCAGGATGCCGCGCTCACGCACGGACGCCGTCAGCTCCTCGAGATCCTCCTCCGCGAAGCTGCGGCGCGGATTGCGCGCGCTCGGCCGCAGGAATTCGACCGGAACGCGACGCTGGCCGCGGGCCCGCTCCAGCGCGCCGATCTCCTCGCCGACATCGCCGATCAGCGCGGCCAGGCCGCGGCCGAGACGCGAGCGTCCCTGTTCTTCCGCCATCGCCATTGCGTTCAACCTCTGCGTAACGTTTTCAGGCGGCGGCGCGCAGCGCGCGCTCACGCCGGATGACCTCGGAGGCCAGTTTCAGATAAGCCTGCGAGCCGGAGCAGCGCAGGTCATAGAGCAGCGCCGGCTTTCCATAGGAGGGCGCCTCGGAGACGCGCACATTCCGCGGGATCACGGTCTCGTAAACCTTGTCGCCGAGGAACTCGCGGACATCGGCCATGACCTGTCCGGACAGGTTGTTGCGCGGATCGTACATCGTCAGCACGACCCCCTGGATGATCAGCCGCGGATTGAGCCCGGCCCGCACCTGCTCGACCGTCTTCAGGAGTTGGCTCAGACCCTCCAGCGCGAAGAATTCGCACTGCAGCGGCACCAGCACGGCGTCGGACGCGGTCATCGCATTGATGGTGATCAGGCTCAGCGAAGGCGGGCAGTCGATCAGCACATAGGTCAGGTCCGAGCAGCGCTGGTCATAGACCAGCTCGTCGATCGCGTTCTTCAGCCGGTGTGCCCGGTCCTTGGAGGAGGCGATTTCGAGTTCGACACCCAGCAGATCCAGCGTCGAGGGCGCCAGGAACAATCCAGGAACGGCGGTTTCCTGCATGGCCTGCCCGAGGCCGACATCGCCGCAAAGCACGTCATAGGTCGAGGACTTGCGGCTGCGACGATCGACACCCAGCCCGGTCGAGGCGTTGCCCTGGGGGTCCAGATCGACGATCAGCACCTTTTCGCCGATCGCGGCCAGTGCCGTACCGAGGTTGATTGCCGTCGTCGTCTTGCCGACGCCACCCTTCTGATTCGCGAGCGCGAGCACGCGCGGGCGGCGCGGCATCGGAACAGGAGTCAAATCGGTCATGAATCGGCCCGTTTCTCGGCTGCGCGGACCATCAGGATCCGGGCGGCCCCATCCGTCAAGGAGGAAACCGTTGAGGCCTGAATCTTCCAATATCTGGACGACTCCGTCAATTCCGCATCTAGATGTTGTCCCTTCGGAAAGAGTCCGAGCGTGCCTGTTCTCAACAGCTCTTTGCACCAATCGAGGAGCTGCGGCAGCGGCGCCAGCGCCCGGGCGGTCACGACGTCGACTTGGCCGGTGAAATCGCCCACCACATCCTCGATCCGCGCCGCATGCACCGTCACGGGCGCCCCGGTCAGCCGGGCCGCGTGACGCAGGAAAGCGCATTTGCGGCTGTTGCTCTCGACCAGATGGATGCGACCGCCTTCGACCTCCGCAAGGCAGATGCCGATCACCAGGCCCGGGAAGCCGCCGCCGGAGCCAAGATCCAGCCAGGTTCGGGCGGTGGGCGCGAGCCGGAAGAGCTGGAGGGAATCGGCGATGTGCCGCATCCAGACATCGGCGAGAGTGGTGCTGGAAACCAGATTCTTGGCGGCCTGCCATCGCCCCAGCTCCGCCACCAGCAGCGCGAGGCGCTCCTCTGTTTCACGTGAAACAGGCGTCAAGCGCAAAGCGCGGCCGCGGTCCGAATTATCAACAGTCATGACGCGTTATCAACAGTTTGATGGGGTGCGCCACGGCCGTCAGCCGACAGTCGCAAGAACGCGCCGCTTGCGCGCATGAGCAGCGAGCAGGGTGAGCGCCGCTGGCGTCATGCCCTCCAGTCGGCCGGCTTGGGCAATGTCCGCCGGGCGCTCGGCCCGCAACTTGGCCTTGAGTTCGTTGGAGAGCCCGGAAATCGCGTCGAGATCGAGATCGTCTGGCACCTTGAGGGCCTGATCGCGCTGATAGGCTGCGATCTCATCTGCCTGGCGATCGAGATAAACGGAATAGACGGCATCGGCCGTGACCCGCGCGATGGTCCGCCCGGAAAAGCCAGCCAGATCCGGCCAGACGGCAGCCAGCGAGTCGAATGCCGCGTCGGGATAGGACAGGATCTGATAGGCGCTGCGGCGGATGCCGTCGCGGTTGACCTGAAGACCCGCGGCCTCCGCCTGTTGCGGCGACAGCGTCAGGGCCCGCAGCCGCTCCGTCAGCGCCACCGTCTCGGCATTCTGGCTTTCGTACGCCGCCATGCGCCGGCTTCCCACGACACCAAGCCCCGCGCCGAGAGCCGTCAGGCGCTCGTCGGCGTTGTCGACGCGAAGCGACAGCCGGAACTCCGCACGCGAGGTAAACATTCGATACGGCTCCGTAACGCCACGCGTCACGAGGTCGTCCACCATCACGCCGATATAGGAGGCCATTCGTTCCAGCACGACGGGCTCGGCGCCGCCGGCACGACACGCCGCGTTCAGCCCAGCCAACAGGCCCTGGGCGCCCGCCTCTTCATAGCCGGTTGTGCCATTGATCTGCCCCGCCAGGAAAAGGCCGGCAATGGCCCGGGTCTCCAGCGTGTTTCGCAGCGACCGGGGATCGACAAAGTCGTATTCGATCGCATAGCCGGGGCGCAGCATCGTCGCCCGCTCGAGGCCTGGGATCGTCTCCAGCAAACCGCGCTGCACATCCTCCGGGAGGGAGGTCGAGATGCCGTTCGGATAGACGGTGTCGTCGTCCAGGCCCTCGGGCTCGAGGAAGATCTGGTGGCCGTCCCGGTCGCCGAAGCGGCCGACCTTGTCCTCGATGGACGGACAGTAGCGCGGCCCCCGCCCCTCGATCTGCCCGGAGAACATCGGCGCACGATGAAGATTGGCGCGGATGAGATCGTGGCTCGCCAGCGTCGTGCGCGTGATCCCGCAGGCGATCTGGGGTGTGGTGATGGCATCCGTCAGCGCCGAAAACGGCTCGGGCGGATCGTCGCCGGCCTGCATCTCGAGGGCGGCCCAATCGATGGTACGGCCATCGAGGCGAGGGGGCGTCCCGGTCTTCAGGCGACCAAGCGGGAAACCGTGCCGATCCAGCGTCGCCGACAGGCCCAGCGAGGGCGCCTCGTCGACCCGACCTGCGGGAATTCGGGTCTCGCCGATATGGATCAGCCCACGCAGGAAGGTCCCCGTCGTCAGCACGACCGTTCCGGCTCCGAATCGCCGCCCATCCCCGAGGATGACACCCGCGACCCGCCCGTCCCTGATGTCGAGATCGAAGACGTCCCCCGCGATCTGCGTCAGGCCGTCCTGATGCGCCAGCAGATCCTGGATCGCCTCGCGATAGAGCTTGCGGTCGGCCTGCGCCCGCGGACCCCTGACCGCAGGGCCCTTCCGACGGTTGAGCATGCGAAACTGGATGCCACCCCGGTCGGCCGCTCGCGCCATGAGGCCGTCCAACGCGTCGATCTCGCGGACAAGATGGCCCTTGCCCAGCCCCCCGATCGCCGGGTTGCAAGACATCACGCCGATCGTATCGAGACGATGCGTGATCAGAGCCGTCTGCGCGCCGCAGCGTGCTGCAGCGGCGGCAGCCTCGACGCCGGCATGACCGCCACCCACGACGACGACATCGTAGCGGCTCTCGGAGCGGTTGTGGGACATGCGATTTGGCTAGCGAAGCGCCGCGGACAGGTCAAACACTATCGCAGACGTCCGTGCGGTAGCCTGCCGCTACTTGCCGATGCAGAAACCGGCGAAAAGCTGGTCGAGCACGTCCTCGACATCGACATGGCCGAGCAACCGTTCGAGCGCGCGCACCGCGAGCCGGACATCCTCCGCCAGCAGCTCGGCTGGCGCCCCCGGGGAGGCGAGGGCGCGCTCCAGCGCGACGATCGCTTCCATCACCGCGACACGATGGCGTTCGCGCGTCAGGAGGGCAGGCTCGGTTTGGTCCTTGCCGGCGAGCCTCCGTGTCAGCAGCTCGATGAGCTGTGGCAGGCCGTCGCCGCTCTGCACGGACACGGGCAGCTCGCCAGGCCGCAGCGTCCCCGTCAGATCCGCTTTCGTTGCGAGAGGAACGACACTTGAACCCTCCTGATGTCGATCCGCTTCCGAATCGATCGCGCGCAGGCTCAGGACGAGATCGGCCTTGGCAGCGAGATCGCGGGCGCGGCGAACGCCTTCTGCCTCGATCGCATCCGCGCTGTCGCGCAAACCTGCCGTATCGATCAGCGTGACCGGGATGCCGTCCAGATCGAGCCGGACCTCGATCGCATCACGGGTGGTGCCTGCCACCGGCGAGACGATCGCGACATCACGTCGGGCCAGCGCATTGAGCAGGCTGGACTTACCGGCATTGGGCGGGCCCGCCAGAACCACGACGAAGCCCTCACGCACGCGCTCGCCCCGGGCGAAGCTGCCTTGCGCCGCCTTGAGCCCTCGCAGTGCGACGGCGACGAGCCCGAGCGCCCGCTCGACCATAGGCCCCTCGACATCGCCTTCGTCTGAAAAGTCGAGCTCGGCCGCCAGCAGCGCCAGCGCCTCGACGAGATCGCGGCGCCATTCTGCCACCGCAACCCCCAAGGCGCCGTCCATCTGGCGCAATGCCTGGCGCCGCTGCCATTCCGTTTCCGAATCGATCAGATCGGCCAGTCCCTCGACCTCGGCGAGATCGAGCTTGCCGGCCTCAAAAGCGCGGCGCGTGAATTCGCCGGGCTCGGCCAGGCGGACGCCGTCATGGGAACAGAGCAGTTGCAGGAGCCGGGCCAGAACGGCCCGCGAACCGTGAATCTGGAACTCGGCGACATCCTCGCCGGTGAAGCTGGCGGGCCCGGGAAAGAACAGGACAAGGCCTTGGTCGACGACCTCGCCGGCCGTGTCCCGCAGCGCCCGCAGTGATGCCAGGCGCGGAGCAGGCAACGGACCTGCCACCGTTTCGAGGACGAATCGAACGCGGGGTCCCGAGACGCGGACAACCGCGACGCCCGCTCGCCCCGAGGCGGAGGAGAGGGCGACGATCGTCGGCACGTGGAAGAGCGTGTTCATCGCCGGACCGGCAACCCGTCCGTCACGGAGCCGAATCGGCCGCCGCGCCAGAATGTCAGGTGTTCATCGAGTCGAAGAAGTCGGCGTTCTGCTTGGTCTGGCGCAGCTTGTCCATCAGGAACTCGATCGCGTCCTGCGGGCCCATCGGGTTGAGGATGCGGCGCAGCACATAGGTCTTGGCCAGCACATCCTTCGGCGTGATGAGCTCTTCCTTGCGGGTGCCCGACTTGAGGATGTCGATCGCCGGGAAGATGCGCTTGTCGGAGACCTTGCGGTCGAGCACGATTTCCGAGTTACCGGTGCCCTTGAACTCCTCGAAGATGACCTCGTCCATACGGCTGCCGGTGTCGATCAGCGCGGTGGCGACGATGGTCAGCGAGCCGCCTTCCTCGATGTTGCGGGCCGCGCCGAAGAAGCGCTTGGGGCGCTGCAGGGCGTTGGCGTCGACACCGCCGGTCAGCACCTTGCCGGAGGAGGGGACGACCGTGTTGTAGGCGCGCCCGAGGCGGGTGATCGAGTCCAGCAGGATCACGACGTCGCGGCCATGCTCGACGAGACGCTTAGCCTTCTCGATCACCATCTCGGCGACCTGGACGTGGCGCGTGGCCGGTTCGTCGAAGGTCGAGGACACGACCTCGCCCTTCACCGAGCGCTGCATGTCGGTGACCTCTTCAGGCCGCTCGTCGATAAGCAGCACGATGAGGTAGCATTCCGGGTGGTTGGTCGTGATCGACTGCGCGATGTTCTGCAGCAGCACGGTCTTGCCGGTACGCGGCGGCGCGACGATCAGGGCGCGCTGGCCCTTGCCGATCGGCGCGACGATGTCGATGACGCGGGCCGAGAAATCCTTCTTGGCCGGCTCGGCAACCTCGAGCCGCAGGCGCTCGTCGGGATAGAGCGGCGTCAGATTGTCGAAATTGATCTTGTGCTTGATCCGCTCGGGATCCTCGAAATTGATCGTGTTGACCTTGAGCAGAGCGAAATAGCGTTCGCCGTCCTTCGGGCTGCGGATCGGGCCTTCGACGGTGTCGCCGGTGCGCAGGCCGAATTTCCGGATCTGCGTCGGCGAGACATAGATGTCGTCGGGACCCGGCAGATAGTTGGAGTCGGGCGAACGCAGGAAGCCAAACCCGTCCGGCAGGACCTCGACCACGCCCTCGCCGAGGATCTCGGTCTCGCGGGCGGCGAGCTGCTTCAGGATCGCGAACATCAGCTCCTGCTTGCGCATGGTGCTGGCGTTCTCGACCTCGAGCCCCTCCGAAAAGGCGAGCAGTTCGGTCGGAGACTTGACCTTGAGGTCTTGGAGCTTGATTTCCCGCATGGGGCACCCGGATCGAAAATGTCACGACACTGAAGGCCGCGACCAGGACGGTAATGGGATGATCGACAGGCCCGGACGGACGGCGCTGGGGTTGAGCGCCACGAGCGGCTGCCAGGGCAGTCGGCTCACGAACCATCGACAACAGGGAGAACGCTGGAGAAGCGTGATGTCTGATAACCGGAAACCGCGTCCGGCTCAAGCGCCAAACGGCGATTGCCTCAGAAGGGTTTGACGATGACGAGAATGACGATGCCGACCATGAGCACGGCCGGCACCTCGTTGATCACCCGGTAGAAGCGGCCCGACTTGGTGTTGCGGTCGTTGGCGAAGTCGCGGACCCGCCCGACGAGATAGCCATGGACGCCCGAGAGCAGCACTACGAGCAGGATCTTGCCGTGCAGCCAGCCGCCTTTGAAGCCGAACGCAGCCCAGGCGAGGTACAGGCCGAGCACCCAGGTGACGATCATCGCGGGGTTCATGATCCCACGGAGAAGCCGGCGCTCCATCACCTTGAAGGTCTCGGACTGCACCGAGCCCGGCGCGGCATCGACATGGTAGACCATCAGCCGCGGCAGGTAGAGCATTCCCGCCATCCAGGAGATCACCGCCAGGACGTGGACGGCCTTCAGCCATTCATACATCGCGAACGATCTCCGTCATGCCGGTTCGATCAACCCCGCACCGCGGCCAGAAGCCGCTCGACATGCGCAATCGGCGTATCCGGCAGGATGCCGTGCCCGAGATTGAAGACGAAGGGTCCCTTGCCGAACGCCTCCATCACGGCCGCGATCTCGCGCTCCAGCTCCGGGCCACCGGCACGCAGCACCAGCGGATCGAGATTGCCCTGCACCGGCACGAGCGACTGGATCTCGTCGCGGGCGAAACCACGATCGATCTCCGATTCCAGGCCGACGGCATCGACACCCGTGCCGCGGACGTAAGCCGGGATCAGCTTGCCCGCGCCACGCGGGAAACCGATGATCTTCGCCTGGGGCTGTCGGGCGCGCACGCCCTCGACGATCCGCCGCGTCGGCACGATGCACCAGCGCTCAAAATCAGCCTCGCCCAGCGAGCCCGCCCAGCTGTCGAAGATCTGCACGGCGTCGACCCCGGCCTCGATCTGCGCGCAGAGATAATCGATCGAGGTCACGACGATCCGGTCGATCATGAGGCGGAAGAGTGCCTCGTCGCGGGTGAAGAGCTCCTTGGCCGGCCCCTGGTCCGGCGTGCCGCGACCCGCGACCATATAGGTCGCAACCGTCCAGGGCGCGCCACAGAACCCGATGAAGGCCGTCTCCTTCGGCAGCGAGGCTCGGACGCGACGCACCGTCTCGATGACGGGGTCGAGCACGCTGAGTCCGGCCTGGCGGTCGATCTCGGACAGCCTGTCCCGGTCGGCCACAGGCTCGAGGCGGGGACCTTCGCCCTCGACGAACCAGAGCTTCTGGCCCAGCGCCTGCGGCACGACGAGAATGTCGGAGAACAGGATCGCGGCATCGAAACCGAAGCGGCGGATCGGCTGGAGCGTGACCTCGGCGGCCCATTCGGGATTGTAGCAGAGGCCGAGGAAACTCCCGGCCTTGGCACGGAGCTCGCGATACTCGGGCAGATAGCGTCCGGCCTGGCGCATCATCCAGATCGGTGGCGTCGGCAGCGTCTCGCCGGACAGCGCTTTCAGAAAGGCAGGCTGGTCAGGTGTCGTAAGGCTCATCGGCGATCCATCCCCCATCTCTCTTAAATAGATTTCTAGAGAGAGAATCTTCTTTTTTGACTCTTGGATGGGGGCAGATAGCCCGACGCAATCCGATCCACAACCTGTCCACAGGTGCCGAGCCTGATCGAGGCGAGACGTTCTGTCTATCGGTGGGGCGTTAACGGTTTGTTAACCCGTGTGAATCGTGGTCGCTCGTCGGCGCGGCAAAATGATTCACGTGAAACACTCCTGCCTCTCCCCACAGCCCCTGGCCTGTTAACGGATCGTTAGGGTTATACAGACCTTAACGGCGCGGCCCTCGAAAGCGCTCTCTTGTCCACAGCGCTCCCCAGCCCACACATGGCCCTCGGCCTGCGTGCGGCCCCCTCACAGTGCCGCGGCATTCACCCGCCGATTTGCTTTGGCGGCCCGCCGGGCTAGAGGTGGCAGACCGCGTCACCGCTCCGGGGAACCCCGTGCACCGCAATTATTTTCATCTCCACCTGGTGTCGGACGCGACCGGCGAGACGCTCATCGCCGTCAGCCGGGCCGCGGCCGCGCAGTACGAATCGGTCTCCGCGATCGAGCATGTCTATCCGCTGGTGCGCTCGGAGGCGCAGCTCGCGCGCGTGCTCGCCGAGATCGAGGCCTCGCCCGGCGTCGTGCTCTACACCCTGGTCGAACCGGAATGGTCGCAGCGGTTGGAGAACTTCTGCCGCGAGCTCGGCTGCCCCTGCCTGTCGGTGCTCAACCCGGTGCTGACGCTGTTCCAGTCCTATCTCGGCCAGGCCTCGGCCCCGAAGCCGGGCGCCCAGCACGTACTCAATGCCGAGTATTTCCGCCGCATCGACGCGATGAACTACACGCTGCTGCATGATGACGGGCAGCTCGGTGGCGATCTCGAGAATGCCGACATCATCCTCGTCGGCATCAGCCGGACCTCGAAGACGCCGACGTCGATCTATCTCGCCAATCGCGGCATCAAGACTGCCAACATCCCGCTGGTGCCGAATGTGGCGCTGCCGGCGGAGCTCGAGCATGTCAGGAAACCGCTGATCGTCGGGCTCGTCGCCAGCCCCGATCGCATCGTCCAGATACGCCAGAACCGGCTGCTGTCGCTGCGCGCCGACGACGAGACGCCCTATGTCGACCCTGCCTCGGTGGCCGACGAGGTCGCCCAGTCGCGCCGCCTCTGTGCTCGCAAAGGCTGGCCGGTGATCGACGTGACCCGACGCTCGATCGAAGAGACGGCCGCCTCGATCCTCGATCTCCTGCGCGACCACCGCATGAAGTTCATCGCGACATGATCGCGGGCTCTCGCCTCTGGCTCTCACCTCAACCGTTGGTGCTGGCCTCGGGCAGCACCACCCGCCGCGACATGCTGATGGCAGCCGGGGTTCCCGTGGAGACGGTGAAGCCATCGGTCGACGAGCGGGCGGTCGAAGTGCCGCTGCTGGCTGCGGGCGAATCCCCGGCGCGCATCGCTCTGGCCCTTGCTGTCGCCAAGGCCGCGGCCGTCTCGGCGCAGCAGCCGGACCGGTTGGTTCTGGGGGCCGACCAGACGCTCGCTTGTGCAGGCGAAGCCTTTCACAAGCCGGCGGACCGTGCCGCGGCGGGCCGGCAGATCGCCGCTCTCGCGGGCCGCGATCACGAGCTGCACAGCGCCTTTGCGCTGGTGCGGGGCGGTGAGGTTCTGGCCGAGGGACACCAGACCTCCCGGCTCACCATGCGCCCGCTGACGCCCGGCTTCATCGAGGCCTATCTCGACAGGGTCGGTGATGCGGCCTTCTCCAGTGTCGGCGGCTATCAGATCGAGGGCCTGGGCGCACAGCTCTTCGAGAGCATCGAGGGCGACCATTTCACCATTCTCGGCTTGCCGCTGCTGCCCGTCCTGGCGGCGCTGCGCGATCTCTCTGTCCTTGCCCGCTGAGCCCGACCCTCCATGACACCGCGCTGCTTTGTCCTCGGCCACCCCGTCGCCCATTCCCGCTCGCCGCTCATCCATGGCAGCTGGCTTGCCGAACACGGCCTCGCCGGCAGCTACGAGCGCATCGATGTCGCCCCACCCGATCTGGCGGCCTTTGTCGCGCGGCTGCGAGCGGGCGAGTTCACCGGTGGCAATGTCACCGTTCCCCACAAGGAGGCGATGCTGGGGCTGGTGGACCATGCGACGGATGCCGCGCGCGCCATCGGCGCGGTCAACACGCTCTGGCGCGAGGGCGAGCGCATCTGCGGCGACAACACCGACGTCTCGGGCTTCCTCGCCCATCTCGACGCCACCGCACCGGGCTGGGACGAGCGCGTCTCGACGGCGCTGGTTCTGGGCGCGGGCGGCGCCGCCCGCGGCATCGCCTTCGGGCTCAAGGGTCGCGGCATCGGTCGGATCATCCTCGTCAACCGCAGCCGCGCGCGGGCCGATGAACTGGCGACCGCGCTCGGCAAGCCGATGGAGGCCGCAGACTGGGCACGGCGCGACGCGCTCGTGGGTGAGGCCGATCTGGTGATCAACACGACGGCGCTCGGGATGCACGGCCAGCCACCACTGGAGATCGACCTTGCGGGCCTGCGGCCAGGAACCATCGTCGACGATATCGTCTATGTCCCGCTGGAGACGCAGCTGCTGATCGAAGCGCAGCGCCGCGGCGGCATCCCCGTCGACGGACTCGGCATGCTCCTGCACCAGGCGGTGCCGGGTTTCGCGCGCTGGTTCGGCGTCAAGCCGACCGTCACGCCGGCGCTGCGGGCGAGGCTCGAAGCCGATATCCTCGGCCACTGATTCGCAGGGCAAGCCCACCTCGGGCTCCGGGACGCGGCACGCCATGACCTTCATCCTCGGCCTGACCGGCTCGATCGGCATGGGCAAGTCGACCACCGCCGCGCTGTTTCAGGCGCGTGGCATCCCGGTCCACGATGCCGATGCCACCGTTCATGCGCTCTATCGCGGCCGGGCCGTTCCGCTGATTGCGGCGGCTTTCCCCGATGCCGTACGCGACGGCGCGGTCGACCGGCCAAGCCTCTCCGCCGCCGTGCTGGGCAAACCGGAGGCGATGGCGCGGTTGGAGGCCATCATCCATCCGCTGGTGCGCGAGGAGGAGGAGGCGTTCCTGCGCCGATGCCGGGAGAGAGGGCAGGGCCTTGCGGTCCTCGACGTACCGCTCCTGCTCGAGACTGCCGGCGAGAGGCGCTGCGACGCCGTCCTCGTCGTCAGCGCCTCGGCGGAGATCCAGCGCGCCCGCGTGCTGGCCCGGCCGGGGATGACCGCCGAGCGGCTCGATGCGATCCTGGCCCGGCAGATGCCGGATGCGCAGAAGCGCGCGCGGGCCCAATTCATTGTGGACACGTCGCGCGGCGTTGTGGCGGCGGGCCGGCAAGTCGGGTCTATCCTGGCTGCGCTCGCCGGACGTCCGGGCCGAGGCGGGCAAGGGTGGACCGACCATGCGTGAGATCGTTCTCGATACCGAGACCACCGGCGTCGAGGCGCTGGGCGGCGACCGCGTCGTCGAGATCGGCTGCGTCGAACTCGTCAACCACTGCCCGACCGGGCGCAGCTTTCACAAATACATCAATCCCGAGCGGCCGATGTCGGAGGGCGCCTTCAAGATCCATGGCCTGTCCGACGCGTTTCTGGCACCGCAGCCCATCTTCGCCGCCATCGCCGACGAGTTCGCCGGGTTCATCGACGGCGCCCGGCTGGTGATCCACAACGCCGCCTTCGACGTCGGCTTCCTGAACATGGAATTCCAGCGCATCGGCCTGCCGCCGATCGAGTCCTCGCTGGTCGTCGATACGCTCTCGATGGCCCGCCGCAAGCATCCGGGCGCTTCCAACAGCCTCGATGCGCTGTGCACGCGCTACGGCATCGACAACAGCCGCCGCACGCGCCACGGCGCGCTGCTCGACGCCGAGATCCTGGCGGAGGTCTATATCGAGCTGATCGGCGGCAAGCAGGCGTCGCTGGGCCTTGGCGCCGGGGAGGCCGGTGGCAGCGGTCTGGCGCCGATCCGGATCGAGCGGCCGCAGCGCCAGCGCCCGCTGCAGCCAAGGCTGGACGAGGCTGCCATCGCCGCCCATGAGGCCTTCATCCGCTCGCTCGGCAAGAACCAGCTCTGGCGCGGCTATCTCGGCATCGCCGAGGAGGCCTGACGCCCTCCTCAGTCGCCTTTACTGCGCATCGCCCGGCGCGAGAGCATGTTGAGCGCCTCGACCATCGCCGAGAACGCCATCGCCGCGTAGATGTAGCCCTTGGGCACATGGGCGCCGAAGCCCTCCGCGATCAGCATCCCGCCGATCATTAGCAGGAAGCCCAGCGCCAGCATCACGATGGTCGGGTTCCTCTCGATGAACAGCGCCAGCGGGTCGGCTGCCAGCAGCATGACCAGGACGGAGACGAGCACGGCGATCACCATGACCGGGATGTGGTCGGTCATGCCGACCGCAGTGATGATGGAGTCGATCGAGAAGACCAGGTCGAGCAGCAGGATCTGGAAGATCACGCCGCCGAAGGTGACGGTCGCGGCACGGCCGCCGTCGAACACGTCCGGCCCGTGATCGGGATCGACCTTGTGGTGGATCTCGACGGTCGCCTTCCAGACCAGGAAGAGCCCGCCGCCGATCAGGATGAGGTCGCGCCAGGAGAAGGCCTTGCCGAAGACCGAGAAGATCGGCGCCGTCAGCTGCACGATGATCGCGACCGTGCCGAGCAGGGCGAGCCGCAGGAACAGGGCGAGCCCGATGCCGATCTTGCGCCCGCGCGAGCGCTGCTCCTCCGGGAGCTTGTTGGTCAGGATCGAGATGAAGATCAGGTTGTCGATGCCGAGGACGACCTCCATGGCGATCAGGGCACCGAGCGCAGCCCAGACTGCGGGATCGGCGGCGAGCGTCATGAGATAGTCCATCGGTCCTCCGGCAGCGCGTCGGGATTCGGGGGAGATGGCGAGCGGTGGGTGGTCCCGCAAGGGAAACGCGTCGGAAATGCCCGGCCTTGGCCAACGAAAAAGGGCCCCGCAGGGCCCTCGATCGTCTCGGCTTCGGTCTCGGCTCAGGCGAGCGGAGCGCCCTGCTGGCCCTGGAACTCCTGCATGCGCTGCTGATACAGCGCCGCGAAGTCGATCGGCGGGACATAGAAGGGCGGGAAGCCGCCATTCTGCACCGCCTCGGCGATGATCTGCCGGGCGAAGGGGAACAGCAGCCGGGCGCAATCGATCACCAGCACGGGGTGAATATGCTCCTGCGGCACGTTCACCAGCCGGAACACGCCGCCATAGCTGAGGTCGAAGGCGAACAGCGTCTCGCCGTTCAGCTCGGCCTTGCCCTCGAGCTGGAGCACGGTCTCGTAGTCGTTCTCGCCGAGCGCGCTGCTGGAGACATTGACCTGCAGCGACATCTGCGGGCCTTCCTGGGCGGCCTGCTGGCCGAGAGCGCGCGGCGCCTTGGGATTCTCGAAGGAGAAATCCTTGGTGTACTGGATCAGGGCGCTCATGCTCGGCGCTGCGTCTGCGGCACCGTTGCCGTTGGGAAATTCGTTGGCCATCGGTCCCATCGCTTTTGGCTGGCTGTCTCGGGAAGTCCGCACCCGTCCGAGGCCTTGGACTGCGCTCTGCACTCACGCAATGGCGCGGGCGTCGGCTATCATGGTCCAAAGCGCCGCACAAGAAGTCGCCTTCACAAGCCGAGGGGTGGATGTTACGAGCCTAGTCCCCCATATGACGCGTACGGCGCTCCCGCGAGGGGATGCTGGTCCTGCAATATGACTGGAGCTCGGGTCAGCTTTCGATGCAAAATTCCTTCGACATGACGACTCTGGTCTTCCTGGCTCTGGCCGTTTTCGTCGCCTGGAAGCTGCGTTCCGTGCTCGGCCAGAAGACCGGCAGCGAACAGCCCCCGGCCGATCCGTTCTCCCGCCGCGAAACTCCGCCGCTGCGGCCCGACCAGGCCGCCCCTGCCGATGCGCGCCGCGACAACGTCATCCGCCTGCCCGGCGCGGCCAATGATCCGGCTGCAGCCGCACCCGCGGCCGACCGCTTCAAGGATATCGCGCCGGAAGGCTCGCCGATCCTCGCCGGCATCGAGAGCGTCATCAAGCAGGAGCCGGGCTTCGATCCGCGCGAGTTCCTCGGCGGCGCCAAGGCCGCCTATGAGACGATCGTCACCGCCTTCGCCCGCGGCGACCGCAAGATGCTGAAGGGTCTGCTCGCCAAGGAAGTCTATGAAGGCTTCGAGCAGGCCATCACCGATCGCGAGAAGCGTGGCGAGAAGGCCGAGTCCAGCTTCGTCTCGATCGACAAGGCCGACATCACCGCGGTCGACGTCAAGGGCAAGACCGCCCAGGTGACCATCGCCTTCATCTCGCAGCTCATCAGCGTGACGCGCGACGCCCAGGGCAATGTCGTCGACGGCAGCGCCGAGGCGGTCTCCGAGGTCAACGACATCTGGACCTTCTCGCGCCAGCTCGGCAGCCGCGACCCCAACTGGCTTCTGGTCGCGACCGAATCCGCGGCGTGATCCGTGGCGCCGGTCTCGCACTGGCGCTGCTCGCGGCCTGCGCGACACCCCTGACCGCGATGGCCACGACACCTCCTCCTCTGCCGCAAGGGGCTCGTGCCGAGGCCCTGGCACCGGTCCAGGTGCCGGGCTGGGCCGGAGACGATCATCGCATCGTCCTCTCGCTCTTCGCCGCAGGCTGCCAGGCCGAGCCGCCTCTGCGCGCCGCCGTCCCCGTTCCTGCTGCTCTCCTTTCGGCCTGCGCCCAGGCCGGGCGTCTCCAGGCCGCCGGCCCGGTCAGTGCCGCCGCGGCGAGGCAGTTCTTCGAGACGCAATTCGGCTTCTGGCGGATCCGCTCCGCGCCGGGAGCAACCGGCTTCATGACCGGCTATTTCGAACCCGAGTTCGAGGGCTCGCTCACCCGCTCCGCCGAGTTCCCGACGCCACTCTATGGCCGACCGCCGGAACTGGTTACCCGCATGCCGGGAGACGACTGGCCGGGCCTGGATAGCGGCTTGTCGGCTGCCCGACGGACGGGCAATGGCCTCGAGCCCTTCCCGGACCGTCTGGCGATCGAAACCGGCGCGCTCGACGGGCGCGGCCTCGAAATCCTCTGGATGCGCGATCCCGTCGATCGCTTTGTCCTGCAGGTCCAGGGCTCCGGCCGCATCCGCCTGCCGGACGGCCGCGTGACGCGGCTGGTCTATTCCGGCCGCAACGGCCATGCCTACACCTCGCTTGGCCGCGTCCTGAGTGAGCGCGAGGCCATCCCGCCCGCGCAGATGACGATGGACGTCCTGATCGCGCGGCTGAAGGCCGATGCGGATTTCGCGCGGGACCTGATCCGGCTCAACCGCTCCTTCGTCTTCTTCGCCCGCCGCGACGACCTTCCGGCCGAAAGCGGGCCGATCGGCGGCGCGGGCCTGCCGCTGACGCCGCTGCGCAGCATCGCCATCGACCGGGGTATCTGGCCCTATGGCCTGCCGGTCTGGATCGACGCGACCGTTCCGGGCGCAGGCGGCGGCGAGGAGCGGCTGGCGCGGCTGATGCTGGCGCAGGACACCGGATCGGCCATTCTGGGCCCGGCGCGGCTGGATCTCTTCGTCGGGTCGGGGGCAGCGGCCGGCCATCGCGCCGGGCTGATCCGCCACCCCGTCGATTTCATCGTCCTCTGGCCGCGCGATCCCGGGCCTTAAGCATGCGGTCGCGGCGGGGACGGACATTGTCGGAGGCCGATCTCGCGCTCTGGCGGCAGGTCGCGCGCTCCGTGAAGCCGCTGCCGGGTCGCGCCCCGGTCGAGCCGGAACCCCCGCCGGTCGAGGCGCTCCCTGTCCCCAAGGAGCCGCAGCCCGCGGCGGCTGTCGCCCTCGGCCGTCCACCCCCCGCCAAACCCGCCCCGCCGCCGCTGGCGCCGCTGGAGAACCGTCTGCGCACGCAGCTTCGGCGTGGCCAGCAGGGCGTCGAGGCCGTCATCGACCTTCACGGCATGCGGCAGGACGAGGCGCATCTGGCACTGCGTGCCTTCCTGCGCCGCGAGCAGGGGCGCGGCACCCGCCTGGCGCTGATCGTCACCGGCAAGGGCGCAGCCGGCACGACACTGTTCGGGGAGGAGCGCGGCGTGCTGCGCCGGGTCGTGCCGCACTGGCTGCGGCTGCCGGATCTGCGCCCGCTCGTCGTCGGCTTCGAGGAAGCGCAGCAGCGCCATGGCGGCTCGGGCGCGCTCTATGTCCGGCTGCGCCGCGCCCGGGATGCCGGTCCGTGACGCCCTTCGGACGGCGCGTGCGCGACCTCAGGGACGAGCGCGGAATGACGCTCGCGGAGATGGCGGGCGTCCTCGGCGTCACACCGGCCTATCTCTCGGCCCTCGAGCACGGCAAACGCGGCCGCCCGACCTTCACCCTGATCCAGGGCGTCATTCATGTCCTTGGCGTCATCTGGGACGAGGCGGACGAGCTGGTGCGCCTCGCCGATCTCTCGCATCCGCGGGTGACGGTCGACACTGCCGGCCTCGATCCCGAGGCGACCCTGCTGGCGAACCGCCTCGCCCGCGATATCGGCGTGCTCGATCCGGAGGACCTGACGCGGCTCTGCGATGTCCTCGACGAGGCCGCGGCCCGGCGCGGCCGCGCGGGCGGCGCGCCTTGACCCGCATCGCCATGGATGCGACAGGCCCCGCCAAGCCTAGCCATTCCCTTCCGACATCCCCTTTTCGCACAGCAACGGGCATCCCATGACCAGCACGCGCACCGACGTTCTCGCCCTCGGCAACGCCATCGTCGACGTCATCGCGGCGGCGGAAGAGGACTTTCTGGCGAAGCACGGCCTGACCAAGGGCGCGATGGCGCTGATCGACGAGGCCCGCGCCGAATCCCTCTATGCCGCGATGGGGCCCGGCAAGGTCATCTCGGGCGGCTCGGCTGCCAACACCATCGCCGGCCTCGCCTCCTTCGGCGGCAAGGGCGCCTTCATCGGCAAGGTCAAGGCCGACGAGCTCGGCAAGCTCTACCGCCACGACCTCGCCTCGCTCGGCGTCGCCTTCGACACGCCCGCCGCGACGGAGGGGCCCGCCACCGCCCGCTCCTTCATCATCGTGACCCCCGATGGCGAGCGCACGATGAACACCTATCTTGGCGCCTGCCAGGGCCTCGGCGTCGCCGATGTCGATGCGAAGGCGATCGAGAACGCCGACATCATCTATCTCGAGGGCTATCTCTGGGATCCGCCGGCCGCCAAGGACGCCTTCCGCAAGGCCTCCGAGATCGCCCACAAGGCCGGCGGCAAGGTCGCGATCACCCTGTCCGATTCCTTCTGCGTCGACCGCTATCGCGACGAGTTCGTCGGGCTGATCCGCAACCGCATGGTCGACATCGTCTTCGCCAATGAGCACGAACTGAAGAGCCTCTACCAGGCGCCAGCCTTTGAGGATGCGCTGGCGGCCCTGCGGCAGGAGAACATCCTCGCCGTCGTCACCCGCTCCGAGAAGGGCGCGCTGGCGGTGACGCCCGAGGGCGTGATCGAGGAGCCGGTGTTTCCGATCGAGCGCGTTGTCGATGCCACTGGCGCCGGCGATCTCTTCGCTGCCGGCTTCCTCTTCGGCCTGACCTCGGGCCGCGAGGTCCGTGACTCGCTGCGGCTCGGCGCGCTCGCCGCCGCCGAGATCATCAGCCATGTCGGCGCCCGGCCGGACGTTAACCTGAAGACGCTGGCGGGGAACGAAGGGCTGCTCTGAGCCTTGCCGTCATTCTCGGGCGCTTCGGGCGGACCCGAGAATCTCCTGCAGGACCAGATGCGCGTGACCGCGCCCCACTTGTCATGAGATGCTCGGGTCAAGCCCGAGCATGACGACGGATGTTCAATACAGCGTCGCCTTGACCCGCTCGGGCAGCGCCTTGTCATAAGCCGCACCATCGAACATCTCGACCGCCGCGTCCCGCGCTGTGATGGCGCGCAGGATCGTGCCCGCGCTCGGCACCTTGCTGCGGTCGACATGCCGCTCGGCATTCCACAGCTCCGCCCGGACGACCGCGCGCGAACACTGGAAGTAGACACTCTCCACGGTGACAACGATGACGCAGGCCGGAGCCTTTCCGGCGACGGCGAAGCCCGCGCACAACCCAGGGTCGCCGGAGAGGGTCGCGACTCCGTTGACGCGCAGCGTCTCCCCGTAACCGGGGATCAGGAAAAGCATTCCGATTCTCGTATCGAACAGGATATTCTTCAACGAATCCAGACGGTTATTGCCTCTTCGGTCGGGAATCAGCAGCGTTTTCGCGTCCCGGACCGTGACAAAGCCCGGCTTATCCCCGCGCGGTGAACAATCCAGGCCGTCCGGACCGTTCGTTGCGAGCACGAAAAACGGTGAGGCGGCGATCAGCGCGCCATAGTTCTCGTCGACATGGTCGATCTCCTTGTGGATCGACGCCGGTGCGACCGGGTTGGGGTAGAGCGCCATGAGCTGCCCGAGCGAGGTGATGGCGTGAGCGGTCATGTCCGGCGTCCGTGAGCAGCATTCGATAAGTCTAGACTATGACGATCCCGCCGCGGCGGCCAGCACCACACTGACAATATTCGCAATCTGTCAGCCAAGGCTGCGTGTTTTCCGGTTCACGCACCCGCAACGAAAAAGCCCCGCATCGTCAGATGCGGGGCTTCGCGTTTCACGTGAATCGCGTGAGGAGCTGCGGCTTACTCGGCCGACTGCTTCTCGCGGGTCTTCTCGGCATCGCGCTGGGCCTTGAGCTTCTCGGTGATGTCCTCACCGGTCTCCTGGTCGACGACCTTCATCGAGAGGCGGATCTTGCCGCGCTCGTCCTGGCCGAGGAACTTGACCTTGACCTTGTCGCCTTCCTTGACGACGTCCGAGACCTTCTGGACGCGGGCGGCGGCCAGCTCCGAGATATGGACCAGGCCGTCCTTGGCGCCGAAGAAGTTCACGAAGGCACCAAACTCCATGATCTTCACGACGGTGCCGTCATAGATCATGCCCGGCTCTGCCTCGGAGACGATCGACTTGATCCACTTGATCGCGGCTTCGATCGACTTGCCGTCGGCCGAGGCGATCTTGATGGTGCCGTCGTCCTCGATGTTGACCTTGGCGCCGGTCTTCTCAACGATCTCGCGGATGACCTTGCCGCCGGAGCCGATGACTTCGCGGATCTTGTCGACCGGGATCTTCATCGTCTCGATGCGCGGGGCATACTCGCCGAGCTGGCCGCGCGCGGTGGCGAGCGCCTTGTTCATCTCGTTGAGGATGTGGTCGCGTCCGCCCTTGGCCTGGTCGAGGGCGACCTTCATGATCTCCTCGGTGATGCCGGCGATCTTGATGTCCATCTGCAGCGAGGTGATGCCCTCGGCCGTGCCGGCGACCTTGAAGTCCATGTCGCCGAGATGGTCCTCGTCACCCAGGATGTCGGAGAGCACCGCGAAGCGCTCGCCTTCCAGGATCAGGCCCATGGCGATACCCGCGACAGGCGCCTTCAGCGGCACGCCGGCGTCCATCAGCGCCAGCGAGGTGCCGCAGACGGTGGCCATCGAGGAGGAACCGTTCGACTCGGTGATCTCCGAGACGACGCGGATCGTGTAGGGGAACTCCGACTTCGCCGGCAGCATCGGCCGGATGGCGCGCCAGGCGAGCTTGCCATGGCCGATCTCGCGACGGCCGGGCGAACCCATGCGGCCGGCTTCACCCACCGAATAGGGGGGGAAGTTGTAGTGCAGCAGGAAGGTCTCCTTGTAGGTGCCTTCCAGCGAGTCGATGAACTGCTCGTCATCGCCGGTGCCCAGCGTGGTCACGACCAGCGCCTGCGTCTCGCCACGGGTGAACAGGGCCGAGCCGTGGGTGCGCGGCAGGATGCCGGCTTCCGCAACGATCTTGCGGACCGTCTTGAGGTCGCGGCCGTCGATGCGGATGCTGTCGTCCAGGATCATCCAGCGCACGACCTTGGCCTGCGCTTCCTTGAACTGGCTGCCGACCTGCTCCTTGGTGAAGGTCGTGACGCCGTCCGGGGTCTCCGAGATCAGCGAGGCGACCTTGGCCTTGGCGGCATCGAGAGCCTTGTAGCGCTCGGCCTTGGTGCGGATCTGGTAGGCGGCGCGGATGTCGGCGTCGACCAGCTTGAGCACGGCGTCGAGAACGGTGGAGTTGTCGGCCGGCGTGTAGTCGCGCGGCTCCTTGGCGGCCTTCTCGGCCAGGCGGATGATCGCGTCGATCACCGGCTGGAAGTGCTTGTGGCCGAACATCACGGCGCCGAGCATGATCTCCTCGGAGAGCTGCTTGGCTTCCGACTCGACCATCAGGACGGCGTCGGGCGTGCCGGCGACGACGAGGTCGAGCTGCGACTCCTTGATCTCGTCGACCAGCGGGTTGAGCTTGTAGGCGCCGTCGAAATAGCCGACGCGGGCGGCACCGACCGGGCCGGTGAAGGGCACGCCCGACAGGGTCAGGGCGGCGGAGGCGGCGACCATCGCGACGATGTCGGGGTCGTTCTCGAGGTCATGCTGCAGCACGGTGCAGACGACCTGCGTCTCGTTGCGGTAGCCCTCGACGAAGAGCGGGCGGATCGGCCGGTCGATCAGGCGGGAGACCAGCGTCTCCTTCTCGGTCGGGCGGCCTTCGCGCTTGAAATAGCCACCCGGGATGCGGCCGGCGGCGAAGGTCTTTTCCTGGTAGTTCACGGTCAGCGGGAAGAAATCGATCCCCGGCTTCGGCGATTTGGCGGAGACGACGGTCGCGAGCACGACGGTCTCGCCATAGGTGGCGAGCACGGCGGCGTCGGCCTGGCGGGCAATCTTGCCGGTCTCGAGCACGAGCTTGCGCCCGCCCCACATCAGTTCTTCGGTCTGGACATCGAACATGGATTTTCTTTCGGATCGGATGCGACCCGCCTTCGCGTCCCAAGCCCATGGGCAAGACGGCGAAGCGCTCGGTTCCGGACGGTCACGATCCGCGCCCGAGCGCTCGGCGATCCTGCCATGGGCGAGAGGCGCCCGGCGGGTCATGCGGCAGGCCGCCCCATGCGGCTGCCGCGTTGGAGAGGGGTCGGTGCCGCACCATTGCGGCGAACCCCTTTAACGAAAGCGCCCGGAGCGGAACCGCACCGGGCGTTGGCGTCAGCGGTCGATCAGCGGCGGATGCCGAGCTTCTCGATCAGCGAGCGGTAGCGCGGCTCGCTCTTGCTCTTCAGGTAGTCGAGCAGCGAGCGGCGCTGCGAGACCATCTTGAGCAGGCCGCGACGGGAGTGGTTGTCCTTGGTGTGGGACTTGAAGTGGCCGGTCAGGTTGTTGATGCGCTCGGTGAGGATCGCGACCTGGACTTCCGGCGAGCCGGTGTCGTTCGGCTTGGTGGCATGCTCTTTCATGAGCGCGGTCTTGCGCTCGGCAGTGATCGACATCGTGTGATCCTTCGGTTGGGTGTTGATCTGGCGGGCCGCAGCCGGGATGTCGTCCAGCAGGGTCCGAAGCCCGCGATCCGCCTCATCGGGGAGGGGTCGCGCAGCCGGCGGGGAGGCCGGTTGCGGGCGGTATACACGAAATCGCGGGAAATGCCAGCGCGCCGGGCGGAACCTGTCGGGAAGCCGCCCGTTGCACGAGTCTGGTCGATGGAGGGGTGTGGCGTCATGCGCAATTCGGACAAGGATCGCCTCATTCTCGCGCTGGCCGCGCAGCTGCAGGCGGAGCGCCAGACCCGCGAGGCGCTCGCCGCCGTCGTCGCCAACGGCCAGCTCGACCGCGAGGTCCTGCTCGCCATCCTCGAGGATCCTGTTCCGGCCCCGTCCCGCGAGGATCTCCTGCGCGCCGAGGCACTGTCCCGCCGGCCGCATCTCGCGGCGAGGGCCGCCTGATGGCGCCGCGTCCCGCCTGGAAGGGCTATCTCAAGCTGTCGCTCGTTTCCTGCGCCGTCGAGCTGACCGGCACCACCGACCACAGCGAGAAGGTCTCCTTCCGCATCATCAACCGCAAGACCGGCCATACCGTGAAGCGGCAATATGTCGACGGCGTCACCGGCAAGCCGGTCGAGGACGACGACGAGGTCAAAGGCTACGAGATCGGCGACGACGAGTATCTGCTGGTCGAGGAGGACGAGATCGACGCCGTCCAGATCGAATCCTCACACACCCTCTCGATCGAGCATTTCGTCGACCGCGCCGACATCCCGCAGATCTATTTCGACACGCCTTATTACGTGACCCCCTCCGACGACGTCTCGGAGGAGGCCTTCGCGGTCATCCGCGAGGCGATGGCGCGGCAGAAGAAGGCTGGCATCGCCCGCATCGTGCTCTATCGCCGCGAGCGCCCGGTGATGATCGAGCCCTTCGACAAGGGCCTGCTGCTGACGACGTTGCGCTACGACAAGACGGTGCGGAAACCCGACGAGATCTTCAGCGATCTGGGCAAGCCCAAGATCGATTCAGAGCTGATCGACCTCGCCACCCACATCATCGACAAGAAGCAGGCCGCCTTCGACCCGTCGGGCTTCGAGGACCGTTACGAGAGCGCCCTGCTGGAGCTCATCCAGGCCAAGCAGAAGGGCAAGAAGCCGCCCGTGGTGCAGGCGGCCGAGCGGCCTGCCAATGTCGTCAACCTGTTCGAGGCGCTGAAGAAGAGCCTCGCCGGAGACGACGGGGCCGGCGCGGGCAAACCCGCCCCGAGCAAGGGCAAGAAGGCCGCCGACGAGCCGGCGCCCGCGAAATCGTCCGCGCGCGCCAAATCGGCTGCCAAGCCCGCCAGGACGAAGAAGAGCGCCTGAGCGGCCGGGAGCGCGTCGAATGGCTGGCCTCGACCTTTATCGTGCCAAGCGGGACTTCAGCCGCACCGGCGAGCCGGAGGGAGCCCGGCAAGGCAAATCGGGCAAGGCCCAGGCGCGCAAGGCCCATGGCGGCGCATTCGTCGTCCACAAGCATGCCGCCCGGCGCCTGCATTACGATCTCCGGCTCGAACATGACGGCGTGCTCTGGTCCTGGGCGGTGACGCGCGGGCCGAGCCTCGATCCCGACGAGAAGCGCCTCGCCGTCCATGTCGAGGATCACCCGCTCGAATATGGCAGCTTCGAGGGCACCATCCCCGAGGGGCAATACGGCGCCGGCTCCGTCATCGTCTGGGACGAGGGGCGCTGGGTCCCGGAAGGCGATCCCGCCTTCGGCCTCGAAAAGGGCCATCTCTCCTTCATGCTCGAGGGCCACAAGCTCGCCGGGCAATGGCATCTCGTGCGTCTGAAGCCGCGCCGGGGGGAAAAGCGCGACAACTGGCTGCTGATCAAGGTCGATGACGCGGCCGCGAGGCCCGACGGGGACATTCTCGAAACCGCGCCGAACTCGGTCGCGTCGGGGCTGAGTATCGAGGACATCGCCGCCGGCAAGGCGTCAGAGCCGCGAGTCTGGGGCAAGACGAAGCGGCCGGGCACGAACGACGTCAGCGACGCCGGCCGGCAGCCGCAGGCCAAGCCGGCCCCGAAGGCCTCGCGCGCCGCAAAGTCCAACACAGCTCCCAAGACGGCTCGCAAGACCACTCCCAAGGCGCCGCAGCGCGATGCCCTGCCAGATTTCGTGCCGCCCTGCCTAGCGACGCTGCAGGAGAAGCCTCCGGCCGGCGAGCGCTGGCTCCACGAGGTCAAGTTCGACGGCTACCGTCTTCAGGCCCGCATCGAGAACGGTGCCGTGCGTCTCCTGACCCGCTCGGGGCTGGACTGGACGGAGCGTTTCGGCACGACGCTTGCCGAGGGGCTCGCCAACCTGCCCTGCGAAACGGCCCTGATCGACGGCGAGGTCGTCGCCCTCGGCGAAAGCGGGGTCTCCTCGTTCGGGGCGCTGCAGGAGGCACTGTCCGCGGGTCGCCCCGGGGTCCTGGTCTTCTTCGCCTTCGACTTGCTGCATCTCGACGGGCAGGATCTGCGTGCCGACCCGCTGATCGCGCGCAAGGGCCGGCTCGAGGACCTGCTCCGCGGTGCCGACGAGGCCGGCCCCTTGCGCTACAGCGAGCATTTCGTCGAGCCCGGCCAGACCATGCTGCGCCATGCCTGCCGCATGGGGCTTGAAGGCGTCATTTCCAAGCGCGCCGACGCGCCCTATCGAAGCGGCCGTGGCCGGGACTGGGTGAAGTCGAAATGCACGCTGCGGCAGGAATTCGTGATCGCCGGCTATGTGCCTTCCAAGGGCTCGGGCCGTGAGCTGGGTTCGATCGTCGCGGCCTATCACGAGGGAGGCGTGCTCAGGCCGGCCGGGCGCGTCGGGACCGGCTTCACCCGCGCTTCCGCAGCCGTGCTGAAAAAGCGCCTCGACGCGCTCCGGAGCGAGACATCGCCCTTCGAGGGTGCAGCAGGCCGCGAAAAGGGCATCGTCTGGGTCAAGCCGGAACTCGTCGCGGAGGTCGAATTCGGCGCCTGGACCGGGTCGAAAACGCTGCGCCATGCCAGCTTTCTCGGCCTCCGGGAGGATAAGCCGGCGCAGGAGGTGGTGGCCGAGCAGCCGCAGAAAGCGACGGCTAAAGCTGAGCAGGCGCAGCCGCGCGAGCCGACCAGGACGTCAAAGGCGCGCCCCACCGCCGGTCAGGCCAAGGCGAAGCGCCTTGCGGCGAAGTCAACAAGCAGGCCCGCGGCCCCGAAGGCGGCGACCTCGGTCAAGCTCAGCAGCCCCGACAAGCCGCTCTGGCCCGATATCGGCTTCACCAAGCAGGATCTGCTCGACTACTACGCCACCATCTGGCCGGTGATGGCGCCGCATGTGATCGACCGACCGCTCAGCCTCGTCCGGGCGCCGAACGGCATTGGCGGCCACTCCTTCTTCCAGAAGCACGCCATGCCGGGAATGCCCGAGGCGATCCACCGCATCCGCGACAAGGATGGCGAGGAGTTGCTCTTCATCCGCGATTTCGACGGGCTGGCGGCGCTGGTCCAGCTCGGCACGGTCGAGATCCATCTCTGGGGTGCGACGATCGAGGCCGTCGAAACGCCGGACCAGATCATCTTCGATCTCGACCCCGATCCCGGCGTGCCGCTCGAGCGCGTCCGTGAGGCCGCGTTGACCGTCCGCGACCGCCTGAGCGAGATCGGGTTCGAAAGCCTGCTGAAGACATCCGGAGGCAAGGGCTACCACGTCGTGATGCCCTTGAAGGCGCGCGCCGGCTGGGACCGGGTAAAGGGCTTTGCGCGCGATTTTGCCCAGGCCCTGGCCGGCAGCGAGCCGTCGCGCTTCACCGCGACGCTGTCGAAGAAGGCGCGCAAGGGCAAGATCTTCGTCGATTATCTGCGCAATGGCCGTGGCTCGACCGCGATCGCGCCCTATTCGACCCGCGCCCGCCCCGGTGCGCCGGTGGCGATGCCGATCGCCTGGGACGATCTGGCGACCACCACCCCCGACGCCTTCAGCGCCGGGGCCGTGCTGAGGGATGGGCCGCCGGCCGATCTCTGGGCCGGCTTCTTCGATTCAGCCCGCCCCCTGACGGGGAAGGGCTGAATTCCACTCAGAACTCTTCCCAACCGGCATCGCTGGCGCGGCTGTTGGCGACCTTCTTCGCCGGAGCGGGGGCCGGGGCAGGAGCGGACGCCTGCGGCCGGGGCGCGGCGGGACGGGGCGCTGGGCGCGGCGCCTGCGCCTTGGTCTGAGCAAAGGCGGCTTCCGCGAGCTCGCGCAGGCGGGCGGGCTCGCCTGCTGGCGCGGAAGGTGCCGCATGCGCCGCGTGGCCGGAGTCCGGCCCGGTTTTGAACGCCGCCACGAGGTCGTTGAGCTGGCCGATGCGGTTGGAGAGCGAGCCGGCGGACGCCGCGCTCTGCTCGGCGAGTGCCGCATTCTGCTGGGTCATCTCGTCGAGATGGGCGACAGCCTGGCTCATCTCGTCGATGCCGTTGGCCTGCTCGCCCGACGCCGCCGAGATGTCGGCGATGGTGGCGGCGACCTTCTTCGAGGCGGAGAGAATCTGGCTGAGCTGCTCGCCCGCCTGACGCACGAGCTTCACGCCCTCGCCGACCTCGCTGTTCGACGACGAGATCAGCGCCGAGATGTCCTTGGCCGCCTCGCTGGAGCGCTGGGCGAGCGTGCGGACTTCCGAGGCCACGACCGCGAAGCCCTTGCCGGCATCGCCGGCGCGAGCCGCTTCGACCGCCGCGTTCAGCGCCAGCAGGTTGGTCTGGAAGGCGATGTCGTCGATCACCCGGATGATGTCGGAGATCTTGGTCGAGGCGCCCTCGATGCGGGCCATGGCGTCCACAGCCTGGCCGGCGATGGTGCCGCCGGTCTGGGCGGCTTCCATGGCTTCGTTCGCGATCGAAGCCGCCTGGCGCGAGGCCTGGGCCGAGGCCTTCACCGAGGCCGCGAGCTCTTCGGTGGTCGCGGCAGTCTCTTCCAGGCTCGAGGCCTGCTCCTCGGTGCGCTTCGACAAGTCGTCCGCGCCCATGTTGATCTCGCGGGCGGCCAGGCCGACCTCCGAAGAGGTCAGCTGGATCGTCTTCACCGTGGCCGAGAGCCGGTCGACCGTCTCGTTGATGGCGCCCTTCAGTTCGGCGAACTTGCCGCGATAGGCGGCATCGACCCGCACCGTCAGGTCGCCGGCGGCGACCGCCGAGAGCGTGCGGGCGAACTCGCTGGTGGCGGAATCGACGACCGCATTGATCTCGTTGATGCCGGCGACGAGCTTCTGCATCTGCTCGTCGGCCTGGTCGATCTGCAGCCGCGCCGAGAAATCGCCCGCTGCCGCAGCTGCCACCACCTCGCCGACATCGGAGACCACCGCCTCCATCGACTGGGCACGGGCGAGGCGCGCCGCTGCCGCAGCCTGCTCCTGCTGCTCGAGCGCGCGGATGCGCTTGATGTTCTCCTGGAAATCGCCGAGCGCATGGCTGATCGCATCGACCTCGACCATGCCGACCTTGGACGGGATCCGCGCATCATCGGCGCCCGACAGCATCAGCCCGACCGATTCTGCGAGCTGCCCCAGCGGACGCACCACGCCGCGGTGGAACAGCACGACGATGCCGATGACGATGCCCGTCACGGCGAGGATGGCGACCAGCGACAGCGCCAGCTGCCAGCCGGCGCGGGTCAGGCCGGCATCGATCTCGGCCTTGGCCTGGGCGAAGGCGGCGTCGCGCATCTCGAGAATCGTGGCCAGCGACTTCTGCGTCCAGGCGCGCCAGTCGGTCAGGCTCATGCCGGGCGGCGTGCCGTCACGCGCCGCCTCGTACATGGTGCGGTAGGTCTTGGCCTCCTCCTCGCGGAAGCCGTTCTGCACCGTGGCAAGCGCCGCCTTCAGCTGCGGCGTAACCTCCATCTGGGCCACGGCCTGGTCGATCAGGACCCAGAGCTGCTCGATGCGACCGCCGAAGCGGTCGACCTGCGAGATCGCCGTCGGCGTCAGCTTCACGCCGCTGCCGACATATTGGGTGAAATGGACCGAACGGCTGCCGGCCGCCTCGCGGATCGTCGTGGCGAACTCGCCGAGCGACACGGTGTTGCTGACCTCGGGGTTGAGATCGCCGATCCGGGCGCCGATCTGGCGTTGCAGGGCGGTCTGCTGGTTCAGCAGTTCGAGCACGGTCGCGCTGAACTGCTGGGCGATCTTGGGGTCGCGCTGCTGCAGGGGCTTGGTGCCCTCGGCCATCGCGATCCGGCGCGCCTCGGCGAGCCGCGGAGCGATGCTGGCCACCGGGCCGGCATAGTCCGCACGCTTGGCGAAGCCCGTCTCGGCGACGCTCTCCTGCATCTGGGCGACGCGGGCATCGGTGTCCTGGGCGGATTGCTTGGCCGTGGCGGCGATCTTGCCGTCGGGATCGGCCGACAGGATGACCTGGGTCATGCCGCCGCGCTCGATCGCGGCGCGCTCGATGACCCGGCTGATCGCCTCGGAGGCGACGACGAGGCTGCGGGTCTCCCGCGCCGTCGAGAGCGCCTGCATCTGCTGATAGGCGACGTAACCGCTGGCCAGGATGGCGGCGCCACCGGCCGCGATGGTGCAGATGAGAAAATGCGTGACGCGCATGGCGCTGTGTCCCCGACGGCCGCCGCCTCGAATCCGGGTGGCGGGCCGTGCCGTTCTGATGCGGCTGGGGACCCGCGCTAACCGGAGCGTTGTCGTCCGAGAGATAGGCGCCGGGCCGTTAACGCGACCTTTCGATCGACCGCCTCGGCGCTGCAGTCAGAGATTGAAGACGCGGTGGGGGACGAATTCACCCTGCTCGACCGCGCCGATGGCGATCAGGACGCCGCCGCAGGTGGCATAGACCGCCGGGCTCGCCGGCAGCGCGTCGCGCCCACGCAGCAGCACGCTCTGCCCGCGCTTCAGCCGCATCGCCGCATCGCGGTTGATCGCGATCTCCGGGATCAGCGACAGCGCCGCCATCACCGGCTGAAGGGCGCCGGCCGCACTCTCCGCGCTTTTGCGCAGGGTCTCGACCGAGGTCGCGTCGGCAATGCCGAAGGGCCCGACGCGGGTACGCCGCAGATGCGCGACATGGCCGAGGCAGCCGAGCGCTAGCCCGAGATCGCGGGCGATGGCGCGCACATAGGTGCCCTTGCCGCATTCGGCCTCGAAGGTCGTGGTAGCGCCGTCATGGGCGACGATGCGCAGCGCGTCGATCTCGACCGGGCGGGCCTCCAGCACGACCTCCTCGCCATCGCGGGCGAGGTCATAGGCGCGCTCGCCGGCGATCTTGATGGCGGAGAATTTCGGCGGCACCTGGCTGATCGTGCCGGTGAAGCGCGGCAATAGCGCCGCAATCGCCGCTTCGTCCGGCCGCGCATCCGAGGTCGCGATCACCTTGCCTTCGGTGTCGTCGGTATCGGTCTGGCTGCCCCATGACACGGTGAACTGGTAGGCCTTGCGCCCGTCCATGACGAAGGGAACGGTCTTGGTGGCCTCGCCGAGCGCGATCGGCAGCAGGCCCGAGGCGAGCGGGTCGAGCGTGCCCGCATGGCCGGCCTTCTTCGCCGCGAAGGCTCGCTTCACCACCGCGACCGCATGGGTCGAGGTCATGCCGACGGGCTTGTCGAGAACGACCCAGCCATGCACGTCGCGTTTTTTCGGACGCGGAGCGAAGCTTTGGCCCTGGGGTTCGAGCACATCCGGAGAGGCCGGCTCAGTCATCGTCCTGCTCGTCGGTCTGGATGCGCAGCGGCTGCTTCAGGATGTCCTGGCGCACCTTGTCGGAATAGAGGATGGCATCGACGCGCTCGGCCTCGGCGAAGCTCTCATCCGCCAGGAAGCGGATATCCGGCGCGAATTTCAGGTTCACCCGATGGGCGATCTCGCCGCGGATATAGCGCTTGTGGTCGTTGAGCGCCTTCAGCACCGGCTTCACGTCGCCGCCGCCCAGCGGCATGATATAGCAGGTCGCGAGCTTCAGATCCGAAGAGAGGCGCACCTCGGGCACGGTGACGACATGCCGGGCCAGGACCTCGTCATGGATGTCACCGCGCGAGAGCAGCTCCGCCAGCGCGTGACGGATGACTTCGCCGATACGCAGCTGGCGCTGGTTCGGTCCGGAGGGTTTTGCAGGTCTTGCCATGGTTCTCGTTCTCCGGGTTCGGACCGGATGGACGGTCGATAAAAGCATCATGGCCGGGCAAGCCCGGCCATGATCAGCCTGGGTCGAAGCGCAACGCCTCAGAGCGTGCGCTTGATCTCCTCGACGCGGTAGCACTCGATGACGTCGCCGGCGCGCATGTCCTGGTAGTTCTCGAAGGACATACCGCACTCCTGGCCCGCCACGACTTCCTTGGCGTCGTCCTTGAAGCGCTTGAGCTGGGCGAGCTTGCCCTCGTGAACCACGACATTGTCGCGGATCAGGCGGACATTGGCGCCACGCTCGATCGTGCCGTCGGTGACGCGGCAACCGGCGATCTTGCCGACCTTCGAGACCGCGAAGATCTCGAGGATCTGCGCGTTGCCGAGCATGGTCTCGCGCAGGGTCGGAGCCAGCAGACCCGACATCGCCGCCTTCACATCGTCCACGAGGTTGTAGATGATGTTGTAGTAGCGGATTTCGACGCCGGCCCGTTCGGCCGCCTCGCGCGCTTCCTTGTGGGCACGCACGTTGAAGCCGATCACGGCCGCGCCCGAAGCCTGGGCCAGCGTGATGTCGGATTCCGTGATGCCGCCGACGCCCGACTGCAGCACGCGGGCGCGCACCTCGTCGTTGCCGACCTTTTCAAGCGTTCCCACAATGGCTTCGACCGAACCCTGCACGTCGCCCTTGACGACGAGCGGGAATTCCTTGCGGCCGGCGCCTTCCTTGAGATCGCGCATCATGTCGGCGAGCGAGCGGCCGGCCGACGATCCACCGCCGCGAGCGGCGATCCGGTCGCGCTTCTGGCGCTCGCGGTAATCGGTGATCTCGCGGGCACGGGCCTCGGACTCGACCACCGCGACGCGGTCGCCGGCCTCGGGCGTGCCGTTGAAGCCGAGAACCTCCACGGGAAGTGACGGAGGCGCTTCCTTGATCTGGGCGCCGGTGTCGCCGATGAGGGCGCGCACGCGACCCCATTCCGAACCCGCCACGACGATGTCGCCGGTGCGCAGCGTGCCGCGCTGGACGAGCACGGTCGCGACCGGGCCGCGGCCGCGATCGAGCTTGGCCTCGATCACCGTGCCCTCGGCCGGACGATCCGGATTGGCCTTGAGGTCGAGCAGTTCGGCCTGCAGCGCAATCGCCTCGAGCAGCTTGTCGAGGTTCTTGCCCGTCTTGGCGGACACCTCGATTTCGAGCGTCTCGCCGCCCAGCGTCTCGACCTGGATCTCGTACTGCAGCAGTTCCGCACGAACCCGCTCGGGGCTCGCATCGGTCTTGTCGATCTTGTTGATCGCCACGATCAGCGGAACGCCCGCAGCCTTGGCGTGATTGATCGCCTCGACCGTCTGCGGCATCACGCCGTCATCGGCCGCGACGACCAGCACGACCACGTCCGTCACCTTGGCGCCGCGGGCGCGCATCGCCGTGAAGGCGGCGTGGCCGGGCGTGTCGATGAAGGTGACGAAGGCGCCCGACGGCGTCTTCACCTGATAGGCGCCGATATGCTGGGTGATGCCGCCGGCCTCTCCGGTGACGACATGGGTCTGGCGGATCGCGTCGAGCAGCGAGGTCTTGCCGTGGTCGACATGGCCCATGATCGTGACGACGGCGGGCCGCGAGAGCAGCGTCTCGTCGGTGTCGGGGGTGTCGAAGAGACCCTCTTCAACGTCCGATTCGGCGACGCGCTTGACCGTGTGGCCCATTTCCTCGGCCACCAGCTGGGCGGTGTCGGCGTCGATCACGTCCGTGATCTTGTGCATCGCGCCCTGCTTCATCAGCAGGCGGATGACGTCGACGCCCCGCTCGGTCATGCGGTTGGCGAGTTCCTGGATGGTGATCGTCTCGGGAATGATCACCTCGCGCATCACGCGTTCCTTCGCGACGTCCGAGGCGCGATGCCCGGTCATGCGCTGGACACGGCGGCGGAAGGCGGCGACCGAACGCGTACGCTCGTCGTCTCCGCCGGTCGCGGTCGACAATGTCAGACGGCCGCGCGGCTTCTCGCCGACCTTCGGGGTCTTGGGAGCCGGAGCCGGGGCGCCGCGCGGCGGACCACCCGCACCACCGCCGGGGCGGCGGAAAGCGGGCCGGGCCTCGCCGTCATCAGGACGGCTGCGCGGGGTGGCGGTGGACGGTGCCTGACGCGTCGGCCGGGTGATGGCGGGCTCGGCCGGAGCCGCCGCATCGACGCGCGGCGGCCGCGGCGTCTCGAGACGCGGCGGACGGGAATCGAGGCGCGGAGGACGCGCGCCGACATCCCGCATCGGGGTGCGGGGCGCGAATTCGGGACGCGGGCCGGCAGCGGCCGGGCGCGGCGCAAAGCCGGCGGCCGGCGGCGGGGCCGATTGCGGCTGCGACGGAGCGGCCGGGGCGACATCGCGCGGCGGCTGCGGCGCACGCGGGGCCTGGGGCTCATCCATGCGCTGGCGGGCGGCGCTTTCGGCGCGGCGCTTGCGATCTTCTTCCTGCCGGCGACGCTCTTCCTCTTCGCGCTGGCGGGCGAGGGCGGCTTCACGCTCCTGGCGCTCGCGCTCGGCGGCCAGCGCACGGGCACGGGCCTCGTCCTCGGCGATCCGGCGGGCTTCCGCCTCGCGGCCGCGGGAGTCGGAGAGGGCGCGCTGACGCGCCTCCTTCTCGTCCTCGGAGAGGGTCCGCAGCAGCATGCCGGAAGCAGGGCGGGCGGGCGGCGTCGGCGCGGCGGGAGCCGGGCGGGGCGCAGCCTGCTGGACCGGCGGCGCGGCAGGGCGCGGTGCCGCGACCTCCTTGACGTCCGGGCCGGCGACGCGGCGCTTGACCTCGACGACAACCTGCTTGGAGCGCCCATGCGAGAAGCTCTGCCGGACAGTGCTCTGTTCGACAGGACGCTTCAGGCTCAGGGTCTTCGGGGGGCTGACGGTCAAAGTCTTGTCGCCCGGGGTCTTGGTATCGCTCATTCTGTGCTCGGTCCTGCCGCGTTCGGTCCAGCCGGTTCGGTCGTTCGTTGGTCTACGGAATCGTCGCCTGCGGGGTTGGCACCGGTCGGCTTATCCGGGTCGGTTGCGCCGGCATCGCCCGTCCGATAGCGAACGAGCCGACGCCAGCGGGAGAGGAAACCCTCCGCCGCCGGTCCCGGAGCAAGCGCCGCATGTATCACATGTGGGCGGCCCAACGCCAATTCCAAATCTTCGCTCGCAAAAATTGCCACGACGTGAGGCCTTCGCGGCTTCAGACCGGCCTCTTCGCGGGCCAGTTCGGCCCGGCGCAGGGCCTGGCCGATCTTGCGGCGCCCGTCCTCGGCCCCGTCGCTGGCCTCGATCACGCCGGCACACTGGCCGGAGCCGATCATCGCCTCGACCTTGGCGAAGCCCGCCTGCACCAGCCCGGCCTTGTTGGCCATGGCCAGCGCCTGCAGCGCGTCCTTGTGCATCAGCCGGTCGATCATCGCGACCAGATCGGGCGGCACGACGACTTTGGTCTTCAGCGAGCGCTCGAAGGCGCGGCGCTTGATCGCCTCGGCGACGGTTGCCGCGCTGAGGCTGGCCCAGACGCCGCGCCCCGGCAGCTTGCGGCGCAGATCCGGCACCAGCACGCCTTCGGGGCCGACGACGAAGCGGATCAGCTCGTCGGGCGACTGGACCGTCCGCGTCACGACGCAGCTCCGCTCCGGCCCGTCGCGGCGGGCCTGGGGCGTCTCGCGCGCAGCGCGCGCTTGAGCCGCGTTCATGGCGGGTTTCCGGCTCAGGCCTCGGCCGTCGCCTCGGCGGCGTCCTCGGTCTCTTCGGCGGGCGCCTCGACCCAGCCGGCCTGGACGCGGGCGGCCATGATGATGGCCTCGGCGTCCTGGCGCGACAGGTCGAACCCGTCGAGATAGCCGGAATGGCGGGTGGTCTCGCCATCCTTGCGCTCGGTCCAGCCGACGAGGTCGTCGGTGGCGCAGCCGGCGAGGTCCTCGACGTTCTTCACGTCGTTCTCGCCCAGCGCCACCATCATCGCGGTGGTGATGCCGGCGACCTCGCGCAGCCCGTCCTCGACGCCCAGCGCACGGCGCTTCTCGTCGAACTCGGCCTCGACCGCGGCCAGATACTCCTGGGCGCGCGACTGGATCTCGGCACCGGTCTCCTCGTCGAAGCCCTCGATCGAGGCGAGCTCGGAAGGATCGACATAGGCGACCTCCTCGACCGTGCGGAAGCCTTCCGACGCGAGCAGCTGGCCGACCGTTTCGTCGACGTTCAGCGCGTTCATGAAGATGTCGGTGCGGGTGACGAATTCCTTCTGGCGCCGCTCGGATTCCTCGGCCTCGGTCAGGATGTCGATGTCCCAGCCGGTGAGCTGCGAGGCCAAGCGGACGTTCTGGCCGCGACGGCCGATCGCGAGCGAGAGCTGCTCGTCGGGCACCACGACCTCGATCTTGTCGGCCTCCTCGTCGAGCACGACCTTGGCGACTTCCGCCGGCTGCAGCGCGTTGACGACGAAGGTGGCGACGTCGGGCGACCACGGGATGATGTCGATCTTCTCGCCCTGGAGCTCGCCGACGACGGCCTGCACGCGCGAGCCGCGCATGCCGACGCAGGCGCCGACGGGGTCGATCGAGGAATCGCGGCTGATCACGGCGATCTTGGCGCGAGAGCCCGGATCGCGGGCGACGGCCTTCACCTCGACGATGCCGTCGTAGATTTCCGGCACTTCCTGGCCGAACAGCTTGGCCATGAACTGCGGATGGGTGCGGGACAGGAAGATCTGCGGGCCGCGCGGTTCACGGCGCACGTCGTAGACATAGGCGCGGGCACGGTCGCCGACCTTGAAGGTCTCACGCGGGATCATCTCGTCGCGGCGGATGATCGCCTCGCCGCGGCCGAGATCGACGAAGACGTTGCCGTATTCGACGCGCTTGACCGCGCCGTTGACGATCTCGCCGATGCGATCCTTGTACTCGTCGTACTGGCGGTCACGCTCGGCCTCGCGGACCTTCTGCACGATGACCTGCTTGGCGGCCTGGGCGGCGATGCGGCCGAAATCGAAGGGTGGCAGCGGATCGGCGATCACGTCGCCGACCTGGGCGGCCGGGTTGTGGCGCTTGGCCTCGTCGACGGTGATCTCGACGGCCGGGTTCTCGACGCTGTCGACGACCTGGAGATGGCGCGCCAGGCGCAGTTCGCCGGTCTTGGTGCTGATCTCGGCATGGACGTCGGTCTCGGCGCCGTAGCGCGAGCGGGCGGCCCGGGCGATGGCGTCCTCCATCGCGTCCAGCACGATCTGCCGGTCGATCGATTTCTCGCGGGCGACGGCGTCCGCGATCTGAAGCCATTCGAGCCTGTTGGCTGCGACCACCATGGCGCTCACTCCTCTTCGGTTGTGTCGGGCGGAGTCTGTCCGCGCATCTTGTCGGGCCGCGGGCCCAGCGACTTCTTGCGCCCCTTGGGCGGCGCGGCGATCTCGTCGGCCGACGGCATCGCGGGCGGCAGCCCCGCCTTGCCGCGGCGCAGCGACTCGGTCACCAGCGCGTCGGTCAGCACCAGCCGGGCATCGCCGATCAACGTCATCGGAATCGCGACGTTGCGCTCATCCTCGGTCTTGGCGTCGTCGCGGGCGAGCAGTGCGTTGTCGCCCTCGACGCCGAGAAGGATGCCGCGGAAGCGCTTGCGACCATGGACGGGGGTCTCGGTGTCGATCTTGGCCAGATGGCCGGCCCAGCGGGCGAAATCGCCGGCGCGGACAAGGGGCCGGTCGATGCCGGGCGACGACACCTCGAGGTGGTAGGCGACCTGGATCGGGTCGTCGACGTCGAGCGCCGGCGAGACCGCCTGGCTGACCTCCTCGCACCCCTCGACATTCATCGTGCCGTCCGGCCGTTCGGCCATGATCTGCACGGTGCAGCCGTTCTGGCCGGTGACCCGCACCCGCACCAGCCGGTAGCCGAGATCGACGATGGCGGGCTCGATGATCGCGGCGACGCGCGCCGCCACACCGCTCTCGACGACGAGGCGGGGATCGTTGTCCTGTTCGCTGGCGTTCGGCTCGTTCATGCCCTGGCTGCCTGCCTCTCAGACGGGCTCGAGCCCGGCTGCGACCGAAGGATGGCGCATGGAGCGCCGGGAGCGGCCGCGCGGGGGCCGCCGGCCATCGGCGTCATGCTCGGCCCCGGCTGGGCTGCGGCCAACAAAAAAGAGCGGACCTTCCGGCCCGCTCTTGATCATCGGCTGATACCGAAACCAGAGCTGTTGGCGCCTATTTAGTCTGCATCGGCCCTGCTGGCAAGCGTCCTCTCCCGACCGCGACCGCGCGAAACTCTGGTGCGGCATTCCGCTAACCCGCTGGTCATCCTTCTGCGCCATGTTGGGGCCGCTGCGCGTTGTTTGGGGATGCGGTATGAGTTCTGTCAGTTCGCTGTTGCGCGATCTCGAGACGACGATGGTGCGCGGCTCGGCCGACGAGCGCACGCAGATCCTGTCGCGTCTGACCGATCTCTTCCTCAGCACCGCGGCCGTCATGGACGACGACCAGGTTGGCATTTTCGACGTCGTCATCGGCCGGCTCTCGCGGGCGATCGAACTCAGGGCGCGCATCGAGCTCTCCGAGCGGCTGGCACCGGTGCCCAACGCGCCGGCGGGCGTGGTGCGCCAGCTGGCGCTGGACGAGATCGCCGTGGCCCGTCCCGTCCTCGTCGCCTCGCCTCGTCTCACCGATCAGGACCTCGTCGCCATCTCCGCGGCGAAGGGGCGCGATCACATGCTCGCCATCACCGAGCGCGAGGATCTCGGCGAGCCGGTGACCGATTTCCTGATCCTGCGCGGCGGGCGGCTCGTCACCCACGCGATCGCCGCCAATCACGGCGCCCGCTTCTCGCATCACGGCATGGGCGTGCTCGTCATGCGCGCCAACCAGGACGATGCGCTCCAGTCCGCGCTCGGCGACCGCAGGGACCTGCCGGCCGAACTCGCCGCGCAGCTGATGGCGGCAGCGAAGAACTCCGCCCGGCGCCGGCTCTCGGCCGGTCTCGATCCGAACATGGCCGAAGCCGTCGGCGACGCGGTCGAGCGCGGCGCGCGGGCCGTTGCAGCCGATGCGGAGATCCAGGGTAATCTCGGCACGGCCAACGAGGCGCTGGTCGAGATCAACCGGCTCCGCGATGAAAACCAGCTCGACGAGGCCACGCTCGTCCGCTTCGCCACCTCCGGCGCGACGGAACATGCGATCTGCGCCGTGGCGGTGCTGTCGGAACTGAGCCTGCCGGCAGCCGAACAGGCCGTGCTCGGGCCGGATCGCGACGCGGTGCTGCTGGTTGCGCGTGGGCTGGGCTGGTCCTGGGAGACCGCCGCCGCGCTGATCGGCCTGCGCAAGGATTTCGGCAAGTCCGACGCCGCGGTTGATCGGGCCCGGCAGCATTTCCGCACCATCGCCCAGCCGACGGCGCAGCGGGTGCTCGGCTTCCTCAGGATGCGCGACGCACAGCAGTGAGATAGCTCGACACCCGCCCCGCCGCGACCGCCTTGGCTTCGTAGCGGGTCTGGATCCAGCCGAGATAGGGCTGGCGCCAGTCGTCGGCCTTTTCGTCGGTCCAGTCGAAATCGGGCGAGCGCGCCAGCCGCGCCAAAGTCCAGCCGACATAGTCGTCGATGTCGCTGGCGAAGCGGAAGCGCCCGCCCGGACGCAGCGTCCGGGCAAACAGCGCCAGCGTCCGCTCGGACACGAAACGGCGTTTGCGCTGGCGCCGCTTCGGCCAGGGATCGGGATAGAGCAGGTCGATCGCGTCGAGAGAGCCGGCCGGCAGGCGCGGCAGCATCAACGCCGCATCACCATCCCAGATGCGGATATTGGTCAGGCCTTCGCGCTCGATCACGGCCAGGAACTTGGCCATGCCGTTGATGAAGGGCTCGACGCCGATGAAGCCGATCTGCGGGCTCTCGCGCATGCGGCTGAGCAGATGTTCGCCGCCGCCGAACCCGATCTCGAGCCTCACCGCCTCGACCGGCTGCGGAAACAGCGCCCCCAGGTCGGCGATCTCGCCCTCCGGCAGCCGCAGCCGCGGCAGAACCGTATCGATCATCACGCTCTGGCCGTCGCGCAGGGCCTTGCCCTTGCGCCGGCCGAAGAAGGCGCGGTCGGGATCATGGTCATGGGTCATCGGGCGGGTCTTCTGGCTTCGTGACAGGTCGGTCGAACGGCGGGCCGGGCAGGCGGCGAGGTAGCGCCGGACGGGTCCCTAGCAAAAGAAAAGGGCCGGAGCGATCCGCTCCGGCCCGATGGGCTGCTTGCTTGAGCGCAGCTCAGGCGGCGACGGCCTTCTTCAGCGCGTCGACCAGATCGGTCTTCTCCCAGGAGAAGCTGCCGTCGCGGCCGGCCTTGCGGCCGAAATGGCCATAGGCCGCCGACTTGGCGTAGATCGGCTTGTTGAGCTGCAGATGGGTGCGGATGCCGCGCGGGGTCAGGTCCATCACCTCGCCGAGGACCTTCTCCAGCTTGGCCTCGTCGACCTTGCCGGTGCCGTGCAGGTCGACATAGATCGACAGCGGCTTGGCGACGCCGATGGCGTAGGAGAGCTGGATCGTGCAGCGCTCGGCGAGCTTGGCTGCGACCACGTTCTTGGCCAGGTAGCGCGCCGCATAGGCCGCCGAACGGTCGACCTTGGTCGGGTCCTTGCCGGAGAACGCGCCGCCGCCATGGGGCGCCGCGCCGCCATAGGTGTCGACGATGATCTTGCGGCCGGTCAGGCCGGCATCGCCATCGGGGCCGCCGATGACGAACTTGCCGGTCGGGTTGACGTGCCAGACCGTGTCCTTCGAGATCCAGCCCTCGGGCAGGGTCGCGCGGATATAGGGCTCGACGATCTTGCGGACATCCGCCGAGGACAAGGTCTCGTCGGTGTGCTGGGTCGAGAGCACGATCTGCGTCACGCCCACCGGCTTGCCGTTCTCGTACTTGACCGTGACCTGGCTCTTGGCATCGGGGCCGAGCTTGGCGGCGCCGCCTTCCTTGGCGTGACGGGCCTTGGCCAGCACCTCGAGGATCTTGTGCGAGTAGTAGATCGGCGCCGGCATCAGCTCAGGCGTCTCGCGGCAGGCATAGCCGAACATGATGCCCTGGTCGCCCGCGCCCTCGTCCTTGCTGCCGGAGGCGTCGACGCCCTGGGCGATGTCGGCGGACTGGGCGTGCAGTAGCACGTCGATCTTGCACTTCTTCCAGTGGAAGCCGTCCTGCTCGTAGCCGATCGCCTTGATCGCGCGGCGAGCGGCCGACTTGACCTTGCTCTTCATCGCCTTCTCGTCGAGCGAGGTGCGGACCTCGCCGGCGATGACGACGCGGTTGGTCGTGGCCAGCGTCTCGCAGGCGACGCGCACCTGCGCGGCATCCATGCCGGCCTTGGCGGCTTCCTTGAAGAACAGGTCCACGACCTCGTCGGAGATGCGGTCGCAGATCTTGTCGGGATGGCCCTCGCCGACGGATTCGCTGGTGAACAGGTAATTCTGGCGTGACACGGTCGGGGAACCCTTGGTCAGCGATGGAAGGAGATCGGCCCTGGAACCAAGGCCGATCGACGAAAAACGGCCAACCTCTTTGCAGCGGACGTGTTCGGCGTCAAGCACGCCGAACCGTTTATCGGGAGAATCGTTCGACAGGGCGAACGTTCGGAGCCGGTTTTCAGCTGTTTTCCGGCTCTTCCTCGGCCAGCGTCTCGACAAGGTCGATGATCCGGCGCCTCGCCTTGGCGCTCTTGATGCGGACGAAGGCCTTCGTCAGCTGCACGCCTTCGCTGCTCGACATGAAGTCGGAGACATAGGCATTCGCCGCGGAATCGGAGAAACCGCCGGTCGGCATGTCGCCGGTGGGCGCGCCCTCGAAGAAGAAGGAGACCGGCACGTCGAGCATCTTGGCGATCTGCTGGAGCCGGCTGGCGCTGATCCGGTTCGAACCCTTCTCGTACTTCTGGACCTGCTGGAAGGTCAGCCCCAGCGCATCGCCGAGCTTTTCCTGGCTAACGCCCGCGAGCATGCGCTGCATCCGCACGCGACTGCCGACATGGCGGTCGATCGGGTTGGGGACTTTCTTCAACATAGGATTGCCTTGGCTTTTTTGGCGCTGGCCCGGATGGATGTGTGCAGGCGACAGCATAGTCAATTGGTTTAAGGCGGTGGAGGTCGGCACCCTATCCCCTCGGTTTACAAGTTCCAAATGGGATTAGTCACGGGGCAGCAATCGCGCCAGCAGCAGGAAGCCTGCCAGCATCGCCGCATAGGCCCAATCGGCGATGCGGCCATAGAGCGTCGCCGGGCTGACGCGCGGCAGGCCAACATCCAGCACGCCTTCGCGGCCGAGCGGCAGGCTTGCCAGCGTGCGGCCATAGCCGTCGGTCACGGCGGAGATTCCGGTATTGGCGACACGCACCAGCGGCAGCCCTTCCTCGATCGCGCGCAGCCGCGCCTGGGCGAAATGCTGGTAGGGCCCGCTGGTCAGGCCGAACCAGCCGTCATTGGTCAGGTTCAGCATGAAACCGGGGCGCGGACCCTGTGGTGCGGCCTCGCCCGTAAACACTACCTCGTAGCAGATCAGCGGGGCGGCCGGCGGCAGGCCGCGGATCGCCAGCGGCAGCCGGCGCGTTCCGGCCGCGAAGCCGCCGGGCACGGAGACGAACTCCGAGAGCCCGACGCTGCGGATCAGCCGTTCCAGAAACGCCGGCAGATACTCGCCGAACGGCACCAGATGGACCTTGTCGTAGCTCGAGACGATCGCGCCCTCGTCGTCGACGACCTGGATCGAATTGAAGATCGGAGGCCGGCTCTCGCCGGGCAGCACCTCGCCGGCCCGTGCCGCGCCTGTGATCAGCGTCGTGTTGGGCGGCAGCAGCGCAGCGATGCGCGCCAGCGCCTGCGGTGTGCGCCCGAGCAGGAAGGGGAAGGCCGATTCCGGCCAGATTAGATGGGTCACGGCCTGGACGCCCGGCGTGGACGGGCTCGTCGCCCGGTCGCTGAGCGCCAGATACTGGTTCAGGATCGCCTCGCCATTGCGGGCGTTAAACTTGGCGTCCTGCGGCAGGTTCGGCTGCATCAGCCGCAGTTTGACGCCGGCGACGAGCGGCACCGGGTCCGTCGGCACGCGCCAGAAGCCGAAGCCTATGAGCCCGGCCAGTGCCAGCAGCGCCAGAACCGGCATCCGCCAGCGCGCGACGGCGCCGTCCGAGGTGCCCAGCGTCGCCGGAGCGGCGCCGATCGCAACCGCCAGCAGCGTCAGGCCATAGAGCCCGACGAGGGAGGCGATCTGCGCGATCTGCGCCTGGCCGGCGAGCATCATGCCGTAGACGTTCCAGGGAAAGCCGGTCAGTACATGGCCGCGCAGCCATTCGCTGAGCGAGAGCATGACGGCAAGAACGAGGATGCGGCCCGCGCCGGTCGACCAGAGCAGCCTCGCGCAACCGAAGCCGAGCGCGGGGAAGAAGGCGAGCAGCGCCGGCAGTGCGACAACCCCCAGCGGCATCGCCCAGGCGAATTTGTCGGCCTCCACGAGAAAGGCCGCACCCAGCCACCAGAGCCCGGCCAGGAAAAAGCCGAAACCCCACCACCAGCCAGCGGCGGCGGCGGCGCGGAACCGCGCGAAGACGCTGCCGCCGACGGAGCCATCGACCAGCCAGACGGCCACCGTCATCGGCACGACGATCAGCGGCCAGAGGTCGAGCGGGGGCAGGGCAAGCGCGCCGCAGGCGCCCGCGACGAAGGCGATCGATCGCCTGCGCCATCCCCAGGCGAGAATGACGCCATCGGCGAGAGCAGCGATCCGCATCAGCCCGCTTCCGCCGCGCTCTCGCCCTCGGTGGCCGGGCGCCGGTGAATGCTCAGCCGCTTGACCCGGCGGCTATCGGCCTCGATCACCTCGAAAAACAGCCCGTCGGGCCCCTCGACCGTCTCGCCCTGCGCCGGGACATGTCCGGCGAGCGTCACGATCAGCCCTCCCACGGTGTCGACCTCTTCGGCGATCGGGCTCTGCGACAGGTCGATTCCGGTCGCCTCCCGGAGTTCCTCCAGGGTGGCGCGAGCGTCGGCGCTGTAGCGGCCCTCGCCATCGGGGGTGATGGTCGGCGCCTCCTCGAGGTCATGCTCGTCCTCGATATCGCCGACGACGATCTCGATCAGGTCCTCGATGGTGACGAGCCCGTCCGTGCCGCCATATTCGTCGATCACCAGCGCGATATGGGTCCGCGTCGCCTGCATCCGCACCAGAAGCTCGACGGCCGGCATCGAGGGCGGGACATAGAGCACCGGCCGCATGATCTTGGTCGAAGCCAGCGTCATCGTCAGGTCGACGGCGCCGAGATCGTGGAAGGCCGGCTCGGAGAGGCCGGCGCTCGGCTCCGCCTTGGCCTGGCCGGCGATGAATTCGAGGAAGTCGCGGATATGGACCATGCCGCGCGGGTCGTCGAGCGAGTCGTCGAAGACCGGCAGGCGGGAATGGCCGGCTGTGCGGAACAGTGCCAGCAGCTCGTCGAGCGTGGCATCCGCCGGCACGGCGATGATGTCAGCGCGCGGGATCATGACGTCGCCGACGCGCCGCTCGCGCAGGCTGAGCACATTGGAGAGCATGGCGCGCTCCTGCGCGCTGAGATCGGCAAGCTGCCCGCTCCCCTGCGCTAGCGCCTCGGTGATCTCCTCGCGGATGGTGCCGCCGCCACGCAGGCCGAGCCTGTCCAGGAAATGGCTGAGCCAATGGGTGAGGCCGCGGCCGGCGGCTTCGGGCTGGGTCTGTCGACTGTCGTCGCTCATGATCGTGAGGGTCGGTCCGGGGTGGAAACATGCGAGGATGAAACGGAGGGCGGCGCGGTGACGAGTTCGCCGTCGGCATAGGGGTCGGCGATGCTGAGCCGGGCCAGGGCCGCCACTTCGAGCGCCTCCATGCGCTGCGCTTCGGCGTCGGTCTCATGATCCTCGCCGAGCAGATGCAGCAGGCCATGGATCACGAGATGGCTGAAATGATCGGCGACGGCCTTGCCTTCGGCCTCCGCCTCGCGCGCCACGGTCTCGTAGGCGATGACGATGTCGCCCAGGACGGGGCTCGCGGCGATCCGGTCCGCCGGAGCGGCCGGGAAGGACAGCACATTGGTCGCCTTGTCGAACCCGCGCCAGTCGCGGTTGACGATTCGGATACGCCGGTCGTCGGTCAGCAGCAGGCTGAGTTCGGCGCCCGGGCTGGGCTGCACCGGCGCGACCGCCAGCGCTGCCTCGATCGCTCGCGCGGCGTGGGCCCGCAGGACCGGCAGATCGCCCAGCGCGCGCCATTGCCGCGACTGCGCCCGCAGGGCGAGCGCGGGCGGGGCCGGCCGGGTCTCGGGTCGCGGCGCCGAACGCCGCGCGCGAGGTCGATCGTTCATCGCGGGCGCTCCCGCGAGAGCGTGCGCTTCAGGCCCTCGGTATCGCTTTCGATCGGCGCCTCGGGAAGGGGTGCGCGCATCCGCTCCTCGCGTTCCTCGCGCTCGCGCCGGGCCGCGCCCTCATAGGCCATGACGATGCGGCGCACGAGGTCGTGGCGGACGACGTCGCCCTCCTCGAACTTGGCGTAGCCGACGCCCTCGACGCCCGAGAGCAGCTTTACCGCTTCGATCAGCCCCGAGCGCTGGCCCGGCGGCAGGTCGATCTGGGAGGGGTCGCCGGTGATGATCATGCGCGAACCCTCGCCCAGGCGGGTGAGGAACATCTTCATCTGTACGGAGGTCGCGTTCTGTGCCTCGTCGAGCAGCACCACCGCATTGGTCAGGGTTCGCCCGCGCATGAAGGCCAGCGGCGCGATCTCGATCATACCGGTCTGCAGCGCGCGCTCGACATGGCGCGCCTCCATGAAGTCGTTGAGCGCGTCGTAGATCGGCCGCAGATAGGGATCGACCTTCTCGCGCATGTCGCCAGGCAGGAAGCCGAGCCGCTCGCCCGCCTCGACCGCCGGGCGCGACAGCACCATGCGCTCGACCACGCCCTGCTCGATCAGCGAAACGGCATGGCCGACCGCGAGCCAGGTCTTGCCCGTGCCGGCCGGCCCTTCGGCGAGGACGAGCTCGTTGCGCTTGAGCTGGCGCAGATAGGCGTCCTGCGCCGCATTGCGTGCCCGTACGGGGCCGCGCTTGCGCGTGACGATCGCGTCGAAGGAGGCCTTGCCTGCATCGGCCGCCGGAAACAGCGAACGCTGGACGTTGCTTTCTTCGATCGCGCCGTCGACCTCGCCCAGGGTCACCGGGGCGCCGGCCTTGGCGCGCGTGTAGAGCGTCTTCAGCACGCGGCCGGCCTGCTCGGCGGTCTCGCGCGGCCCCTTGACCGTAGCGTGATTGCCGTTGGGGCTGATCACCACGCCGAGCCGGCGCTCGAGATGCGCCAGGTTCTGGTCGTAATGGCCGAAGACCAGGCTGGCGAGGCGGTTGTCGTCGAAGGAGAGCAGCACTTCGGTCGCCGGCAGCCCGTCCCGCGTCAGCCCGTCGATCCGTGTCGGCGTTGCCTCGCGGCGGGGGCTGCGGTCCGGGCGGGGTGTCGTCGTGTCAGCCTGTGCCAATGGCGTCGTCTCCCTGGCGCCTGTTCCGGCCGGACAGGAGCGTGAGGCCGGGTCGTCTACCCTGTGCAACGGTCATATCAGCCGGCGCGACGGTGGCAGGCTGATGACAAGGACGCGCGGAACGCAACGGAACGGGGCTCACGCGGCGATGTCCTCGGAGGAGGGCTTGCCCGTGCCTGCGCCGGCCGCCTCGGCCTTGCGGCCGAACAGCGAGTTGGAGCCCGCCCGCTCGATCACCACCTGCACGAGCTCGCCGATCTGATTCGTCTCCGTCTCGATCTGGACAGCCTGAAGGTAGGGCGATTTGCCGGCAAGCTGGCCGGGATGGCGCCCCGCCCGTTCCAGCAGCACCTCGACCGTCCGTCCCACCATCGCATGGTTGAACGCCTGACGGTGATGTTCGATCCGTGCCTGGAGACGCTGAAGCCGCTCGTCCATCACTACGGCGGGAACCGCGTCGTCGAGATCGGCGGCCGGCGTGCCCGGGCGCGGCGAATACTTGAAGGAATAGCTCGAGGCGAAGCCGATCTCGTCGACCAGCGCCAGCGTCGCCTCGAAATCCGCATCCGTCTCGCCGGGGAAACCGACGATGAAATCCGAGGACAGCGCGATGTCGGGCCGCGCCTGCCGGATGCGGTCGACGAGCCGGCGGTAATCCTCGGCGCTGTGCTTGCGGTTCATCGCGGCCAGGATGCGGTCGGAGCCGGCCTGGACCGGCAGATGCAGGAACGGCATCACCTGCGGCAGGTCGCGATGCGCGGCGATGAGATCGTCGTCCATGTCGCGAGGATGGCTCGTGGTGTAGCGGATGCGGGCGATGCCCGGCACCTCGGCGACCCGGTGCATCAGCCGCGCCAGACCCCAGACGCGCCCGTAGGGCCCCTCGCCGTGATAGGCGTTGACGTTCTGGCCGATCAGCGTGACGTCCTGCACCCCCGAAGCCGCCAGCCGCTCGATCTCGGCCATGACCTGTGCCACCGGCCGCGAGAACTCGGCGCCGCGCGTATAGGGCACGACGCAGAAGGCGCAGAACTTGTCGCAGCCTTCCTGGACGGTGACGAAGGCCGAGATGCCACGCTGGCGGATCGTTTGCGGCCGTGGTGCGGGCAGGTGGCCGAACTTGTCGTCGATCGGCAGGTCGGTATCGACGACGCGCCGCGCCCGCGCCCGCTCCAGCAGTTCGGGCAGGCGGTGATAGGCCTGCGGCCCGACGACGAGATCGACCGCCGGCTGGCGCCGCTGGATTTCCGCGCCCTCCGCCTGAGCGACGCAGCCCGCCACGATGATGCGGGTGTCCTGCCCCTCCGCCTTCTGCGCGGTCTTGATGTCGCGCAGCTTGCCGAGCTCGGTATAGACCTTCTGCACCGCCCGGTCGCGGATATGGCAGGTGTTCAGCAGGATCAGGTCCGCGCCCTCGGGCGTCGCCGTCTCCTCGAAGCCCTGTTCGCCCAGGATGTCGGCCATGCGCTGGCCGTCATAGACGTTCATCTGGCAGCCGAAGGACTTGATGTGGACTTTCTTCATCGCGCCGGGTCTGAACTCCAAACCGTCTCCTTACTCCGGATCGCGCCGCGAGGAAACGCCCGGCACCGCCCCGGAGCCCAAGCAATGACCGGGCCAGTGGTGCGCCTCACGGCAGCGGCCGCCCGCTGACGGTTTCCTGCCGGGCCTTGCGGATCGCGTCCTGCGCGCGCCGCGTCGCTTCCTTGCGCGAGGTGGCGCGACCCATGGCGATCGGCTCGCCCCAGGCGAGCTCGACATCGATGGCGCCGGCCCGCAGCACCGCCTGCAGATGCGGGGCGAGCTCGGTGTCGCCATACCAGGCCAGCGCCGTGCGCTCGAAGCGCCCGCCCGCCATGCCGTGAAAGCCCGTATAGCTGATCGTCAGCGGATAGACGGCAATGTCGTCCTCGGCGCCGGGTTCGCCCTTGCCAAGCGCCTCATGGGCGGCCCCGAGCAGCGAGGAGCGCAGCGGCAGGATGCGGGTGCCGTCGCCCGTCGTCCCTTCCGCGAAGAGCACGACCGCCTCTCCCGCCGACAGCCGCTCGCCCATCTGCGCCGCGACGTCCGCCGTCGCCCCCCGTCGCGAGCGATCGATGAAGACGGTGCGCTGCAACTTCGCCAGGAACCCGATCATCGGCCAGCCCGCCACCTCGCTCTTGGCGACGAAGCAGACCGGCCGCTCGGCACCGAGCACCGAAATGTCGAGCCAGGAAACATGGTTGGCGACGATCAGCCCGGCGGCGCCTTTCGGCGGCGGCGTCCCGCGGACACGGCGCCGCACGCCGAGGCAGCGGCAGGTCAGGCGGTGGAACAGGCGCGGGATCGCGGCGCCCCTGGCCGGTGCCAGCCGCATGACCAGCAACTGCACCGGCAGCAGCGCGATCATGCCGACCGCAAGGGCCGTGACACGCAGGAGCGCACCGGGCGGCAGGGTCTTCATGATGTGCGTGGCGGGGTCACGCCAGATCGAGCCGCATCGCGACAGCGGTGGCGCGGCTGCCATCGGGCTTCGGATAATAGCCCTTGCGACGGCCGACCTCGCGGAAGCCGAGATGCCGATAGAGCCGCTCCGCCGCGACATTCCCGTCCTCGACCTCGAGGAAGACCTGCGAGACGCCGTTGCCGGCGAGCCGGGAGAGATGCGCGCCGAGGAGATTGGCGGCCAGCCGGTTGCCGCGATGCGCGGGCGCGACCACGATCGACAGGATCTCGGCCTCGTCGGCGGCCTGGCGCGACATCACGAAGCCGGCCGGCTGCGCGTGATGGCCGGTGAAGACGCCATCCGCCGCGATGCTGGCGTCGCTCAGCAGGGCGGCGCATTCGCCCGCCTCCCAGCCGCGCGCGAACCCGCCCCTGGCCGTGCAGCGCCGCGATGTCGCGGGCATGGCGCGCGTCGAGCCGCGCCGTGCGCGCCGGGCAGGATTCGGGATGGAGAAGTCGGCGCAGCCAGTCCATGGCGCTTGATGGCACAGCCAGGGTGCGCGGCAAATACCCTTGCGTCATGTAGGCCGTTCGCCTCGCTCAGCGCCGCGGCAGGCGCGCGCGGTCCTGAGGCGTCGTCTCCGGCGCCTTCAGATAGAGCGGCCGCGGCGGCGCCTGGTCGGGATCGGCGATCAGCCCGAGCCGGGCCACCCAGGTCACGTCCGGTGCGCGCGCATCGTCGATCACCAGCGCATCGAGCCCGATCGCCCAGGCCTCGTTGGCGACGGCCAGCGCAGCCGATCCGACGAGGCTGACCGGGCCCGCCCCGATCGCGCGCGCCGCATCGCGATAGCTGACCTGGCGCAGCGCGACGATCGGGCGGCCTTCGGAACTCAGCGCCTGGAACCAGACCTGGCCGTGCTTGGCGTCGAGAGCGGCGGCGATCACCCGGCCGCTCTCGCGGCCGACCAGGGGCGCGGCGCAGGCGGCGAGCGTGGTCACGCCCACGGCCGGGATTTTCGCAGCAAGCGCGATCGCCCGTGCCGCGCTGACGCCGACGCGCAGGCCGGTATAGCTGCCGGGTCCGACCGTCACGGCGACGCGGTTGAGCGAGGAGAAGCCTCCCGGCACCGCTTTCATCACGCGTTCGATCAGCGGCATCAGCGCCTCGGCATGACCGCGCTCCATCGCGATCTGCTCGATCGCGAGGGGCTCGGCCGAGCCGGCCTCGAGTACGCAAGCCGAGCAGGCGCCGAGCGCGGTGTCGATCGCGAGGATGCGCATCAGCCTAGGCCTTGCCTGTCCGGTAGTCTTGCAAGCGGGACGTCATCTCGGACAGGCGGCTCAGCCGCGAAGCCCGGGATGACGGCAGGAGGTTTGACCGACGACGATCAAATCGCCTCGACTTCCCGCACATCCGGCAGGAAGTGACGCAACAGGTTCTGGATGCCGTGCTTCAGCGTCGCGGTCGAGGAGGGGCAGCCCGAGCAGGAGCCCTTCATCGCCAGATAGACCGTGCCATCCTTGAAGCCACGGAAGGTGATGTCGCCGCCATCGCCGGCTACCGCCGGCCGGATGCGCGTCTCCAGCAGGTCCTTGATCGTCTCGACCGTCTGGGCGTCCTCGGGCGCGAAGAACTCGCCCTCTTCCGTGACATCCGCCTGTGAGCCGCTCGCCAGCACCGGCGCGCCCGACATGAAATGCTCCATGATGGCGCCGAGGATCGCGGGCTTCAGATGCGGCCACTCGCCGCCGGCCTTGGTCACGGTGATGAAATCGGCGCCGAGGAAAACGCCGGAAACGCCCGAGACGCTGAAGAGCCGCTGCGCCAGCGGCGAGCGCTCGGCCTGCTCGGCGTCGCGCAGCTCCAGCGTGCCGTCTTGCATGACGGTCCGGCCGGGCAGGAATTTCAGGGTCGCCGGGTTCGGCGTGGCTTCGGTCTGGATGAACATGCTGGAGTCTCCGGTCCCGGACGGGTCAAGGCCGCCGTTCCATCGGCGAGATATAGGCGCGTGGCGCGAATCATTCCAGCGTGAAGCGGGTGGTTGGCCCCGCCGGGGATCACGCCAGCGCGTCGATTTCCTCGTCCTCGAGATGACCGGGCACGATCGCGACGGGAATCGGGAAGCTCGCGGCGGATTTGCCGGCAAGCGCGCTGACCAGCGGCCCAGGGCCGTCGCGGCCGACGCCCGCGGCGAGAACGAGCAGCGAGATGTCCTCGTCGGACTCGATCAGCTTGACCACCTCGTCCGCCTTATCGCCGGTGCGCACGACGCGCTCGGGCTCCAGCCCGGCGAAAGTGCGCACAGCCTCCGCGGCGGCCTCGATCAGCTTCTCGGCCTCGGCCTCGGCCTCCGCCTGCATCACCTCGCCGACGCCCAGCCAGGTCTCGTGCTCGGGCGGCGTGATGACGCCCAGCAGGACGATCGACGCGCCCAGCCGCGCGCAGCGACGCGCCGCAAAGCGAACCGCCTTGGCGCATTCGACGCTGTCGTCCACCACCGCGAGGAACTTCGGTCGATGGCCCGTCTCGTAGGACCGCCGTCGTTTCACCATGTCGACTGTCCTGCCGCCGCTTCAGGAGACGGCATGGTGGCCCGCGCCGCGAGGTCAGCGCAAGCCCATACCGTCAGGTCTGGCCGCACCGCTCAGCCGCGCCGCACGAAGCCGACGATGTCCTTGACGTCGCGCATGATGGGGGCGGCGATGGCCTCCGCCCGCTGCGCGCCATCGCCGAGGATCGCGTCGATATGGCTGACATCGGCCAGGAGCCGGCGCATCTCGCCGGCGATCGGCGCGAGCTTCGCCACGGCGAGGTCGACCAGCGCCGCCTTGAAGCCGGAGAACTGCCCTCCGCCGAACTGCGCGAGAACCTGCGCCTTGGTCTCGCCGTTCAGCCCGGCATAGATGCCGACGAGGTTCTCCGCCTCGGGCCGGCCCTCCAGCCCCTTCTCCTCGGACGGCAGCGCGTCGGGGTCGGTCTTCGCTTTGCGGATCTTCTGGGCGATGGTCTCGGCATCATCGGTCAGGTTGATGCGCGAATTGTCGGAGGCGTCCGACTTCGACATCTTCTTGGTGCCGTCGCGCAGGCTCATCACGCGGGGTGCCGGGCCCTGGATCATCGGTTCCGGCTGCGGGAAGAACCCGAACTCGCCCGTGCCGAGCCCCTTTTCCGCGATCTGCGCGCCGAAATCGTTGTTGAACTTCTGCGCGATGTCGCGGGCGAGCTCGAGATGCTGCTTCTGGTCCTCGCCGACCGGCACATGCGTCGCCTTGTAGAGCAGGATGTCGGCCGCCATCAGCGCCGGATAGGCATAGAGCCCGATCGAGGCATTCTCCCGGTCCTTGCCGGCCTTTTCCTTGAACTGCGTCATGCGGTTGAGCCAGCCCAGGCGGGCGACGCAGTTGAAGACCCAGGCGAGTTCCGCATGCTGCGAAACCTGGCTCTGGTTGAAGATGATGCTGCGCTTGGGATCGACGCCGGCCGCGACATAGGCCGCCGTGACCTCGCGGATCGCCCGCGTCAGGTCGGCGGGGTTCTGCCAGACCGTGATCGCGTGCATGTCGACGACGCAATAGATGCACTCATGCGTGTCCTGCATCGCGACCCAGTTGGTCAGCGCGCCCAGATAATTGCCGAGATGCAGCGTCGAGGTCGGCTGCATGCCGGAGAAGACGCGCTGGTGAAAGGTCGCCATCGGGCGCTCCGTCGTCACGAACGGGAGGGAGGGGGGCTTCTGGCTCAACCCCGGCGCTTGCGCAAGGGGCCGGGCCAGCCGCGCGGCCCGAAGACGCCGAGCGCCCAGCCCGCCGCGCCATAGCCGGCGAGCCCGGCGCCGCAGAGCAGCGCGAGCCCCGCCGCGCGCACGATCACCGCTTGGCCCGGCGCCATCCAGCCCTGCAGGGCCGGGCCGAGGCCCATGAGCAGGAGGAGCATCGCGAGACTGGCGACGGCGACGCCCGCTGCCGGTCGCAGCGCCGAGGCCGGCCGCCAGAGGCCTTCCCGGGCGAGCAGCACGCCCAGCATCAGGGCCTGGAGCAGGAAGGCGAGGCTGGCGGCGAGCGCCGCCGTCGCGGCCGCCGGCCCGAAGGGAGAAAGCAGCCTCCCGGCGGCGGCGGCGACTGCCACGGCGGCCAGGCCGACCAGAAGCGGGGTTCGCGGGCGCTGGCGGGCGAAATAGGCCTGGCCGAGAACCTTGGTCACGACCGCGAAGGGCAGCCCCGCCGCCAGGAGCGCGAGCGCGGCGGCGGTGCGCGCCGTATCGTCGGTGCCGAAGCGGCCATGCTCGAACAGGATCGAGACGATCGGCCGCGCCAGCACGATGAGTGCGACCGCCGCCGGAAGGGCCAGCGCCAGCCCGAGCCCCAGCGCCCGCCCGAGCAGCGCGTCGTCGCCGGCGGGGCGCTGCGCCATCTCGGAGAAGACGACGGTCCCCATCGCCACCCCGACGAAGCCCAGCGGCAGCTGGAAGATCCGGTCGGCGTAGTAGAGCGCCGCGACCGCCCCCGCCTCGCCCGAGGCGATCTGCGTTGCGACCAGCAGGACGAGCTGCGCGCTCGAGGCCGCCAGCAGCGTCGCGCCGCCGGTGCGGATCAGGCGGCTCATGGCGGGCGACCAGCGCAGGCTCGGCCGCGGCCAGCCGACCCGTCGCAGCGCCAACAGCACCAGCCCGAGATGGGCGAGGCCGGTGGCGCTCACCGCAAGCGCCTGCCACCGCGCCGCCATCGCCGGCTCGGTGCCCTGCAGAAGCTGCAGGAGCAGGATCGCGATCAGCAGCGCATTCATCAGGGCCGGGGCCAGCGCCGCCATGACGAAACGCCGCTCGGCATTGAGCAGCGCCGCCAGCAGCGCAGCGACCGTCGTCAGCAGCAGGAACGGCAGCATCAGCCGCGTGTAGGAGGCCGCCAGCGCCAGCGTCTCCGGCTCCTCGGCGAAGCCGCCCGCGATGGCGAGCACGACCCAGGGCGCGAACAGCTCGCCGAGCCCGACCAGCACCAGCAGCATGAGCGCGAGATGGCTCGCTGCCTCGCCGGCGAAGCCCCTCGCAGCCGCCTCTCCCTGCTCCTGCCGGACGGCCAGATAAATCGGCACGAAGGGCGCATTGAGACCGCCCTCGCCCAGCACGCGCCGGACCAGATTCGGCAGGCGCAGCGCCGCGAGGAAGGCATCCGCCACCGGGCCCGCGCCGAGAAGCCGGGCGACGAGCACATCGCGGGCGAAGCCGAGCAGGCGGGACAGGATGGTGGCCGCGCCGACCACGAGCGAGTCGCGGGCAAGGCGGGATGGTGGCGGGTTCGCTTCCACGATCGGCTGCGTCAGGATCGAAGATCGTCGCGGAAGCGGTCGATCTGGTGCATGCGCTCATGAAGGATCGTCACGATGCCGATGTCGCCATTGGAAAGGCGGCGCCAATAGACAAAATGCCGCTCGTGGCGAAACACGAACCCATCGACGCCGAACTCTGCCGGGACGGGGCGCGACAGAACGCCATGGCCGTCGATGTGCGCGAACGCCGCAAACAATCCTGAGATGTAGCGATCCGCCTGCTCTTCGCCCCAGCGCTGCTTGGTGTAGCGATAGATCTCGTCGAGACGATGCGAAGCAGCTTCTTGAATGCGAACGGTAGCCATTCGCGCTCAAACTTTGTTTCGCGCGATGACCTCGGCTGCCGTCAGGGGCACATAGCTCGATTCGGGAGCAGCAAAGGCTCGGGCCAGTTCCGCCTTCAGCCTGTCGAACGCTTCGCTCTCGCTGCGCTCGCGGTCGCGCCGGATCAGATCACGGATGTATTCGCCGGCATCCGCATAGGGTCCGTTCTCCCCGACCTTGTCCGCGACGAAGTCGCTGAGCGGACCATTGAGCTCGATGGTGGTCGTCATGGTACCGGACATGCGGAGCCTCCCTTGCCGGGATTATATCCGGGATCGCGCAGAGCAGAAGGGCCGGACCGATCCGGCCCATGCTACAGGATGAACCGGCTCAGATCCGCGTTCTTCGCAAGATCGCCGATGCGGGACTGCACATAGGCGGCGTCGATCGTCACGGTCTCGCCGGAGCGGTCGGGCGCGGTGAAGGAGACGTCGTCGAGAATGCGCTCGATCACGGTCTGCAGCCGCCGCGCGCCGATGTTCTCGACGGTGGAATTCACATCCACCGCAATGCGCGCGATCGCGTCGATCGCGTCCGGCGTGAAATCAACCGTGACCTCTTCGGTGGCCATCAGCGCCACCGTCTGCTTGATCAGGCTGGCTTCCGTCTCCGTCAGGATGCGCCGGAAATCGTCGACGTCGAGCGGCGACAGCTCGACGCGGATCGGCAGGCGCCCCTGCAGCTCGGGTAGCAGGTCGGAGGGGCGCGAGACATGGAACGCGCCCGACGCGATGAACAGGATGTGGTCGCTCTTCACCGCGCCATGCTTGGTCGCCACCGTCGTGCCCTCGATCAGCGGCAGCAGGTCGCGCTGCACGCCCTCGCGCGAGACATCGGCGCCGCCCTTGCCCTCGCGGGCACAGATCTTGTCGATCTCGTCGAGGAAGACGATGCCGTTGTTCTCGACCTCGCGGATCGCCGCCTGCACGATCGCCTCCTGGTCGATCAGCTTGTCGCTTTCCTCCGTCAGCAGCGGCCCATAGGCGTCCTTCACCAGGATGCGCCGGGGCTTGCCCTTCTGGCCGAAGGCCTTGCCGAACATGTCGGAGAGATTGATCGCGCCGATCGAGGCGCCGGGCATGCCCGGTACCTCGAACATCGGCGCCGACGCGCCGCTGCCCGCCGCGATCTCGACCTCGATCTCCTTGTCGTCGAGCTCGTTGGCGCGCAGTTTCCGGCGGAAGGAATCGCGGGTGGCGGGGCTGGCGTTGACGCCGACCAGAGCATCGAGCACGCGCTCTTCCGCCGCGACATGCGCCTTGGCCTGCACATCCTTGCGCCGGTTCTCGCGCACCAGCGCAATCGCGATCTCGACGAGGTCGCGCACGATCGACTCGACATCGCGGCCGACATAGCCGACCTCGGTGAACTTCGTCGCCTCGACCTTCAAGAAGGGCGCATTCGCCAGCTTGGCGAGGCGGCGCGCGATCTCGGTCTTGCCGCAGCCAGTGGGCCCGATCATCAGGATGTTCTTCGGCGAAACCTCCTCGCGCAGCGGCCCTTCGAGCTGCTGCCGACGCCAGCGATTGCGCAAGGCGATGGCGACCGCACGCTTGGCGTCGTTCTGGCCGACGATGAAGCGGTCGAGCTCGGAAACGATCTCGCGGGGGGAGAAAGAGGTCATGTCAGGTCTGAATCCTGCTGGAACTGCATGATGAGGACGCCGGGCGTGCGCCCTTCGAGATCGGGAACGGGCCGGAAGCCGGCCTTGCGATAGGCCCCGACGGCGCGCGCATTGGTGGGGTCTGGGTCGATCAGGATCGTCTCGTGGCCCTGCGCGACCAGGCTGTCAGCGAAGCGGCGCAAGGCGGCGGAGCCGATCCCCTGCGACAGCCGCTGCGCATCGGCCAGCGAGAGATCGACGCCGACAGCCTCGGCCGGGACCTCCAGCAGCCAGGGGCTCGCCGCGGTCCATTCGGGGATCTGGTGCGGACCGACGCGCCAGACCTGGATGTACCCGGCCGGCTCACCGTCGAGCGTGATGAGGAAGGGCGAGCAGGTGTCGTCGCGCCCCTCGATCATCTCCCGGATATGGCCGATCTCGCTCTCTGGCTCGCCCCACCAATCCTGCCAGTGCGGCTGCGCGATCCAGCCGGCCAGCCTTGGCAGGTCGTGGGGCTCGACCGGGCGGAAGGCGATCATGTCGGCGACAGGTGCGCTCACGCGGGCTCCACCGGAGGCAGCCGGTCGCGCCAGCGGCCGAGCGGCAACGCAGGCAGCAGGGCCCGGCGCAGGGCCCGCCAGCCGGCGGAGAGTGCGAGCACGAGGATGGCGAGGCCCAGCAGGGCCAGCGGCAGGCTGAGATTGCCCGAAACGCTCTGGGAGATCAGATAGGCCACCGCGATGCCCGCATAGCTCAGCGCCGAGACCAGCAGCGCGCGCCGGTCGATCACGAGTGCGACGATGCCGAGCGCCGCGAACAGCCCAAGGATCATCAGGGATTGCGTTGTGCCGAAGCCGGCCGCCGTGCCCACCAGGCCGCGGAACACCGGATGCACGATCAGCCCGGCAGCCAGGAGATGGAGCCAGAAGGCCGCATCGGCGCGTCGCGTCAGGCGACGCGGGTCGCGCATGTCGAGCCGCAGCGCAAGCGCGAAGACGGACAGGCCGCAGACCGCAAGGATCGGGTTGATGTAAGCCTGCGCCTGGGCAGGCGCGATGGCCGAGATCAGGGCGAGCAGCATGCCGATGCCGCCTCCGGCGATCAGCGCCAGATCCACGGGCACGCGAAAACGCCAGTGATGCAGCAGCGCGGCGCCCGAAAAGGCCGCCGCGGCGAACACCCAGCCGCCATAGAGCAGAGAAGGCAGGCTGAGGCCGGCCGTCAGTTGGGCTACCAACAGGGCCGCCGACACGCAGAACATCACGGCCAGCAGGATCGAGGGCAGGGCGAGCCGCATCCGCCGGGCAAACACCTCGCTCAGCCCCCAGGCCGCGACGAGCGCCACCGCCGCGAAGGCATCGCCGAAGCCGACGATGCGCGACAAGCCGAGCAGGGCGCCGGCCAGGAGGCCGACGCCGATCGCCACGAAGACGTCGTTGAAGCCGCCGATCAGACGGAAGCGCTCGTCATCGGGATCGACGGCGCGGACCGCGTCGGCCGAGACGCTGTCGCCGAGGCGCGGCGGCGCCGTGCGCTGCCGCTCGAGCCGCAGGCGGGCCAGATGCGCGATCCGCACGGCCTGGGCCTGGTCGATGATGCCGTCCGCGACCGCCTGCTGCAGATCCTGCTCGGCGATCATGACGCGTCCAACGTTTCGATCACGAGCGAATGGTTGGTGTAGACGCAGATGTCGCCGGCGATCTTCATCGCCTTGCGCACGATCGCCTCGGGGTCGGGCTCGATGTCGATCAGCGCGCGCGCTGCCGAAAGCGCGTAATTGCCGCCCGAGCCGATCGCCATCACCGAGCCGTGCTCGCTCGCTTCCGGCTCGAGCACGTCGCCGGTGCCGGAGATCAGCAGCGAAACCTCCTTGTCGGCGACGAGCAGCATCGCCTCCAGCCGGCGCAGATAGCGGTCCGTGCGCCAGTCCTTGGCGAGCTCGACACAGGCTCGCAGGAGCTGCGTCGGATACTGCTCCAGCTTGGTTTCCAGCCGCTCAAACAGCGTGAAGGCGTCGGCCGTGGCGCCGGCGAACCCTGCGATCACCGCGCCCTTGGCAAGGCGGCGTACCTTGCGGGCGTTGCCCTTCATGATGGTCTGGCCAAGCGAAACCTGCCCGTCGCCGCCGATCACGACCCGCCCCTTCTTGCGCACCATCAGGATGGTGGTCGCGTGCATCGTCGGGGCTGAGTGGGCGTCTGACATCACGATTCGGCCTCGGCGGTTCGCAGCATGGAAGCCGCCAACATGTTCAGCGATGCACGCCGTATCAAGGGGTGGCTCCGCCGACGCCCCGGGCAAGGGCGGGCCTCCGCAGCGATTCACGTGAAACCGCCGACCCCGCTGACGCAGCCCTCAGGCCGCCCGCTGCAGCCCCACCCGTCCCCAGATCGCGATCAGAGCCTCGACGAGATGGTCGATGTCGGAGTCGGAATGCAGCGGCGAGGGCGTGATCCGCAAACGCTCCGTGCCGCGCGGCACGGTTGGGTAGTTGATCGGCTGGACATAGATCGCGAAGCGTTCGAGCAGTTCGTCGCTGACCGCCTTGCACAGCACGGGGTCGCCGACCATCACCGGCACGATGTGGCTCGGATTGGGCAGATGCGGCAGCCCGGCGGCGTCGAGGCGCCGGCGCAGCGTCGCCACCCGCTCCTGATGGCGCTCGCGCTCCGTCTGGCTCTGCTTGAGATGGCGGATCGCGGCAAGCGCGCCGGCCGCGACCGGCGGAGGCAGCGAGGTCGAGAAGATGAAGCCCGATGCGAAGCTGCGGACATAGTCGCACAGCGCCGCCGAGCCCGTGATGTAGCCGCCCATCACGCCGAAGGCCTTGGCGAGCGTGCCCTCGATCACGGTCAGGCGCGAGGACAGGCCCTCGCGCTCGCTGACGCCGCCGCCGCGCGGACCGTAGAGCCCGACCGCATGGACCTCGTCGATATAGGTCATCGCGCCGAATTCCTCGGCGATGTCGCAGAAATCCGCAATGGGGGCGATGTCGCCATCCATCGAATAGACCGACTCGAAGGCGATCAGCTTGGGCCGCGCCGGATCGAGCGCGGCCAGCTTGCGTCTGAGATCGTCGGGGTCGTTATGGGCGAAGATGTGCCGTTCCGCCCGCGAATGGCGAATGCCCTCGATCATCGAGGCATGGTTGAGCGCATCCGTCAGCACGACACAGCCCGGCATGCGCGAGGCGAGCGTGCCGAGCGAAGCCCAGTTCGACATGTAGCCGGAGTTGAACAGGAGCGCGGCTTCCTTGCCGTGCAGATCGGCGAGCTCCTGCTCCAGCAGCACGTGGTAGTGGTTCGTGCCGCCGATGTTGCGGGTGCCGCCGGCGCCGGCGCCGCAGCGGTCGAGCGCCTCATGCATCGCCGCCAGCACGGACGGGTGCTGGCCCATGCCGAGATAGTCGTTGGAGCACCAGACGGTGATCTCGCGCGGGCCGCCCTCGCCGTAATAGGTCGCCCGCGGAAACTGCCCGGCCCGGCGCTCGAGATCGGCGAAGACGCGGTAGCGGCCTTCCTGGCGCAGGCCGTCCAGCTCTGTGCGGAAGAATGTCTCGTGGTCCATCGCCAGCCTCCTGCGGCGCGCGCTTTCTAAGCATAGGGCCGGACAGGCGAAATGGCACGCGGTGTCGCGCCCCGCCTTGATCGCGATCAGGCCTCGCGCCGCGCCAGCTCCAGGATCGCCTCCAGCAGCGCCCGGATCGCGATGCCGGCATCGGCTTCCGTCATCGCCTCCAGGGGCGAATGGCTGATGCCCTTCTCGTTGCGCACGAACAGCATCGCCGCCGGGCAGAGCGCGGCCATCGCCATCGCGTCGTGACCCGCGCCCGAGGGCAGGCGTCGCGGCGTGGGATTGACGCCCATCCGCGCGATGCCGGTGCTGAGCGCGTCCTGCAGCGTCGGATCCATCGGAACCGCCGACGCCTTGGTATAGGTGGTGATGCTGAGCCCCACCCCGCGCCGCGCCGCGATGTCGGCGAAGCGCTCCCGGACGATGGCTTCCATCGCCGCGACCGTCTCGTCGCGGGGCGAGCGGATGTCGACGGTGAAGGAGACCGCACCGGGCACGACATTGGCCGCCCCGGGCTCGACCTGGAACACGCCGACCGTGCCGACGGCCTGCTCGTGCCCGGCCGCGATCCCCTCCAGCGCCAGCGCCATCTCGGCGCTTGCCGTCAGCGCATCCTTGCGCAGCGCCATCGGCACGGTGCCGGCATGGCCGGCCTCGCCCGTCACGCGGACGCGGGCGCGCCGCTGGGCATTGATCGCTGTGACGATGCCGACGGCCTCGTTCTCGACCTCCAGCACCGGCCCCTGCTCGATATGAACCTCGAGATAGGCCTTCACCGATCCCGGCTTGCGCGCCAGCCCGGCGATGCCGCCGGGGTCGCCGCCGAAGGCGACCAGCGCATCCGCGAGCCGGACACCGTCCGCATCGCGCGCGTCGAGCCAGGCCGGGTCGTAATCGCCCGCCAGCGCACCCGAGGTCGAGAGATGCGTCGGGAAGCGGACATTCTCCTCGTCGCCGAAGGCCACGACCTCGAGCGCGAAGGGCAGGACGATCCCCGCGTCGCGCAGGGCTTGCGCTGCAAGAATTCCGGCGACGACGCCGAGATTGCCGTCGAAGCGCCCGCCATCCTTCACCGTGTCGATATGCGAGCCGATCATCACGGCAGGCCCGCCGGGCACCGGCCCTTCGCGCCGGCCCTGAACCGAGCCGGCGGCGTCGATGAAGGCGGTCAGCCCCGCGACCTCCATCGCGCCCTTCGTCCATTCCGCCGCCTGCCGATGGGCTGGCGAGAGATAGAGCCGCGTCAGCTTGCCGGGCTCGTCGGAGAAGCGGTTGAGGCCCTGCAGAGCGGCGAAGGCACGCGCGCCGAGGACGGCGGCGGAGGGAAGCGAGGCGGCCATCGATCGGTCCTAGTAGGTCGCCCGGCCGCCCGACAGGTCGAAGACGCCGCCGGTGGTGAAGCTGTTCTCGGCCGAGGCCAGGAAGGCCACCATCGAGGCGACCTCTTCGGGCAGCAGGAAGCGTCCGCGCGGGATCTTGGCGAGCATGTAGCCGATGTGCTCCTCCGTCATCTGGTCGAAGATGCGGGTGCGGGCGGCTGCGGGCGTGATGCAGTTGACCGCGATGTCCTGCGTCGCGAGCTCCTTGCCGAGCGACTTGGTCAACGCGATCACCGCCGCCTTCGAGGCTGAATAGGCCGAGGCATTGGGGTTGCCCTCCTTGCCGGCGATCGAGGCGACCAGCACGAGACGCCCGTAATTGCGCTTGATCATGCCGGGGATTACCGCCTGGCAGCAATGCAGCGTGCCATCGACATTGAGCTTCATCACCCGCGCCCATTCGTCGAGCGGATACTCCCAGGTCTTCAGATTGGCTCCGGCGATGCCGGCGCTGGTGACGAGGATGTCGACGCTGCCCTGCCTGGCCTCCAGCGCGTCGGCCGCGGCCTTCACCGCCGCCGCATCCGTGACGTCGATTCCGAGCCCGGTTGCCGTCCCGCCGATCTCGGCCGCCGTCTTCGCCGCGAGAGCAGCGTCGAGATCCCAGATCTCCACATGGGCGCCGCTGGCCGCGAAGCGCTCTGCGACGGCACGGCCGATGCCCTGGGCGCCCCCGGTGACGATGGCGGTTCTTCCCTGCAGATCGATCTGGTTCATTGTCGGCCCCTGACTCGTTGGACGCGCACCCTAGTGGGTCGAAGGCCGCCGGGACAAGGTCGCCGGCGGCGAGGCCGGGGCCTTGCCGGTGCAGGGGCTGCAAGGATTCGTTAAGCATGACGGCCGACGCGCCGCCGTGGCGGGGGCCGTTCCGAAGTGGGACGCAGGGGCTGGTCCCGTGCCGATCCCGCACAGGGCGCGACGCACCCCGCAAACCGGGGCTCCGCCGACGCCCCGTTCCGGAACAGGGCGTGATTTCAGCGGCTTCCGCGACGGACCTTCGCTCGCGGATCGGCGGAAGGCGCCGTTCACCACCCTGCCCGGTTCGCCTTGATTCCCGCCCGCATTGCGTCATGACCAAAGGGCGCCGGCAACCGGTGCGAGACGCCGCCGACGGACCTGCCCCGGATCGACCGACCCGTGACCGCCAGCCTGACCCTTCCCCGCAACGTTCCGGCCCCGCCCTCGAGGCCGACCGGCATCGTGCAGCGCGACATCGGCGGCATCGGCGTCGCCGTGCTGACCCGCGCTGGTGCGCTGGCCGAGCTGTCGGAGGCGATGAGAACCGGGCGGCATGTCAAGCTCGCCTTCTGCAACGCCAACCTCGTCAATATCGCCGCAGACGATCCCGCTTTGCTGCGGCTGCTGTCGGGCTTCCTCGTCCTCACGGACGGCATCGGTGTGGATCTCGGCGGCTGGCTGCTCCATGGCGTGCCCTTTCCGGCCAATCTCAACGGCACCGACTTCATCCCCGCCCTGCTGGAGGCAGAGCCGCGCTCCCTGAGCGTCGGCCTGCTAGGCGCCAAGCCCGGCGTTGCCGAGCGGGCGGCCCGGGCGCTGGCGCAGCGCTACCCTCGCCACGCCTTCCGTGTCGTCGGCGACGGCTTCTTCGACGCGGCCCGCGAAGCCGCGATGCTGGCTGATCTCGCGGCCGCCCCGCCCGATCTTCTGCTCGTCGCGCTCGGTAATCCCCGCCAGGAGCGCTGGATCGCCGAGGCGCTCGGGCCTCAGCACGCCGCGGTGGCCGCCGGCATTGGCGCATTGTTCGATTTTCTCGCCGGCGAAGTGCCGCGCGCGCCCGAAGCCTGGCGCCGGGCGCGGCTGGAATGGCTCTACCGGCTCTGGTGTGAGCCCGGCCGGCTCTGGCGCCGCTACATCCTTGGAAACCCGCTTTTCCTGCTGCGCCTCCTGCGTCAGCGCCTGCGGACGGGCAGGCCGACGCGGTGACCTTGAGCTTCGCCATCGCGACGCCGAGCTATGCCGGTGATGTCGAGCGCTGCCGGCTGCTCTGCGCCAGCATCGACCGCTTCGTCACCGGCCATGCGGCGCATTATCTCCTCGTCGAGGACGCCGATGTCGCCCTGTTTCGCCCGCTCGAAGGCCCGCGACGCCGCGTCATCGCCGAATCCGAGCTGCTGCCGGGCTGGCTGAAATCCTGGCCCGACCCCCTCAGCCTCGGCCGGCGCCGCGTCTGGACCGGCGCACGCGCGTTGCTGCGCGGCGTGCCGCCGCTGCGGGGGTGGCATGCCCAGCAGCTGCGCAAATTTGCCCTGCCGCTGAAGAGCGACGAGGACGTCGTCCTCTTCGCCGATTCCGACATGCTCTTCCTGCGACCCTTCGACGTCGCCAGCCTCGCGACGCAGGACGGCGTCCGGCTCTACCGCAAGCCCGACGGCATCGCCGCCGGGATGCTCGAGCACCGCGGCTGGTGCGACAGCGCCGCCGGGCTGCTCGGCCTGCCCGCGCCGGATTTTCCGAGCCCGGACTACATCAACAACATGGTGAGCTGGCGCCGCGACAATGTCCGCGCGCTGATGGCCCATGTCGAGCGCATGAGCGGGCGCGAATGGGTCAGTGCCATCGCCTCGCGGCGCGGCTTCTCGGAATACATGATCTACGGCTATTTCGTCGAACGCGTGCTGGGGCTCGACCAGGCCCGGCACTGGCCGGACCCGCGCGAACTCTGCAAGGTCTATTGGGGCGGCGAGGCCGGCGCGATCGAGAGCCTGCGCTCTTTCGAGGAAGTGCTGGAGCCCTGGCAGGTCGCCGTCGGCGTTCAGTCGTTCATCGGCGAACCGGTCGAGACGATCAGGGCGCTGTTCGAGACGCAGTGACCCGTCCGCCGGCCTGCGCCAGCAGCCGGTAGGTCACGGCCGCGGAGAGAACATAGACCGCCCCGAAAACGAGGTTGAGCCAGGGCGCCCAGGCTTCGTTGGCCGGGAAGCGCAGCATCGCCCAGGAGAGCAGCGCAGCCTTCAGCCCTGTGATCGCCAGGAGCAGCGCGATTCGCGAGCCGGTGCGCTCGCGCGCATAGAGCAGCTCGGCATGGTACTCGACCAGGTTGCGGAAGGCCGGCACCAGCAGCAGCGGCAGGAAGAGATACGAGGCTTCCGCGACGTTTCGGCCGAGCAGGCCGGGGAAGGGCTGCAGCGCGACGATCACGGCGACGAGCCCGCCCACCGAAATCACGGCGATGCCGGCCTCGACCAGCGCCAGACGGCCTGCCCCGCCGGCGAGGCCGCGGTCCTTCATGATCTTCTGGACCAGCATCTGGTTGAAGCTGCGCACCGGCATGGCGGTGAGGTCGATGACCCGCATGGCGATCGCGTACAGCCCGGCGACCCGCTCCCCCGCCAGCGCCAGCATCAGGAGCTTGTCGAGCTCGGCCTGCACATAGAAGACGATCTCCGCCGCGCCGGCATAGACGGCGTCCGCCATGCGGCGCGGATAGAGCCGACGGACGAAACGCAGCCGCATCGGCGGCAGGAAGAAGATCAGCGCCAGGCTCAGTGTCGCCGTCGTCGCCACCAGATAGGCGATGGCCCAGATTTCGAGGCTGTGCCGGCCGAACGCCGCGAACAGGAGCGCGGCGACGGTGCGCAGCGACGAGCCGATGATGACGAGCAGGGCCGCCTGGCGGAAGCGCCGCAGCCCGTTGTTGACGATGGCAACGACCTCGACGAGCCGCCAGCACAGAATCTCCGCCACCAGGATCAGCGCGAAGGGAAGCGCCCCGAGCCTGTCCGCGAAGAGGAAGACATAGGCCAGCATGGCGGCCGCCGCGATCACCGGCAGCGAGAGCGCAGCGAGCGCCGCGAAGCCGGCCAGATAGGTTCCCAGCAGCCGCGGCTTCACCGTCGCGACCCGGTAGACCGGCGAGACGAAGCCGAAGGCGAGCATGCGCGACAGGATCAGGCCCGTGGCCGAAGCCGTTGCGAACAGACCGAATTCGCCGAGGGTCAACGTATTCGCAACGATGAGGAAGTAGACAAGCGAGATCACGAGCCGGCCGGCTGAGCCGCTCAGGATGGTGAGGTAGGCGAAAATGGCGGCGCGGTCTGGCAGCATGAAATCCGTCTTCGCGGCGCGGAGGGTGCGCCCGGGGCCGTCTGGCCCGGCTTCTGCCTCTTCCGGACGGCGTCGAGGCGCGACCCTAGCCGACAGGCGTTGAACGACCCTAAACGAAACGGAACCGTCCCCGCCCATGCGACAGCCCGATCCGGATCGAGACATCGATGGCCTGACCCGGCGCGGCGCGCTGGTCGCCGCCGCGGGTCTGGCGTCGACCGGTTTCGCGCGTGCCGCCGGCCTGACCTCGGCCCAGCCCATTCCCCTGGGCTCGGCCGCGCAGATCGAGACCTTCCGCGCCGATCCGCGCTATCGCGACGCGCTGAAGCGCTATTGCGACGTGATCGTGCCGATGAACGACCTGAAATGGGAGACGCTGCGCCATGACCGCACCCGCTTCGACTTTTCGGGCGCCGACGAACTCGTCGCTTTCGCCGAGCGCAACGGCCAGGCGCTGCGCGGCCATGCTTTGCTCTGGGGCGAGGCGCTGCCGCCCTGGGCCCGCGAGATGACCAGCCGGGCCGAGGCCGAGCGTGAGCTCGTCGAGCACATCGGCACCGTGGTCGACCGCTACAAGGGCAAGATCGCGACCTGGGACGTCGTCAACGAGGTCATCCGCTTCGAGCCCCTGCCCGGCGAGCCGATGCGCGACACCATCTGGCAGCGCCTGCTCGGGCCCGCCCATGTCGAGATCGCCTTCCGGGCCGCCGCCGCGGCCGACCCGAAGGCGCGGCTCGTGCTGAACGATTTCAACTTCGAGGAGCCGGGCGAGGGCACGGCGGCGCGTCGCCGCATCGCGCTCGATCTCTGCCGCCGGCTGAAGGACAAGGGCATCCCCGTCCACGGCATCGGCATGCAGGCTCATCTTTACGCCGACCGCCCGCTCGACATCGACGGTTTGCAGAACTTCATGGTCGAGATCGGCAAGCTCGATCTCGACGTCGAGATCACCGAGCTCGACGTCATCGACTGGAAGCTGCCCGCCGACGCCGCGACGCGCGACCGCGCCGCCGCGAGCCTGGTCGGGACCTTCCTCAACGCGATCGTTTCGGTCCGCCGGCCCCGAGCCATCGTCACCTGGGGCCTGAGCGACCGCTATTCCTGGATCCACGAGACCTTCCCGCGGCAGGACCGGGCCAAGGCCCGGCCGCTGCCGCTGGATGTCGACTTCCGGCCCAAACCGATGATGGCGGTTCTCGACCGCTATCGCCGCGGCCAGAGCTGAGTGCCTGCGCCAAGACAGGACCATGAAGACGAGCTGCCCGTACCGATACGCCCCCGTCCCGGTGTCCGGCGAGGACTTGAAGAGTGAAGCGTAGCGTCATGTTCACCAACGAGACCGCCGTCAGCGAGCCGGAGCCGAGGCGAGATCGCTGCGAGCGCCGGGCCGTGCCTGCGGCGGTTCCGGCCGTCATGGCAAAGCTTACCGATCCTGCCTGGCTGTTCCGCACCCTCTGGGCCCGCAAGGGGCTGATCCTGCTCTGCGCCGTTCTCGGCCTCGTCCTGGCGGGGCTGGCCAGCCTGCTCGTGCCCCCGAAATACGTCTCGACCGCCCAGCTCTTCATCGACCCGCGCGACCTGCGCGTGCTCCAGAACGAGGTCTCGCCCAATGCCACCGGCGGCGACCCGACCTCGATCACCAGCTATCTCGAGAGTCAGGCCCGCATCATCGCGTCTGACAGCATCAAGACGCCGGTGGTCTGGAGCGAAGGTCTCGACAAGGACCCCGAATTCGGCGGCGAGGCCCCGAAATCGGGATTGGGCCGGCTGCTCGCCGATTGGCTGCCGAAGAGCGGCGCGCCCGATCATGACGGGCTCGTCTACGCGCTGGCGGCCCTCGACCGGAACGTCAGCGTCCGCCGCGGCGAGCGCACCTTCGTCATCGACATCTCGGTCACCTCGCGCGAGGCGGCCAAGGCCGCCCGCATCGCCAATGCGCTGGCGGAAACCTATCTCGAAAACCAGGCCAAGGTCCGTGCCGAGGCCGCCCAGCGCGCCACCGCCTCGCTGACCTCGCGCCTCGAGGAGCTGCGCAACCGCCTGCGCACGGCCGAGGACAAGGCCGAGCGCTACAAGGAAGCCAACAACATCGTCGGGGTCGGTGCCGGCCGTTCGATGACCGAGGAGCAGCTCGCCCTCAATAACGCTCAGCTCGTCGCGTCGCGCACCCGCGTCACCGAGGCGCGGGCCAAATACGACCAGATCATCGCCACCCGCCCGGCCGGCATCGAGGCCGGCGCGATCCCCGAGGCGGTCGCCTCCAACACCATGACGGCGCTGCGCGCCCAGCTCGGTGCGGCGCTGGCCAAGGAGGCGGACCTGCTCGCCTCGCTCGGCGCCCGCCACCCGGCGCTCGCCGCCGCCCAGGCCCAGACCCGCGACGCCCGGCGCCAGATTTCCGACGAATTGTCGCGGATCTCGCGCTCCGCCAAGGTCGAGCTGGATCGCGCGGTCGAATCCGAGCGCCAGATCGCGCGCCGCGTCGACCAGCTCACCGCCACGCAATATGCGGCCGGCCGCGCCTCGGTCGAGCTGCGTGAGCTGGAGCGCGAGGTCGAATCCTCGCGCGTCGTCTACGACGCCTTCCTGCGCCGCGCCCGAGAGACCGGCGAGCTCGCCGGCATCGACACGACCAATGCCCGCGTCATCGGCGCGGCGATGCCGCCGCTCGAGAAGAGCGGCATCAGCCGGCGCACGCTGGCTCTGCTGGGCGGCGTCGCCGGCGGCGGGGCCGGCGTCGCGCTGGCGCTCGGGCTCGCCCTGTTCGGCCCGATGCCTCCGCTGCGGCGCCCGGCCCGGCAGGCCGACGAGACCGAAACGAGCCAGCCGCCAGCCGCCGCTGCTCCGGCCGAATCGAAGCCCGTCTCGGCGCCGCTGATGGCGGTGCCTCTGGCCCCGGTCGTCGCGACGCGTCCTGTCGCGGCCAAGGCCGGCTGGCGCCGGCTCGTCGCGATCCCTGGTGGGCAGGCCGAGCGCGTGCCCGATCTGCTGCGCACCGCGGCCGCCCCGCTGCTGGCGACCCTGCCTGCCGTCCGCCATCGGCGCTGGCGCCGTGACGACGGCGAGGTCCGTTCCGTCTTCCAGGCGAAGGCACATCTGGTCGATGTGCTCGACAAGCCTAATGCCGGCTTCGCCAAGGCGGTCCGGGCTGTGCGCACGGCGCTCGTGGCGCAGACCTCCGGCGGCGACCGCCGGCGTATCCTCGTGCTCGGCCTGCGGCCGGATGCGGGCGCCTCGACGCTCGCCCTCAACCTCGCCCTCGATGCGGCCCAGGCCGGCCTGCCCTCGATGCTGGTCGATGCCGGCCTCGGCGATGACTCGCTGACGCGGATCTACGCGCCCGAGGCGCAGTCCGGCCTGCACGACGTCGTCACCGGCAAGGTCGGGCTGGTTCGGGCGGCGCTGCAGGACGAGGGCACCGGCCTGTTCTTCCTGCCGCGGACGGGCCGGGCCGACGAGGTCACCACCGCGCAGATCGGCGGCGGCTTCCTCGACAAGGCCCGCCGCTTCGGGCCGATCGTGGTCGATGGCGGCGCGGTCGGCACGGATGGTCTGGCGCTGCGCTTCGCCGAGGTCGCCGACGACATCGTTCTCGTCCTGCGCGAGGGGGCGGTCGGCGAGAGCGACCTCGCCAGCGCGACGGCAGCGCTGGGCGAGCATGCCGAAAAGCTGCGCGGCTTCGTCGTCAACGAGGCCTGATCGCCGCGCTCAGTTTGTCTCGGGCTTGCGGTACTGCTCGTTGGCGACGCCGAATTCCGACAGCAGGCGCCCGGTCGCCACCTGCGCGTGATAGAGCCCGATCACGGCAGACCCCGTCTTCAGGCCGAGCGCGAGGCCGCGTGGAAGGCTGGCGCCCAGCAGCGCGAGCGACTTGGCCAGCACGCGCAGCCGGCCGGGCGGCCCCGGCCGCTGCCGCCGCTCGATCGCGGCCGAAATCGCGCCGTTGCGCAGGGCCCGCGCCTGGATCCAGCCGAATTCGCTGCGCCGCGACGGCATGGTCTCGCGTTGCGCCGCCTCCTGCACCCACCAGAAGCGGAAGCCGGCGGCGCGGGCACGGGCGAAGAAGTCGCTGTCGCCGCCGCCGGTGAAGTCGAACGCCTCATTCAGGAACGGATATCCCAGCCGTTCCAGCACCGTCCGTCGGATCAGGTAATTGGCGCTCGAAAACAGGATCGGTACCGGCCCCGAGGTCTCGTAATGCGAGCGGAAGACCGGGTGGGCGGACAGCCAGGCGCGCGAGGAATCCTCGAATTCAGGCGTGACCGAGCCGCCGAACAGCTCGGCCGGCGCACTGCGCGCGGCCTTCAGGAAGGCATCGAGCCAGAGCGGCGTCGCCGTCTCGTCGTCGTCGATGCCCAGAACCTGCTGCAGCGCCGGAAAGCGCGTCAGCGCGCAGCGCCAGGCGGCGTTGTAGGCTTTGCAGTTGCCCTGGCGCGGCTCGACGATGACGAGCCCCTTGAACAGCCCTTGCGCGAGCAGGGAGGCGGCGCGCTGCGCACCAGCCTGTTCCGTGCCCTCGTTCTCAACGATGATGACCGCAAAATCATGCCCGCCCCGCTGGGCCGCGAGCGAGCGCAGGGTCGCCTCGAGCAGGTCGGGCCGGCGAAAGGTCGGCACGCAGACGACGCTCTCGACACCCGCCAGCGAAGCCGTGGGCGAGGCCGCCAGCACGCTGAAGGGCTCAGGCGTCGTGAAGAGCGGCATGGCGCGGTCGTGGATCGGGTCGAGAGCATTCATGCCCTCCATCATCGCCGGCCGCGCTTAAGGTTCCGTGATCGCGATGGCCGGATCGGCGGGGGACTGCGGCCATAAAGCGTTGGTCATGCTCGTTCGACGCGCTTGACCCGCGCCCGCGGGAGAGGCCTTGCTGCCGATGCGGTGCGCGCCGCACCGTGTTCTCCGGCCGGGCTTCTTCCCTTGCGTCTCGCCTTTCTCACCGCCCTGGTTCCCGTCGCCCGGCCCGACACCGGCTTCGAGATCGCCAATGCCGCGATCCTCGACGCCCTGCGGGAGGCCGGGCACGAGGTCACCGCCTTCGGCTTCCTGCGCCCGGGCGAGGTGCCTGCCGATCCAGACCGCTCCCGCATCATCGCCGAGACCGAGATCGAGAATGCCGTGGCGTCCCCCGCCACGCGCCTGCGCTGGATCGCCGCCGCCCTGCGGATGCGCCTGCCGGTGGCCTGCGCCAAGCTGCGCCTCGTAGGCGCCGGCCGGCTGGTCGAGGTGGTCCGCGCCGAAGGCCCCTTCGACGCCATCGTGCTGAATTCCGTGATGCTGCCCGGCGCCTTCCCGGAGCTGCTCTCGCTCGCGCCCTGCCTGCTGGTGGAGCACAATATCGAGCATGTCTCGGCGCGTCAGAGCGCCGCCCACGCCCGCAACCCGGTCCTGCGGCGGCTCTACCGGCGCGAGGCGCGCCTGCTGGAGCAAATCGAGCGGCGGCTCTGGCGGGATTGCCGCTTCGTCTGGACCCTGGCGGAGGAGGATCGCGCCGCGCTCGGGCCGGCGCTGGCGGCGCGCTCGGCCGCTTTGCCGCTCCTCCCCGTCGCGGCAACGCCGGAGACGCCCGCGATCGCCGAACCGGAGCCGGCCCATGATGTCGGGCTGATCGGCACCTGGACCTGGACGCCCAATTTTATCGGCCTCGACTGGTTTCTGCGCGAGGTCTGCCCGCACCTGCCGCCGGACGTCACGGTCGCTGTCGCCGGCCGGCTGCCGCCCGGTATGGCGGCGGCCCCGCGCGGGGTGCGCCTGCTCGGGCGGGTCCCGGCGGCCGACGCCTTCCTGCGCTCCTGCCGCATCGTCGCGCTGACCAGCCGCGCGGGCACCGGCGTGCAGCTCAAGACGGTCGAGGCGCTCGGGCTCGGCCTTCCGGCGGTTGCAACCCCGCTCTCCTGCCGCGGCTTTTCGGCCATGCCGGCCAATGTCACGCAGGCCGAGGATCCGCGCGCCTTTGCAAACGAGCTTGTCGCGCGGCTCGCCGTCATCCGCGCCGGGGATCGCCAGCGCCTCGACGGGGCCGCTTTTCTGGATCGCCAGCGCCAGGCCCTGGCGGAGGGGCTGGAGCGCGGTCTCGCGGCGGCGCGGGGCTGACTATTCGGCCGGCTTTGCGGGGCCGCGCCCGATCGTGAAGCCGAACAGCGGCCCGGCGCTGATCATCACCAGGAAGACCCTGACGATGTGGTGGGCCGCCACGAAGGCGACTTCGGTGTGGAGCGCCAGCGCGATCAGGCTCATCTCGGCAAGGCCGCCGGGCGAATAGGCCAGGATCAGCGGCACATGCCCGTGCACCGAGACCTTCGCCACCAGCCAGGCGAAGGCGAGCGTCAGCGACAGCAGGATCACCGTCGAGCCGGCCGAGAGGGCCAGCACCCGCAGGATGGTGCGCGGCAATGTGCCGACGAAGCGGCAGCCGATGGTAATGCCGAGGATGAGCTGGGCGGCGTTGACGATCTCGAAGGGCGGCACGGAGTCGCTCAGGCCCGAAACATGCACGATCGCGCTGACGATCATCGGCCCGAGCAGGAACTTCGCCGGCAGACGCAGCCATTCGCCCAGCACGATCCCGGCCACACCGCAGGCGAGCAGGACGAGTTCGGCCGAGAGCGGCGTTTGGAACACGGAAGGCCCGGCGACGCGGTTGCCGCCGATCGGCACCCCGCCGATCCACTGCACGATGAAGGGTAGCGTCATCACCACCAGCAGGATGCGGGCGGAGTGGATCAGCGCGATGATGCGGGCATCGCCGCCCTTCTCCTCGCCGAGCGTCACCATCTCGATCAGCCCGCCCGGCATCCCCGCAAAGAAGGCTGTGATGGGGTCGAATCCCGCGACCTTGCGGAAATAGGCGACGCAGGCGAGGGCGCAGGTGATCATGAACAGCACGAGCCCGGCCAGCGTCGGCAGCCAGTTCGGCAGCTGCGCGATCACCTCGGGCTTGAAGCCGGCGCCGAGCATGACGCCGATCACCATCGTCATCGGCGGGCGGATCACGGAAGGCGCCGCCACCGGCCAGCGCAGCAGCGCGGCGGCCGTGCAGGCCACCATCGAGCCCAGCATCCAGGGCAGGGGCAGGCGCATGAGCACGAAGAGATAGCCGCCCAGCCCGCCGATCAGCAGCGCCAGCGCGAAGCGCCGATAGGGAAAGCGGGTCGGATGCAGCCCGCGCACACCCGAGGCGAAATCGCTCAGCAGGGTCCTCACCGAAGGCGGCCCGCCCGCTTCGCAACGCCCGGCGCAACGGCCGGGCACAGGCCCGGGACAGCGGATCGGGAAGGGGCTGACATGCAAGCTCCGGCGTCGTGGCGATGCGGTGCACCTCCTAGACCGTAGGGGCGGGGTGCGAAAGTCCGCGCTGGACATGCCGCATCTGCCGATCCGGCGCATCGCCGCGACACAACCCCGGCATGTGCGACCGGCTCTGGCGCGACTCCGCGATTTCATCGATCACTCTTGCGGGGGAACACCCGGCCGGGCCTCGACGCCCGAGGCCGACGGTCGAGGGCGATGAGCGAAGAACGGCAGACCGGGCGCACGGATCGCCCGGCGCAGGGCGAGGGTTCGGCCGAGATCGAGCCACCCCCGCGCATCCTCGACATGGCGGAGCCTGTCGCAAGCCGAGAGCCGCCCCTCACGCTCGAGCCGGCCGCAGCGGTCGGTGCCTTGCACTCCGGGCGGGCGCGCCTTACGCACTGGTGGGGCGCCGCGAGCCCCAATCTGCGTGGCTCGGCCTATATGATGGCGGCGCTGCTGGTCTATGCGGTGATGGTCGGCGCCATCAAGCATGTCGGCGGCGTGATCCCGCTGGTGCAGATCCTGCTCATCCGCCAGGTCGTCATGAGCCTCGTCTTGCTCGCGGTCTCGCGCGGCGGCCTGCGGCCGATGCTGCGCACACGCCGGCCGGGCCTGCAGATCGTCCGCAGCGTCCTGACACTCACCGCGATGCTGTGCGGCTTCACCGCCGTCATCCAGATCCCGCTGGCGCAGGCGACGGCGATCGGCTTCAGCCAGGTTCTCTTCGTCACCATCGCCGCCGTCATGGTGCTGAAGGAGGTCGTCGACGCCCGCCGCTGGATCGCGACCGTGATCGGCTTCCTCGGCGTGCTCGTTATGTTGAAGCCGAGTGGCGACGGCCTCGATGCCTTCGCCCTGCTCGCGGTCGCCGGCGCGCTGCTCAACGCCGGCATCACCGTCAGCGTCCGCATGCTGGCCGCGACCGAGCGCACGGACACGATCCTGATCTGGCAGGGCATGGTGATGATTGCGGCACTCGCCATCCCGAGCTGGCTCTGGTGGGTCCCGCCCGATGCCAACCAATGGTTCTGGCTGATCGTGCTCAGCCTGTTCGGCACGGCCGGGCAATGGCTGATCACCCGCGCCTACCAGGTCGGCGAGGCGGCGGCGCTCGCCCCGCTCGACTTCAGCCGCCTGATCCTGGCGAGCCTGACCGGCTTCGTCTTCTTCGCCGAAATCCCGGCGCTTTCGACCTGGATCGGCGCGGGCATCGTGGTGGGCGCGACGCTCTACACCATCCGCAAGAACGCGCGCACCCTCCCCCGCGAGCCGGCCACGCCCTGACGACCGCTCGCCCGCGGATTGCTCCGCGCCCGTCGCCGGGGTTATGAATCGGCGCACGCGGGCCCGATCCGGCCTCACTCGCGCGCGTGCAGACCCGACGCGAAGGAGCCGCCCATGCGCATCGAGAACGACCCGAAGCTCGATTTCCGCGACGTCCTGATCCGCCCCAAGCGCTCGACGCTGGGCAGCCGCGCCGAGGTAGATGTCTTCCGCTCCTTCCGCTTTGCCCATACCGGGCGGGACTGGACCGGCTTCCCGCTGATCGCGGCGAACATGGACGTGGTCGGTACCATGCAGATGGCGCGCGCCCTGTTCCGCCATGGCGCCATGGTGGCGCTGCACAAGCACTACGGACCCGAGGAGCTCGCCGCCTTCTTCCGCGAGCCGGAATCGGCCAACGCCTTCTTCTCGCTCGGCACCACCGAGGCGGACCACGACAAGCTCGCCCGCGTCCACGCCCAGTCGCCGATCGGCAAGATCTGTCTCGACGTCGCGAATGGCTACACCGAGAAGTTCGTCGAGACGGTCAAGGCGACCCGGGACGAGTATCCCGACGCGGTGATCATGGCCGGCAATGTCGTCACCGGCGACATGACCGAGGCGCTGATCCTGGCCGGCGCTGACATCGTCAAGGTCGGCATCGGCCCCGGCTCTGTCTGCACCACTCGCAAGATGACCGGAGTCGGCTATCCGCAGCTGTCGGCGATCATCGAATGCGCCGATGCCGCCCATGGGCTGAAAGGCCTGGTCTGCGGCGATGGCGGCGTGACCGTGCCGGGCGACCTCGCCAAGGGCTATGGCGCCGGCGCCGACTTCATGATGCTCGGCGGCATGCTCGCCGGCCATGACGAGTGCGAGGGCGACATTCGCTACGAAGAGCGCGACGGCGAGAAGGTTCCCGTCGGCATGACCTTCTACGGCATGTCCTCGGACACGGCGATGAAGCGCTATTCCGGCGGCGTCGCGAAATACCGCGCCTCCGAGGGCAAGACCGTCGAGGTGCCCTATCGCGGCCCGGTCGAGGGCACGATGCAGGAGCTGATGGGTGGGGTGCGCTCGGCGATGACCTATATCGGCGCCGTCCGGCTCAAGGAGGTGCCCAAGCGCACCACCTTCATCATGGTCGGCAGCCAGCTGAATACCGTCTTCGGCAGCTGAAAAACGCCGTGTCCCGCTCTACCGCCGCCGGCCCGGCTGTTGCATAGTCGCGCCCTTCGAGAAGCCGAAGGCCGCAACGGGCCCGGGGGAGAGACGACGATGATGAAGACAGTTCTGGCGGCCACCGCCGCTTTGGCGGCGAGCGCCTCCCTGGCGAGCGCCCAGCAGCTCGCCCCGAGCCCGACGCTCGATGCGATCAAGGCGCGCGGCCATATCGAATGCGGCGTGCATCTCGGCCTGCCCGGCTTCTCCTTCGCCGACGACAAGGGCGAGTGGACCGGCCTCGACGTCGATTACTGCAAGGCGCTGGCCGCTGCCGTCCTCGGCGATGCCAAGAAGGTCAAGTTCACGCCGACCTCGGTGCAGCAGCGCTGGCCGATCCTGCAGTCGGGCCAGGTCGACCTGCTCTCGCGCAACTCGACCATCACCTTCTCGCGCAACGCCTCGCTCGGCCTGAACTTCCAGGGCATCAACTTCTACGAGGGCCAGACCTTCATCGTCCGCAAGGCGACCAACGCCAAGAGCGCGGCCGATCTCGACGGCGCCTCGGTCTGCGTCGCCGCCGGCTCGACCGAAGAGAAGAACGCCTCCGACTGGTTCCTCGAGCGCAACCTCAAGGTCACCATCACCAATTTCCAGAAGAACGACGACGCCATCGCCGCCTATGACGCCGGCCGCTGCGACGCCTACACCGCCGGTGTCGGCGCGCTCGCCGGCCAGCGCGTCAAGCTCAAGGTCCCCGGCGACCACATCATCCTGACCCAGCCGATCTCGAACGATCCGCAGGGTCCCGTCACCCGCTGGGGCGACGAGCGCTGGCAGCTGATCGTGCGCTGGGTGCTGAACGGCACCATCGCGGCCGAGATGCTCGGCGTCACCTCTGCCAATGTCGACCAGATGAAGTCGAGCTCGAAGAACTCGGAAGTCCGCCGCCTGCTCGGCGCCGAGGGCAATTTCGGTGCGATGATGGGCCTGTCGAACGACTGGATGTACAACGTCATCAAGCAGGTCGGGAACTACGGCGAGAGCTTCGAGCGGACCGTCGGCATGGGCTCGACGCTGAAGCTCGAGCGCGGCCAGAACCAGCTCTGGACCAAGGGCGGCCTGCTCTTCACCCCGCCCTTCCAGTGAGAGCCCCTCGCCAGTGAGTGCCTCTCGTCATGGTCGGGCTTGACCCGACCATCTCGGAAACCAGCCTCCGCGTCATGAGCTTCTCGGGTCGCAGCGTCGCTGCGCCCGAGAATGACGCCCAACGATCCCTTGGCGCCGCTTCGTGACCAGAGCCTTCGCCCTCCTCAACGACAAGCGCGTGCGCGACGTGGTCTATCAGGCCGCGCTGCTGCTCGGGCTCGTGGCCCTGACCGTGTTCTTCGTGCGCAATGCCTCGGAGAACATGGTCAAGGCGGGCATCGCCTCGGGCTTCGACTTCCTCTGGCGCAATTCCGGCATCGACGTGCCCTTCGTGCTGACGGGCTACACCCGCTCCAGCACGGTGCTCGACCTGTTCTGGGCCGGCGTCGCCAATACGATGCTGGTGACCGTCGTCGCCATGGTCCTGGCCACCGCGCTCGGCTTCCTCGTCGGCATCGCGCGGCTCTCCTCGCACTGGCTGCTCTCGACCGTCGCCGGTGCCTATATCGAGTTCGTCCGCAACATCCCGCTGCTGTTCTTCGTGCTGTTCTGGTATTTCGGCGTGATCGCCGCCCTGCCGGCGCCGCGCGACAGTGTCAGCCTCTTCGGCGTCGCCTTCCTCAACAATCGCGGCCTGACCATCCCGCTGCCGGAGGCGCCCGTGACCTTCCGCTGGGCGGTCGCGGCGATCCTCTTGTCCTGGATCGCCCAGGCGCTGGTCGCCGCCTGGGCCCGCCGCCGCAAGGAGCGCACGGGGCAGGACGCGCCGGTTCTGGCAATCGGCCTTGGGCTCGTCGTGGTGCTGCCGGCTCTCGCCGTGACCTGGGCGAGCCTCGCGACGGGCTGGGACGTGCCCGTGCTGCGCGGCTTCAACTACCGCGGCGGCTTCGTCGTCATCCCCGAATTCGTCGCGCTGCTGGCGGCGCTCGTCACCTACACGGCGGGCTTCATCGCCGAGATCGTGCGCGGGGGCATCCAGGCCGTGCCGCGCGGCCAGACCGAGGCTGCCGCCGCGCTCGGCCTGCGCCCGGGGCGCATCCTGCGGCTCGTCACCATCCCGCAGGCGTTGCGCGTGATGATCCCGCCGCTGACCAACCAGTATCTCAACGTGCTCAAGAACTCGTCCTTCGGCGCGGCGATCGCCTATCCCGACGTGGTCAGCCTGTTCATGGGCTCGGCGCTCAACAACACCGGCCAGGCGATCGAGATCATCGCGATGACGCTCGCCGTCTATCTCGTCATCGGGCTGGCCGTCTCGGCCTTCATGAACTGGTACAACGCCCGCATCGCCCTGGTGACGCGATGAGCGCGGCCTCCACCTCGCTCTGGCGCCAGCGCCTGTTCGGCACGCCCGCCACGGCCGTCGTCACGCTGCTGCTGGCGGCAGCGATCGCGTGGCTGGCGATCCCGATGATCCGCTGGGCGCTTGTCGATGCGAGCTGGCGCGGCACGACGCGGGCCGACTGCGTGACGGGCGGGGCCTGCTGGGTCTTCGTCAAGGCCCGCTTCGGCCAGTTCATGTACGGGCTCTACCCGCAGGATCAGCGCTGGCGCGCCGATCTCGCCGGCCTCCTCTTCGCCCTCGCCACCGCCGCCGTCGTCTTCGCGCCGCCGCGCCTTCGACTGAAGGCGGCGATCGCGGCGCTGATCGTCCTGCCGCCGCTCGGCATCTGGCTGCTCGCGGGTGGGTTCGGCCTGCGCTGGATCGAGACGCGCGAATGGGGCGGGCTAATGCTGACCCTGTTCATCTCGGTCTATGCCAGCCTAATCGCGATCCCGCTCGGCATCCTGCTCGCGCTCGGCCGCCAGTCGCAGCTGAAGGTGGTCCGGCTGGTCAGCGTGCTCTTCATCGAGTTCTGGCGCGGCGTGCCGATCATCGCGGTGATCTTCCTGGCCTCGCTCCTGCTGCCGCTGATTCTGCCCGGCGGCGTCGGCATCGACCGGCTGGCCCGCGCCGTCATTGGTCTCGGCCTCGTCATCGCCGCCTATATGGCCGAAGCGGTGCGCGGCGGACTGCAGGCGCTGCCGCCCGGCCAGCGCGAGGCGGCGACCGCGCTCGGCCTGACCTACTGGAAGGCGACGGGGCTGATCATCCTGCCGCAGGCACTGCGCATCTCGCTGCCGGCGATGACCAACGAATTCATCGCGCTGGTGAAGAACACGACGCTCGTGCTCGTCGTCTCGATCCTCGACCTGCTCGGCATCGCCCAGGCCTCGCTGGCCGACCCCGCCTGGGTCGGCATGAACATGGAGGCCTATGTCTTCTCGGGCTCGATCTACTGGTTGATCTGCTTCGCGCTCTCGCGCTGGAGCCGCCATCTCGAAATGCTGGGCCGGCGCCAGCATCGCTGAAGCGACATCCGCTCAACGAAAAAGCCGGCCTCGCGGCCGGCTTTTCTGCATCAGACGCAGGCGCTGCGTTCAGGCGCGGACCTTGCTGCGGTCGCGGCGGCGGTCGGCGGCCGGCTGGTAGGCGATGCGGGCGTGATAGCTGCAATAGGGCATGCCGGTCTGCGAGCGCCCGCCGCAGAAGCGGAATTCTGCCGTCGTCGGGTCGCCCATGGGCCAGCGGCACATGTATTCGCGCAGATCCATGATGGTGACCCGCTCGGAGAACGGAATCACCACATCCTCCGACGGGGCGGGCGCCTGTGCCGCCTCGGTATCGGCCTCGGGTTCCGGCGCATATTGCGGGGCGAGCGCGTTAGCGCCGCGCGTCATCGCGCCCGGATTGGAGGACTGACCGCCCATTGGATGGCTCGGCGAACGCGTCGGCGCCTTGCGGGGCGCAGCCGTGCGCGGCGTGCTTGCGGCGGCCGGGTTCTTGGCGCGGCCGGACAGGCCGAGGCGATGGACCTTTCCGATCACGGCGTTGCGGGTCACGCTGCCGAGTTCGGCGGCGATCTGGCTGGCGCTGAGCCCGTCGCTCCAGAGCTTCTTCAAAAGCTCGACGCGCTCTTCCGTCCATGCTCCGGCTTCGTTCATCGGCTCACCTGTCTTCTCGGCCGGCTCCTTGGCGGAGCCGTCCTATGGGCGGATCGTGGCGGAATCCGATATCCCCGGCGCCCGCCGAAAGACGGAAGCCGTGACAGTCGAAACTGACGGATACTGGGGTCGCCGCACGAAATGTCGTATCTGACGAAGCCGACCCTACAAGATACCCTGACTCGGCGACAAGAGTCGGCGAATCGGAAATTGCTTTTTCCCCAGTCGATTCGCCGATCCGGCCGAAACCGAATCCTTTCGGCAACACTGTCGGAGCGAGTGGAATCTGGTCCGGGCCCGTCCGGAATTGACAGGGGCGGCGCCCTTTAGCATAGTTCGACCACGACGCCGCCGCCCTCTCGGGCGGCGCTTATGTTTTGCGGATCAGGGCTTTGCAGCGATGCGAATGACGGCGCGACGAGAAACCGGACTCTGGCTGCGACGATAACGTCGTCGCCGGGTCGTATTCGGCTGCCTCCCTTCTGGCGCCGTCTCGCCCGGACCACCGTTTTCAGTCCGGCGCCACTCCGTTTTCACCATCGCCCGTCGCGAGGATCGCATCCCATGGCCTCTACCCCTGTTTCCGCTTCCGCCGCCCCCTCCGTCCTGCTGCCGACCTATGCGCGTGCGCCCGTCGCCTTCGAGCGCGGCGAGGGACCCTGGTCGATCACAGCCGACGGCACCCGTTATCTCGATTTCGGCGCGGGCATCGCGGTCAACGCGCTCGGCCACGCCCATCCGCATCTGGTCGAGGCGCTGACGACCCAGGCCGGCAAGATCTGGCACACCTCGAACCTCTATTCGATGCCCGAGGGCGAGAAGCTGGCGCGGCGCCTCTGCGAGGCGACCTTCGCGCAGCGCGTCTTCTTCGCCAATTCGGGGGCCGAGGCCAACGAGGCCGCCATCAAGATGGCGCGGAAATACCATGCCGCGAAGGGTCACCCCGAGCGCTACCGCATCATCACCTTCGAGGGCGCCTTCCATGGCCGCACGCTGGCGACGATCGCCGCCGGCGGCCAGCAGAAATACATCGAAGGCTTCGGCCCCAAGGTCGACGGCTTCGACCAGGTCCCCTTCGGCGACCATGCCGCGCTCGAGGCCGCGATCACCGATGAGACGGCCGCGATCATGATCGAGCCGATCCAGGGCGAAGGCGGTCTGCGCTCGGTGCCGCCGCAATGCCTGCGCGGCCTGCGCACGCTGTGCGACGATCGGGGGCTGCTGCTGATCTTCGACGAGATCCAGACCGGCGTCGGCCGTACCGGCAAGTTCTTCGCTCATGAGCTCTCGGGCGTGACGCCCGACATCATGTCGATCGCCAAGGGCATCGGCGGCGGCTTCCCCATGGGCGCCTGCCTCGCCACGGAAGAGGCCGCCTCGGGCATGACGCTCGGCACGCATGGCACGACCTTCGGCGGCAATCCGCTCGCCATGGCCGTCGGCAATGCAGTGCTGGACGTCGTCCTGGCGCCGGGCTTCATCGAAAAGGTCGGGCAGATCGCTCTGCGGCTGAAGCAGTCGCTGGCCGAGCTCAAGGACAAGCACCCGCAGGTCATCGCCGAGATCCGCGGCGAAGGCCTGATGCTCGGCCTCAAGCTGCACACGCCGAACACCGATTTCGTCACAGAGGCGCGCGCCGCGGGTCTCCTCGTCGTCGGCGCCGGCGACAATGTCGTGCGCCTGCTCCCGCCGCTGATCATCGGCGAGGCGGATGTGGCCGAGGCGGTCGCCCGTCTCGACCGCGCCGCGAGTGCCGTCGAGGCCTCGCTGAAGCGGCCCGCGGCCGAATAGCACCGGCCACGCCCCCATCTGGCAAGCGAAGGATGCGCCCGTGACGCGCCATTTCCTCGATCTCTCCGATTTCTCCGAAGCCCAGCTGCGCGCGATCCTGCGCGCCGGCGAGGAGATCAAGGCCCGCCGCCGTACCCCGGCGGCCGCCGGCGACCGCCTGCTCGAGGGCAAGGTCGTCGCCATGGTCTTCGAACAGCCGAGCCTGCGCACCCGCGTCTCCTTCGACGTCGGCATCCGCGAACTCGGCGGCTCGCCGATGATGGTGACCGGCCGCGAGATCGAGCTCGGCGAGCGCGAGACCATCGCCGACACTGCCCGCGTGCTCTCGCGCTATGTCGACGCCATCATGATCCGCATGCTCGACCATGATTCCGTGGTCGAGATGGCCCAGCACGCCACCGTCCCGGTGATCAACGGGCTGACCAAGCGCCAGCATCCCTGCCAGGTCATGGCCGACGTCATGACCTTCGAGGAGCGCAAGGGCTCGATCAAGGGCAAGCGCATCGCCTGGACGGGCGACACCAACAACGTGCTGACCTCCTGGATTCACGCCGCCGGCCGGCTCGATTTCGAGCTCGCCATCGCGACGCCCGAGGAGCTTGCGCCGCCGCCGGCCCTGCTCGCCTGGGCCAAGGATCAGGGCGCTCGGCTCTCGCTGAGCACCAGGCCCGAGGCCGCGGTCGAAGGCGCCGACTGCGTCATCACCGATTGCTGGGTCTCGATGGGCGACGAGGAAGGCACGCGTCACAACCTGCTCCGGCCCTACCAGGTTGACGAGCGGCTGCTCGGCCGGGCCGAAAAGGACGCCATCTTCATGCATTGCCTGCCGGCCAGCCGCGGCGAGGAGGTCACCGATGCCGTCATGGACGGCCCGCAATCGGCCGTCTTCGACGAGGCCGAGAACCGCCTGCACGCGCAGAAGGGCATCCTCGCGTGGTGCTTCGGCGGGGTTGCCGCCTGATGGATGGAACCGACAGCGGCGCGGGGCATTCCGCGGTTGAAGGCTTGGCTGCGCTCGACGACCGCGTCGTCCCCTTCACCGTGCCCGATCTCGATGTGCGCGGCCGCGTCGTGCGGCTGGGCGCCTCGATCGACACGATCCTCGCCCGGCACGGCTATCCGGAGCCCGTGGCGCGCGTGCTCGGCGAGGCGGCGGCGCTGACCGTGCTGCTCGGCACGGCGCTGAAGTTCGAGGGCCGCTTCCAGCTCCAGACCAAGAGCGACGGGCCGATCTCGATGCTCGTGGTCGATTTCAACGCGCCCGACGTCTACCGCGCCGTCGCCCATTTCGACGCGGAGCGGCTGGCGGAGGCCGAAGTCGCGGGCCGCCTCTCGACGGGCGAGCTTCTCGGCGAGGGCCACCTCGCCATGACGGTCGACCAGGGCTCGGCCACCACCCGCTACCAGGGCGTCGTGGCGCTGACGCGCCAGAGCCTCGAGGAGGCGGCGCATCAATATTTCCGCCAGTCGGAGCAGATCCCGAGCCGGGTGCGCCTCGGCGTCGGCTCGATCGTTACCGGCGAGGGCCGGCAGTGGCGGGCCGGCGGCCTGCTTGTGCAGTTCATGCCGCATTCGGTCGACCGGCTGCGGGCCGCCGACATCCACCCCGGGGATGCGCCGCAAGGTCACGAAATCCTGACCACGCCGGATCCGGACGGCATCAGCGACGATGCCTGGGCCGAGGCGCGCTCGCTCGTCGAGACGGTCGAGGATCACGAACTGCTCGATCCGCTGCTGGAGAGCGAGCGGCTGCTCTACCGGCTCTTCCACGAGCGCGGCGCCCGCGTCTTCGAGCCGGTCCTCGTCCATGAGGACTGCCGCTGCTCGCGGGAGCGCGTGCTCGGCATGCTCCGGGGCTTCGCGCCGGAGGATCGTGGCGCCATGGTCGCCGATGATGGGCAGCTCGCCGTAACCTGCGAGTTCTGCTCGCGGCGCTATGTCTTCACGCCGGCTGAGGTCGAGGACGGGCTGTCCGCCGGGGCCTGACCGGCCGGCCGAAGGGAGCGGGACCGATGGCGCGCCCCATCACCACGATCGGCTTCGACGCCGACGACACGCTCTGGCAGAACGAACGCTTCTTCCGCCTGACCGAGGAGCGCTTCGTTGCCCTGCTCGGCGCCCATGGCGCCGCCGCCGAGATCTCCGGGCGGCTGCTCGAGGCCGAGCGCCGCAACCTCGCCTTCTATGGCTTCGGCATCAAGGGCTTCGTGCTCTCGATGATCGAGACCGCGATCGAGATCACCGACGGCACCGTCCCGGCCTCCGTCATCGGCGAGATCCTTGCCGCCGGTCGCGAGATGGCGGCCCATCCGGTCGAGACCCTGCCGCAGGCGCGCGAGACGCTGGAACGGCTCGCCGCCAGCCACCGCCTCGTCCTGATCACCAAGGGCGATCTCTTCGACCAGGAGCGCAAGCTGGCGCAGTCCGGCCTCGGCGAGCTGTTCCACGGCGTCGAGATCGTCAGCGACAAGACATCGGAGGTTTATCGCCGCGTCTTCGAGCGCCATGGCAACGGCCCGCAACGCGCGATGATGGTCGGCAATTCGCTGAAGTCGGACGTGCTGCCAGCCCTCGCCGCAGGCGCCTGGGCGGTGCACATCCCGCACGAACTCACCTGGGCGCTGGAGCACGCCGAGGAGCCGGTCGGTGCGCCGCGCTACCGGCGCCTCGCCCGTCTGTCGGCGCTCGACGAACTCGTCGGGCTGATCGAGGCGGAGGCGGCGGCCGGATAGATCGCCGCCGGGCGGACCTTATCCCCGGCACTCCGCCATCAGCTTGCGCATGAAGGCCTCGCCCGCGGCGAACTGCTCCAGCGAGATGTACTCGTCGGGCTGATGCGCCTGGTCGATCGAGCCCGGGCCGCAGACGATCGTCGGCAGTCCGGCGCGCTGGAAATGCCCGGCTTCCGTCGCATAGGCGACCGCGATGGTGCGATTGCGGCCGGCGAGCCGCATCACCAGCGTCTCGGCCTCCGAGCCCGGATCGGGCGCCAGCCCCGGCACATCCGAACTCATCACCGTCTCGATCGCAGCCGCAGGCGCGGTCTTGCGCATCCGGGCGAGAACCTCCTGCGACAGCGCGGCGAAGCGCGCCGGCACATCCTGCGGATCGGAGCCCGGCAGCGTTCGCACCTCCCAGGAGAGGTCGCAGCGATCGGCCAGGATGTTGCGGGCGATGCCGCCATGGAACTTGCCGACATGGACGGTGTCGTAAGGCGGGTCGAAGCGCCCGCTGTCGTCGGGGTTGGCTTCCAGCTCGTCGGCCATCGCCACGAGGCCGGCGGTGAGCCGGATGCCGCCATGGACGGCGCTCGCCCCCAGATGCGGCTTGGAGGAATGGGCAGCGACGCCGGTGATCGTCGTGAAGAAGGTGCGGATGCCCTTGTGAGCATCGGCCAGCTCCAGCGAGGTCGGCTCGCCGACGATCACGGCGCGGGGCCTGGGCAGGTCGATGCCCATCCGGGCGATGCCGTCTACGACGCCGAGGCAGGTGACCTCCTCGTCATAGGAGAAGAACAGGTGGATCGGCGTCTTCAGGTTAGCCGCCAGGAAATCCGGCACCAAGGCCAGGGCGAGCGCGATGAAGCCCTTCATGTCGACCGCGCCGCGGCCATAGGCCTTGCCGTCCTCGATGTGCAGCGTGAACGGGTCGCGGCTCCAGGCCTGGCCCTCGACCGGCACGACATCGGTATGCCCCGACAGCAGCATGCCGCCCCGGTCCTGCGGGCCGATCGTGGCAAACAGCGCCGCCTTGTCGCCCGTAGCGTTGGGAATCCGGATCGAGGCAACGCCCCAGCCCGCGAGATAGTCCTCAACGAAGGCGATCAGCTCCAGATTGGATTTGTGGCTCACGGTGTCGAAGGCGACGAGCCGGGCGAGCATGTCGAGCGGCGCCAGGCGCTGGCCCGTGGAGGAGGACAGGGTCAATGCAGGACCTTCTTCACATAAGGGGAATCGAGCGGAAACAGCGGCACCGCGACATCGAAGATCGTGCCGTCTTCCGCCAGCATCGCATAGAAGCCGCGCATCGAGCCGTCTGGCGTCATCAGCGGACAGCCGGAGGTGTAGCTGTAGCTTTCGCCCGGCCGCAGCACCGGCTGCTGCCCGACGACGCCCTCGCCACGGACCTCGTGGACCTCGCCGCGCCCGTCAGTGATGAACCAGTGCCGGCTCATCAGCTGCACCGTCCGCGTCGAGAGATTGAGAATCTCGATCGTATAGGCCCAGAAATAGCGGCCCTGTGCCGGGGAGGACTCGCCCTCCATGAAGCTCGGCACAGCGGTGACCCGCACGCCCTGCGTCTCAGCCTGATACATCGCGACGGCTCCGTCCTGATGCGCCCGGCCCGGCGGGCCGCTGACTTGTTAGCGAGGCCGGGGCGGAAGGGTCAATGCCGGAGCCGGCCATTCTCGCGTGGACAACCCGCGCCGCCGCCGCTTCGCCGCGGCCTCTGCGCTTGGCCTTTGCGCGCGGCTTCGCTAGGCGTGACCGATTGTCCTTCCGGGATTTCGCATGCTGACCCTCCAGCCCGGCATCCAGCCCGACCACTGCATCCGCGCCTTCGTCGAGGCCGGGGCGATCCGACTTGCCCAGCCGCCGGCCGAGGGCCAGATCCAGCCCGCCAGCCTCGATCTGCGCCTGGGCGAGAAGGCCTACCGTGTCCGCGCCAGCTTCCTGCCTGGCCCCGACCGCACGGTGCGGCGCCGGCTGGATGATCTCGCCCTGCACGAGATCGACCTGACCCGCGGCGCGGTGCTTGAGACCGGCTGCGTCTACATCGCCGAGCTGATGGAGGGGCTGAAGCTGCCGGCCGGCCTGCGCGCCGCCGCCAATCCCAAGAGCTCCACGGGCCGGCTCGACGTCTTCACCCGCATCATCACCGATTGCGCCCGCGAATTCGATCTGGTCGAGGACGGCTATGAGGGCCCGCTCTTCATCGAGATCTCGCCGCGCACCTTCCCGGTGCTGGTGCGCTCGGGCTCGCGTCTCTCGCAGATCCGCTTCCGCGCCGGCGAAACGAAGCTCGATGACACCGCGCTCGGCGAACTGCACAAGCGCGAGACGCTGGTCACGGCCGCCGAGCCCTCCTTCCAGGGCGGCGTTGCCGTCAGCGTCGATCTCTCGGGCTTCGACGGGCTGATCGGCTATCGCGGCAAGCACCACACCGCGCTGATCGACGTCGACCGCGTCGGCGCCTACCGCGCCTCGGAGTTCTGGGAGCCGATCGCGAGCGACGGCTCGCGCGCGCTCATCCTCGATCCCGGCCAGTTCTACATCCTCGCCTCCAAGGAGGCGGTGCATGTCCCGCCCGATTTTGCCGCCGAGATGACGCCCTTCGACGCGCTGGTCGGCGAATTCCGGGTGCATTACGCCGGCTTCTTCGACCCCGGCTTCGGCCATAGCGGTGCCGGCGGGCAGGGCGCGCGTGCCGTGCTCGAGGTCCGCTCGCGCGACGTGCCCTTCATCATCGAGGACGGGCAGATCGTCGGCCGGCTGGTCTATGAGGCGATGGCGAGCCGCCCGGCCGCGCTCTACGGCGCCGGGCTGAAGTCGAACTATCAGGGCCAGGCGCTGAAGCTCTCCAAGCATTTCCACGACTGAGCCAGCCTCGCCAGCGATGCGGCTGTCCCCCGCTTTTCCCGGATGACACCCGCCCCGCAAGCCGCTATGAACACGCTGCTCCGGCGTTGTGCGACATGCCGCGCCGGACGCATGCGGGCGTAGTTCAGTGGTAGAACGTCAGCTTCCCAAGCTGAATGTCGTCGGTTCGATCCCGATCGCCCGCTCCAACATCCTCTCCTGACGATCTGCGATGGCGCGCTGTCGGCGACAGGCCGGGCGAACCCCCGACCGTCAAAGCAGGGCCCGCAACTCTTCCTTCTTGACCTTGCCGGTGGCCGTCATCGGAAGGGCCTTCACCAGCCGGATTTCGGGCACCTTGTAGCCGGCCATGCGCTCGCGGCACCAGGCGGAGAGCGTCGCTTCGTCCAGCCCCACCGCCTGTTGGCCGAGCGCAATGAAGGCGACCGGCACCTGCCCGCGCTCGGCATCCTCGCGTCCGATCACGCCCGATCCCGCGATGTCGGGATGCTGGCCGAGCATGGCCTCGATCTCGGCCGGGAAGACGCTCATGCCCTTGACCTTGAGCATCTCCTTGCGGCGCCCGAGAAAGTGCAGATAGCCCTGCTCGTCGATGACGCCGATGTCGCCCGTATGCAGGAAGCTGTTGCGGATCGCCTCGGCGCTCGCTTCCGGCTTGTTCCAGTAGCCCTTGAACAGCGAGGGCGTGCGCACGCAGATTTCGCCAGTCTCGCCCAAGGGCATCAGCGCGCCGCTGTCGAAATCGCAGATCTTGAAGTCCGTGCCCGGCACCGGCAGCCCGACGAAAACGGGCTGCGACAGGAGATCGAAATCGCCCTGCTGCATGCCGATCGAGAAGGTGTCCATCGTGTGGGTTTCGGTCATCCCCCAGGCGGCTTCGATCATGTCGGCCCCCGTGAGTGCACGCCAGCGGGCCCGGAAGTCCGGATTGAGCTTCTTCACGAAGGATGAGACGCGCACCTTGCGCAGCGAGCTCAGGTCGAAGGCGGGTGTCCGGGGATGGTCGAGAATCTCCACGGCGTTGTCGACGAGCAGATAGGCGAAGCTCGCCTTGTGGCGCTCCACCGCCGTCATGAAGCCCACTGCATCCCAGCGCGCCATCAGAACCAAGGTCGCGCCCGCCACCAGCGGAAACAGCAGCCCGGTATCCTCGCCGGCAATCCAGAAGATCGGCACGAAATTGAGCACGACATCGTCGGGCGACAGCTGGAAACTCGCCGCCAGGGATGTCCCGGCGGTGTAGAGCATGTCGCGCTGGGTGTGGATGCAGCCCTTCGGCATGCCCGTCGTGCCGCCAGTGTAGTTCAGCGCCGCGACCGCATCGAGATCCGGCGCCACAGCGGGAGCCGGCGCCGTCACACGGGCCAGGGCCGGCAGCAGGTCGATGGCATCGTCGCAGGGGATCTTCGGCTGCAGCAGCGCCTGCGGCACCGGAAAGCTCGGCTCCGCGGGCAGCATCTCGGCCAGGCTCGTGACGAAGACGGCTCTCACCTGCGTCTGGTCGCGGACCTGCAGCAGCGGCGGCATCAGGCTGTCGAGGCAGAGGATGGCCTGCGCGCCGGTATCGTTGAGTTCATAGGCGAGTTCGGCCTCGCGAAACATCGGGTTGACGGGCACATGCACCGCGCCGAGCTTGAGGATGCCGAAGAAGGCCAGGATGAATTGAGGGCAGTTCGGCAGGTAAACCGCGACCCGGTCTCCCGGCTTGACCCCGTGCTCATGCAGAAGCGCAGCGAAGCGGTCGCTCAGCGCGTCCAGCTCGCGATAGCTGATGTCGCGTCCGTAGAAGATGCAGGCCGGCTTTTCGGGCTGGCGCCGCGCCCATTCGCGCAGATGATCGCTGATGGCGATGGGGCCAAGAGGGTAATGCGGCTCGCGAGCGATGCCGGTAGGCCAGGCCGCATTCTGAAGCTGACGCAGGCGTTCGAAATAGGCTGCTTCATTGATGGTCATCGTCGGGTCGGCCTGCCGTGTCTGCCCCGGTCATGAGGCCCGCTCTCACGACATGTCTGGCAAACCGCGAGGGTAGCGGCGGCGTCGCCCGGCGCAAGGCCGGCGCCTTGGCCGCTTCGACTTCGACTGGCTTCGGCACAGCGTCCCGCAACAAAAAACCTCCGGGGCCTGGGCCCCGGAGGTTGTCGTATCGATCCGATGCGAGATCAGACCAGCGGCGCCTTGGCGCGGTAGGGCTCGGCCTTCTCGTCGAAGCGCGACCAGCCCTCCTGACGGTACTGGGCGAGGCGGGCGTCGCGGTCGATCGGCGTGGCGCCGTCCATGATCGCCTCGGCCGCCGGGGCCTGGGACTCGCTCGTCTTCACGGAGACGACGCTGCCGCCGCGACGCACGGTCTCGGCATAGTAGTGCGCGTCCTCCTCGTCGACGCCGGCGCCCATGAAGGAGCCGACCAGGCCGCCGGCAGCGGCACCGGCGACGGCACCGGCCGCGGTGGCGGCGAGCCAGCCCGCCGCGACGACCGGGCCGATGCCCGGAATGGCGAGCATGCCGAGCCCGGCGAGCAGGCCGGCGGCGCCGCCGACGCCGGCACCGATGCCGGCGCCCTCGGCGGCGTTGCTCTCTTCGCCGCGCTCATTGCGGCCGACGAGGCTGATGTCGGATGCCGGGATGCCGGCCGTCTCGAGCTTCTCGACCACATCGGCGGCGACCGTGTAGCTGTCATAGGAACGGGTGATGGTGCGGGTCATGGTGACCTCCGAAGACTGGTTGAGGACGGGATGGATCAGTTGCGGACGATGTTGCCGCGATAATCGACGGAGACGTTGACCTTGGCGCCGGCATGGGTGGCCATTCCCTTCCAGACGCCGTTCTCGTCCTTCTTCAGGCCCGACACGTCCGAATAGCCGTTCGCCTCGAGCCGGCTCTTGGCCTGGCCTTCGGTGAAGCTGTTGGCGCCGGGCAGCGGCGCGTTCTTGTCGGTATCGGCCTGCGGAGCGGGCATGGGCGAGGTCGTCGAGGTCTGCGCCATGGCGCCGAACGAGGTCGCCGAGACGAGCATCGTTGCGATGAGCAGCTTCTTCATGGGAAATCTCCGTAAGGCAGGGCGGCTTGGGCCGCTGATGCTCATGGAAACGGCGCACTGCCTCGAAACGTTCCAGAAATAAGCCCTCGAGAGGTGGCGGAACCGCAGGGCCCTTCGGCCGTTGCGGGCCCGCCACCGGCCTGCGGCGTGGACGGCGCTTCCGGGAGCGCACGCGCAGCGCTATGGTGACGCCATGAACGCGCCCGAGACCGGACCGCTGGACAGCGTCGCGCCCGAGGCCGCAGCCTCGCGGCTTGGAATCGCGCTGCTCTGCGGCGGCGCCCTGACGCTGCTGCTGGCCGGCCTGCTGCTGTGGTGGCGCGAGGGCGACCGTCTCTTCACCGACGGCCTCATCGCCGCCATCGTCGCCTGTTTCTGACGCGCATCGCCGCGCCGCTTTCAGGCCCCCGACAGGACCGCTCCCGTGAACCGCCGCCTTATCCTGCCTCTCGTCGTCTTCCTCGCCGGCGCGCTCGTGCTCGCCGCCGCCGCCATCATCACCTTCGCGCCGGGGCGGCAGGGCCAGTCCGGCACGGGCACGGCGAGCGTAGGCGGGCCCTTCGCCCTGACGACGCAGGAGGGCAGGACGCTGACCGACAAGGATCTGCGCGGCTCACCCTTCCTGGTCTTCTTCGGCTTCACCCACTGCCCGGATATCTGCCCGACCAAGCTCTTCGAGATTTCCGAGGTGCTGCGCGCAGCCGGGCCGAAGGGCGAAAAGCTGCGCGCGCTCTTCGTCACGGTCGATCCCGAGCGCGACACGCCCGAGATCATGAAGAGCTATCTCGGCTCCTTCGATCCGCGCATCATCGGGCTGAGCGGCGACCGGCCCGCCATCGACGCGATGGTCAAGGCTTACCGCGCCTATGCCCGCAAGGTCCCGCTCCAGGGCGACGACTACACTATGGACCACACCGCCCTGGTCTATCTCATGGCCAAGGATGGCGGCTTCATCGGTGCCTTCAATATCGAGCAGACGCCGGCGCAGGCGGCGCAGGAATGGCTGCGTCACCAGTAGGCGCCCCATCCTTCGGAAGCGGCGCGCGCCGCCGCGCCAGCCCATGTGCCGTCTTGTTCCAGGCGAACCGACGCGCGCGGTACTCGTGCAGCGCCATCCAGGCCGCGATGCAGACCAGCCCGTAATAGAGCGGCAGCAGCGGGAGCAGCAGCAGGAGCTTCGGTGAACCGCGCCGCAGCGCCCCCAGCGCCGGCGGCAGGAACAGCGCCACCGTGCCGAACAGCCAGACACTGACCGCCAGCGCCGAGGCGACGCTGCCGAAGACATGCGTCGGCGCCAGGAGCGAGCCCTCGCGCCAGGCCAGAAAGGCCGCGACCGCAAAGACCGGATAGGCCAGCGCGGTGACGACCGTGCCGAGCCCGAGCGAGAGGAAGGCGAAGGTCGCCGGCGGGCCGGCCTCGCGAAGCACCGTCAGCGGCGCGCGCGAATGCGTCACCAGCGTCTGCATGTAGCCCTTGATCCAGCGCGAACGCTGCCTGAGCCAGGCCCGCAGCGTCAGCGGGGCTTCCTCGCGCGTGTGCGAGGGCAGATCGCCCATGCGGTAGCCGGCCCGCGCCAGCCGGACGCCGAGATCGGCATCCTCGGTCACGTTCCACGCATCCCAGCCGCCCACCGCCCGCAGCGCACGCGTGCGGAAATGGTTGGAGGTCCCGCCCAGCATGATTGGTAGCCCCGCGCGCAGCAGGCCGGGATTGAGCACCTCGAACAGCCCGGCATATTCCAGCGCGAACAGGGCCGGCAGCAGGCCCTCCCCCGGATGGTCGATCACCAGGTGGGCCTGCAGGCAGGCGAGATCCTCCGGCGCGCGCAGGAAACGCGCCGCCGCCATGCGCAGCTGCTGCGGATCGGGAATGTCCTCGGCGTCGAAGATCGTGAAGAGCTCGCCACGGGCCTCGATCAAGGCCAGGTTCAGCGCCCGCGGCTTGGTCCTCGGATCGCCGGGCGGCACGATCGTTACCTGGATCTGTGGCGGCAGGGTGAGCCGCGACAGCGCGCGGCGCATGCCGGTGTCGTCGGCTTCGATCAGCAGGCGGATGTCGAGCTTCGCTGCCGGATAGTCGAGTTGCCGCAGCGCATCGAGCAACTGCTCCAGCACCTTTTCCTCGCGATAGAGCGGGATCGCGACGCTGTAGACCGGCAGCCGGCTGTCATCGACGCGCCAGCGATGCCGGTGCCAGAGATCGGGCAGAGGCTGCTCGATCGAAGCCCCCAGCCGCAGCAGGATCAGCCCGAGGAAGAGCGGCCCCAGCAGCAGCGCGACCGCAAAGAAGGTCTCGAGCGGCGCGACCACGGCGCCGGCCAGCGCGGCCGCCACGGCAAGAGCGGCGGCGATGCGCTGGCCGCGGCTGGAGCCGGTCCGGGCGCTGTCGCGGGCGAGGCCCGGCGCATCGAGATTGGCGGCGCGAAGCGCGAGCCTGTCCGCATTGGCCTCGCGTAGCGCGGCATGGAAGCGTCGCGGCGTCACCACGGCGACATCGTGGCGCCGGCGCGGCCCGGCTTCCAGCATGGCACGCAGCGCTGGCCCCTCGGGGGCCATCACGAACCGCGGGCCGCTGCAGCTGTCGGGGCGGACTGGCGCGATGCCGCCACGTAGGATCGCCTCATGCTCGCCGCCCGGCGTGAGCGCGAAGGGGCCGGCCTGGAAGGGCAGGCCGAACTCCGCCGCCAGTGCGCGGTAAAAGCCTTCCTCGTCGATCAGCCCGCGGGCGAGCACCTCGCGGGCGGGCTCGGTCCGGTCACGCTCGGCGCGTTGCGCCATGGCGGCGAGATCGGCCGGCGCGATGCCCTGGCGCGCGAGAAAAGCGATCTCGACCGGCAGGCCGGTCGAGGCCAGCGCCGGTAACACCGGATGCCTGTCGTGACCGTTGCCCCCCACCGGCCCGGTTCCGCTCCACGCAACGACGAGACTGTCCCGGGCCTGACGGGCCGGGACAACTCATGGTTGCCGGATCGGGGCGATGAGTCGAGAGGGTGGGTGCGATTTTCCCGCCGGGGCGGGATTGTCGCTCACATGCCGCCGAGGATTTCCGCCACCTGCGGGATGTCCTTGTCGCCGCGCCCGCAAAGATTCATCACCATCAGGTGGTCCTTCGGCAGGGTCGGGGCGAGCTCGATCACCTTGGCCAGCGCATGCGCTGGCTCCAGCGCGGGAATGATGCCCTCGAGCTTCGAGCAGAGCTGGAAGGCCGAGAGCGCCTCGTCATCTGTGGCGGAGATGTAGGTGACGCGCCCGGTGTCATGCAGCCAGGCATGCTCCGGTCCGATGCCGGGATAGTCGAGACCCGCGGAGATCGAATGCGCGTCCTTGATCTGCCCGTCCTCGTCCATCAGCAGATAGGTCCGGTTGCCATGCAGCACGCCCGGCTGGCCGCCGGTCAGCGAAGCCGCGTGCTGCGCGGTCGAGAGGCCGTGACCGGCCGCCTCGACGCCCCACATCTTGACGCTCGGGTCGTCGAGGAAGGGATGGAACAGGCCGATCGCATTCGAACCGCCGCCGATCGCCGCGATCAGTGAATCCGGCAGGCGGCCTTCCGCCTCCAGCATCTGCTCGCGCGTCTCGCTGCCGATCACCGACTGGAAGTCGCGCACCATGGCGGGATAGGGGTGCGGGCCGGCCGCCGTGCCGATGCAGTAGAAGGTCGTCGCGACATTGGTCACCCAGTCGCGCAGCGCCTCGTTCATGGCGTCCTTGAGCGTCTTGGTGCCGGACTGCACGGGCACCACGCTGGCGCCGAGCATCTTCATGCGGAAGACGTTGCTCGCCTGCCGGGCAACGTCGACGGCGCCCATATAGACGATGCATTCCAGCCCGAAGCGTGCGCAGAGCGTCGCGGTGGCGACGCCGTGCTGGCCGGCGCCCGTCTCGGCGATGATGCGCTTCTTGCCCATGCGCCGCGCCAGAAGGATCTGGCCGAGCACGTTGTTCACCTTGTGCGCGCCGGTGTGGTTGAGCTCGTCGCGCTTGAAATAGATCTTCGCGCCGCCGAGATGCTCGGTCATGCGCTCGGCGAAATAGAGCGGCGAGGGCCGCCCGACATAGTGCTTGAGATAGCTGGCCATGTCGGCCTGGAAGCCGGGATCGACCTTGGCGGCCTCATAGGCCTGCTCCAGCGAGAGCACGAGCGGCATCAACGTCTCGGCGACGAAGCGCCCGCCGAACAGGCCGAAGCGGCCGTTCTCGTCGGGGCCGGAGCGGTAGGTGTTCGGGTTCTGGGGGGCGTTCATGTCCGGCCTGCCTCTGTTGCTGTGGCCGCCGCGGCGCGGGCCGCGACGACGAAATCCGTGATCCGGTCGACATCTTTGACGCCGGGCGCCCGCTCCACCCCGGAGGAGACGTCGACGCCCCGGGGCCGTGCGATCGCAATGGCCTGCGCCACATTCGCCGGATCGAGCCCGCCCGATAGCATGAAGGGCGAAGTCCGGTCGAGCGCCGCCAAAATCGACCAGTCGAAGGCGCGCCCATGCCCACCGGGATAGGCGGCGTCCTTCGGCGGCTTGGCGTCGAGCAGAATGCGATCCGCAACCCCCTCGTAGGCGGCGAAGGCGGCGAGATCGTGCCGGTCCGCGACGCCGAGCGCCTTGATCGCCCGCAGCCCGGTCGCAGCCTTGACGGCGCGCACCGTCTCCGGCGTCTCGCGACCATGCAGTTGCAGCCAGTCCGGCCGGACGGCCGCGACGAGGTCCGTCAGCTCGCCGATCTCGCGGTCGACGACCAGCGCCACGATCTCGGCACGACCGCGCGCCATCGCCGCCAGCGTGGCCGCCTCTTCCGGTGGTACGAAGCGTGGGCTCTTCGGATGGAAGACGAGGCCGATCATCTCGGCGCCGGCGGCCAGCGCAGCCTCGAGCGTCTCGGGCGTCGAGAGGCCGCAGATCTTGATGGTGAGGGGCTGCGCGGAGGCGGACATCCGCCCGGCTTTACACGAAGGTGATCGCCGCCGCACTTGCGACATGATGACGGGCGAAGCAAAGCTGGCGCGGCCAGGCGGTGCCGGCGGAGCGAAGCGGCGACAGGGCGGGCGGACTCGATTGTTCGGCAAGGGGCGGCGCGGTTTCACCATTCTCGCGGGGCTGCTGGCGCTCGCCGGCGTCACCGCGGCTGTCTTCTATGTCCTGAGCCAGCCGCGCACCCTGCGGCTCGCCGTCGGGCCTCTCGGCTCGGAGGACGCGCGCATGGCCGCGGGCTTCGTGCAGGGGCTGAACCGCGAGAAATCCCAGATCCGCCTCAGGCTCATCCTCACCGAGGGCTCCGAGGAAAGCGCGCGCAAGGTCGATGCCGGCGATGCCGAGCTCGCCATCGTCCGGCCCGACATCGCGCTGCCGGCCAAGGCCGATACCGCGCTCATCACCCGCCGCTCCTTCCCCTTCCTGATCACCGACAAGGAGAGCGGCATCGGCCGCATCGCCGATCTGCGGGGCAAGCGCGTCGGCGTCGTGCGCTATCCGCAGGGCAACATCGCCCTGCTGCGGCTGGTGCTGGCCCAGTACGAGGTCGGCCCGCAGGATGTGCAGATCGTCGGGCTCACCCCCGACGAGATCGTGCCTGCTGCCAAGGATCGGCGCATCGACGCCTTCTTCACCATCAACGCCGTCGGCGCCCGCGCGGGCGGGGACGGCGCCGGGCGGCTGCGCTCGGCCTGGGGGGAGGACCCGGTCCTGATCCCGATCCGCGAGGCCGACGCGCTGGCGGCCCGCATCCGCACCATCGAGACCGGCGAGATCGTGCGCGGCGCCCTCGGCGGTGACCCGCCCCGGCCTTCCGAGAACCTGCCGACCATCGCGGTCACCTCGCGCCTCGTCGCCTCCCAGGATCTCGATGACGATGTCGTCGGCAATCTGGTCAGCGCGCTGCTTGCGCTCCGGGTGACGCTCGCGGCCGAACTGCCGCAGATCCAGGCGCTGGAAACCCCCGCGACCGACAAGGACGCGCCGCTGCCTGTCCATAGCGGCGCGGCCGCTTTCATCGATGGCGAGCAGAAGACCTTCTTCGAGCGCTATGGCGACTGGTTCTATCTCGGCGTGATGGGGCTTTCGCTGCTGGGCACCGGCGCGGCCGGCCTGCTCGGGCGCGAGAGCGCCGCCCGGCGCCGGCAGGCGATGCTGGGGCTCGACCGGCTGCTGGCGATCCTGCCGAAAATCCGCGCCACGACGGATGTCGAAGCGCTCGACAGCTACCGGTCCCAGGCCGATGCGATCCTGCTCGAGGTTCTCGGCGATTTCGGCGAGGGCAATCTCGACTCCTCCGCCATCGCCGCCTATCGGCTGGTCTTCGATCAGGTCAGCCGCGCTGTCGTCGAGGCCAAGATCCGGGCGGCCGCCGTCCAGATCTGAACACGGCCCCAAGAGCCGCGATTCACGCTGCGCCGCGCGGGCGGACCCTTCGTGGTTGCTCAAACGCCCGTCAACGTTTATGTGCAGCGCAGCGAATTCCAGTTTCCTCGAGACGGGCTGCGCCGGCAGGGCTTTGATCCTCGCCGGCTTGTGGCCATGAAAAAGGCCCTCCCCGCATGTCCATGCGCAACATCGCCATCATCGCCCACGTCGACCACGGCAAAACCACGCTCGTCGACAAGCTGCTGCAGCAGTCGGGCACCTACCGCGACAACCAGCGCGTCATCGAGCGCGTGATGGACTCCAACGAGCTGGAGAAGGAGCGCGGCATCACCATCCTGGCCAAGGCGACCTCGGTCGTCTGGAAGGATACGCGCATCAACATCGTCGACACCCCCGGCCACGCCGACTTCGGTGGCGAGGTCGAGCGCATCCTGAACATGGTCGATTCCGCGATCGTGCTGGTCGATGCCGCCGAGGGCCCGATGCCCCAGACCAAGTTCGTGGTCTCCAAGGCCCTCAAGCTTGGCCTGCGCCCGATCGTGGCGATCAACAAGGTCGACAAGCCCGACGCCCGCGTGACCGAAGTCATCAACGAGGTCTTCGATCTCTTCGCCGCGCTCGACGCCACCGATGAGCAGCTCGATTTCCCGATCCTCTACGGTTCGGGCAAGCAGGGCTGGATGGCGCATGACCCGGCCGGCCCGCAGGACCAGGGCCTCGCTCCGATGTACGACCTCATCCTCAGTCACGTGCCGGAGCCGCGCATCGAGGAAGGGCCCTTCCGTATGCTCGGCACGCTGCTCGAGGCCAATCCCTATCTCGGCCGCATCATCACCGGCCGCGTCGTCTCCGGCACCGCCAAGCCCAACCAGCAGATCAAGGTGCTCTCCGGCGATGGCAGCCTCGTCGAGAGCGGGCGCATCACCAAGATCCTCGCCTTCCGCGGCCTCGAGCGCACCCCGATCGAGGAAGCGATCCCCGGCGACATCGTCTCCATCGCCGGCCTCGTGAAGGGCTCGGTCGCCGACACCTTCTGCGACCCGTCCGTCGAGATCGCGATCAAGGCCCAGCCGATCGACCCGCCGACCGTCTCGATGACCTTCATGGTCAACGACTCGCCGCTGGCGGGCACCGAGGGCGACAAGGTCACCACCCGCGTGATCCGCGACCGCCTGTTCAAGGAGGCCGAGGGCAATGTCGCGCTGAAGATCGAAGAGGCCAAGGACAAGGACAGCTACATCGTCTCCGGCCGCGGCGAACTCCAGCTCGCCATCCTGATCGAGCAGATGCGCCGCGAGGGCTTCGAGCTCGGCGTCTCGCGTCCGCGCGTCGTGCTGAAGCGCGACGAGAACGGCCAGCTGCTCGAGCCGATCGAGGAGGTCATCATCGACGTCGACGAGGAGCATTCCGGCGTCGTCGTGCAGAAGATGTCCGAGCGCAAGGCCGACATGCTGGAGATGCGCCCCTCCGGCGGCAATCGCCTGCGCCTGATGTTCCATGCTCCGACGCGCGGCCTCATCGGCTATCAGGGCGAGCTGCTGACCGACACCCGCGGCACCGCGATCATAAACCGCCTGTTCCATGCCTACATGCCCTACAAGGGCGAGATCGGCGGCCGCCGCAATGGCGTGTTGATCGCGATGGAGACCGGCGAGGCCGTGGCCTATGCGCTCTGGAACCTCGAGGATCGCGGCCCGATGATGATCGAGCCCGGCTGGAAGGTCTATCAGGGCATGATCGTCGGCGAGCACACCCGCGAGAACGATCTCGAGGTGAACGTCCTCAAGGGCAAGAAGCTCACCAACATCCGCACCACCTCGAAGGACGAGGCCGTGCGCCTGACCCCGCCGATCCGGATGACGCTGGAGCGCTCGCTGGCCTGGATCGACGATGACGAGCTGGTCGAGGTCACGCCGAAGTCGATCCGCCTGCGCAAGGGCATCCTCGACCCCAACGAGCGCAAGCGCTCGCAGAAGATGAAGCAGGACGTCGCCTGAACCAGGCGGTCCTGATGGATTTGCGAAGGGCGGGCAGCAAGGCCCGCCCTTCGTCGTTTCGGGAGCCAGCCGCCGCTTAGTGGCTCATCAGGATCGGCAGCGTGCAGGCCTGCAGCAGCGATTGCGTGACGCCGCCGAGCAGCCACTCGCGCAGGCGCGAATGCTTGTAGGCGCCGCAGACGATGAGGTCCGCCGCGAAGTCGGCCGCCGCCCGGCGGATCTCGCTGGCGACGTCGGAGCCTCCGAAGGCGACGTTGCGAACCGTCACCTTGATGCCGTGCCGCGCGAGATGCGGGGCGAGGTCGGTGCCGGGCAGCAGGCCGGCGAGGTCTTTCTCGCCGGTGACGGTGAGAATCTCGACCTCTTCCGCATCCTTCAGGAAGGGCAGTGCGTCCGCCACGGCACGGGCCGCCGAGGCACCGCCGTCCCAGGCGATCACGATCCGCTTGCCGGCATAGCGCTCGCTCCCCGGCGGCACGATCAGGGCCGGGCGGCCGCTGTCGAACAGCGCCGCCTCGATCAGCCCGCGGTCGCGCTGGACCGGATCGGTCTCCATGTCGAGCACCGTGACGTCGTGGACGCGCGCATGGGCGAGCAGCCGGTCGCAGAGGCTGGCGAAGACGAGCGACGGGGTCTCGACGCTGCAGACGACACCGGCGAGGTCGGCCCGCCCCTTAGACTGTTCGGCGAAGGCCTCGGCCAGCTCCTGGATGCGGCGGTTTTCATGCGAGATCAGCTCGGCCCCGAATGCGCCGACCAGCGACCCTGGCACGGCATAGCGCATCGATGCTGCCTGCAGCGTCAGATGGGCGGCAGCGGCTTGCGACAGGGAAATGGCATAGGCGACGGCCGAGCTGTGGTCGCCGCGTCCCTGCTCGGTGAAGCCAACGAGAACGCTCTTGATCGAGAGTGGCATGGCGGATCCTCCACGGGTTGACGCTGGCCCGCAGCATGCCCGAACCGGCCGCCCGGCCCTTGCGCTGGATCAACCCGGCCCGTCCCGATCGGTGGGACAGTGCGACCCGTCGGCGACCGACACAGGAGACCGCCCCATGCTGCACCGCATCACGCTTCATCTGGGTCGCACGCCCGCCCAGCCCGAGGGCAGCGCCCGCGACGGCTACGAGATCACCGCCCCGCTCGATGTGGAGGGCCGGCTCCTCGCCGATGAATGGCATGCCGCGCGCGAAAAATGTCGCGTCCGGCGCTTTGAGCCCAACGAGCCCGATCGCCATGGCTGGCTGCTTCACCGCGCCGGCGGCGAGGGCGGCGCGAGCTGGGGCATCGACTATGACGATGCCTCCAGCGACGATGACGAGGTCGGCTACAAGCTCGACCGGCATTGCTTCCAGCTCGACGAATATGTCTCGATCTGCGACCAGGACGGCGACTTTAGGCCCTACAAGGTCGTGGCGCTCCGGGCCGTGGCGGCGCCCGCTCCCGTCGGCGCCTGACCGCCTCGCCTGAGGAGATGACCATGGCCGACGTCCGCTCGACCGCCCAGCCGCTCGGCTTCGGCACGCTCCTGACCCCCGTCCATCTCGGACCGGGGGCGGAGGCGACGATCCGCTTCGCGGCGCGGCTCGCCCGCTGCCTGTCCTGCCGCCTGATCGGCACCGGCGCCGACCAGCTCGAGCTGCCCTATTACGGGGACGGCGCCGGCATGGTCGATGCGGTGCTGGTCGAGAATGCCCGGGCCGTGATGGAGGAGGATCTGGCCAAGGCGCAGGCGCTGTTTCGCCGGGCGGCGGATGGCGTGGCGCTCGACTGGCGCGGCGCCGTCGAGCCGCCCGTCGCCTTCGTTCTCACCCAGTCGCGGGCGGCCGACCTCGTCGTCTTCGCCCGCCAGGGCGGCGGCGATCCGCCTCTCGGCCGCATGGGCGTCGCCCCCGGCGATGTCGTTCTCGAACTGGGCCGGCCGATCCTGCTCGTTCCGCCGGGCGTGGAGTCGCTCGCGGCGCGCAGCGTGGTCATCGCCTGGAAGGATACACGCGAGTCGCGCCGCGCCGTGCAGGATGCGCTGCCCTTCCTCGTCCGGGCCGATATCGTCACCGTGCTCTCCGTCGGCGCCGATCCGGCCGATGAGGGCGCGCAGGATGTCTGCGGCTATCTCGCGCAATTCGGCATCGCGGCGCGCGTGGTGAAACGGCCGAAGAGCGGCACCACCGTCGCGGCCGAGATCGCCGAACTGGCGCGGCTCCAGAACGCCGATCTCATCGTGGCGGGCGCCTATGGCCATAGCCGCCTGCGCGAATGGATCTTCGGCGGCGTGACGCGCGACCTCATCGAATCCACGCCGGTCTGCTGCCTGATGTCCCACTGAGGGAGGGCGGCTGTGCCCGCCCTGCGTGCGGCGCAGCGGGGACGGCATACGAGCGACCTTGCTGGTACTGCCAGCCTCTGGTCCTCTGCACCCTCTCTTCGAGGGGGAGCCTCCCAATGCAGTTCCGCAATCTCGGCCGTTCCGGCCTCCGCGTTTCGCTCGTCGGCCTCGGCTGCAACAATTTCGGTGGGCGCATCGATGACGAGGCGACGCGCAAGGTGGTCGATGCCGCGATCGAGCACGGCATCACCCTGTTCGACACCGCCGACATCTATGGCGAGAAGGCGGGCTCGGAGCGCGTGCTGGGCGAGGTGCTGGGCGCCCGCCGCAAGGACATCGTCCTGGCCTCGAAGTTCGGCATGAAGATGTTCCATGGCGGGCAGGGCGGTTCGCGCCGCTACATCATGAGCGCCGTCGAGGAATCCTTGACGCGGCTGAAGACCGACTGGCTCGACCTCTATCAGTTCCACACCCCCGACCCGCTGACCCCGATCGACGAGACGCTGCGCGCGCTCGAGGATCTCGTGACCCAGGGCAAGGTCCGTTATGTCGGCTGCTCCAACATGCCGGCCTGGCAGGTTGCGGACGCGCAATGGAGCGCACGCGATCTGCGCCTTGCAGGCTTCGCCTCGGCGCAGGACGAGTACAGCCTGCTCAAGCGCGGCGCCGAGAAGGACCTGATCCCCGCACTCAGGCATTATGGCATGGGCCTGCTGCCCTATTTCCCGCTCGCCAACGGGGCGCTGACCGGCAAGTACCGGCGCAATGCGCCGATGCCGGACGGGGCGCGGCTGACCAAGCTGCCCGAGCGCGCCGGCCAGATCTTCAGCGACGCCAACTGGGCGAAGATCGAGGCGCTGACCGATTTCTGCGAGGCGCGCGGCAAGACGCCGGTCGAGCTCGCCTTCTCCTGGCTCGCCGCCCAGCCAGTCGTCTCCAGCGTCATCGCCGGCGCCACCAGGCCCGAGCAGATCGCGGCCAATGTGAAGGCGGCCGACTGGGCGCTGACGGCAGACGAGCTCGCCGAGATCGACCGGATCACGGTCTAGGTTTCCTCGGAACCACGCCGTCATCCCGGACAAGGAGCGCAGCAGCGCCGCTCCGGGATCCATCCTAAAGATCCGGAGCCCTCCGATGGATCACGGGTCAAGCCCGGGATGACGCCGTGGTTTCCGGAAAACGCGGGGGCCTATCGGAAAGGCGGCTCGTCGAAGCTGCGCAGCTTGCGCGAATGGATCGTCGAGCCGGCCTTCTTTAGTTTCTCCAGCGCCGCGAGCCCGATCCGCAGATGCTCGCTGACGGCGCGCTCATAGAAGGCGTTGGCTGCGCCCGGCAGCTTGATCTCGCCATGCAGCGGCTTGTCGGAGACGCAGAGCAGCGTTCCATAGGGCACGCGTAAGCGGTAGCCCTGCGCCGCGATCGTGCCGGACTCCATGTCGACCGCGATGGCGCGCGACAGGTTGATCCGGCGCCGCTCCTTGGTCCAGCGCAGCTCCCAGTTGCGGTCGTCCTGCGTCACGACCGTTCCGGTGCGCAGGCGGTTCTTGAGATGGTCGCCCTTCTCGCCCGTCACCTCGGCGGCGGCCTCCTGCAGGGCGACCTGCACCTCGGCCAGGGCCGGGACGGGCACGTCCGGCGGCACCAGCTCGTCGAGGATGCCGTCCTGGCGCAGATAGGCATGGGCGAGGACATAGTCGCCAATGATCTGCGTCTGCCTCAGGCCGCCGCAATGGCCGACCATCAGCCAGCAATGCGGGCGCAGCACAGCCAGATGGTCGGTGATGTTCTTGGCGTTGGAGGGGCCGACGCCGATATTGACCAGCGTCACGCCCTGCCCGTTCTCGCGCAGCAGGTGATAGGCCGGCATCTGGAACCGGTGCCAGGGCGCCGACATCACCCGCTCTGCGGCGCTGACATCGACGCCGTCGCGCTCGATCCGCACCCCGCCCGGCGTCACCAGCGCCAGCGCCGTGCCGGCCTCGATCTCGGCGAGCCCCAGCCGCACAAACTGGTCGACATAGCGGTGGTAGTTGGTCAGCAGCACCCAGGGCTGCACCGCCCGCCAGTCCGTGCCGGTGTAATGCACCAGCCGGCGCAGCGAATAATCCACCCGCACCGCGTCGAACAGCGAGAGCGGACGCGGCTGTCCCTCGACGATGTCGAAGGTGCCGTCAGCGATCTCGTCGCCGACGAGCGAGAGCAGCGGCGTCGGGAAATGCCTTGCCAGCTCGGCCGCCGTAACCTTGCCCCGACCAAGCTCGTTCCCGCCGTCGAGCGCATAGGGGTAGGGTATCTCCTGGTCGCTGCTGCCGGTCTCGATCGTCGCGCCGTATTCCTGGACCAGCGGCACCAGCTGATCGAGCAGATAGGCGCGGAACTCGGCCGGCTGCGTGATCGTGGTCGAATAGACGCCGGGAGCCGCGAACTTTGCATAGCCGCGCCGGGTCGCCGTCGGCAGTTTCGACGGCTCATAGGTCACGCGCAGCAGCGGGTAGCGATAGGCCGCGCGCTCGTCGGGCGTCGGCGCCTGTCCCGTCTCGAAGAAGCGCTGCAGATCGCCGCGCAGCGCGGCCCGCGCCTCGCCATAGAGCCGTTCGAGCCGGTCGATGGCGGCGGCGGGATTTGCGGCTGTCTCGAACGTCATGGGCGGGGGCGTCCTTTCGTTCGCACGAGCTTTAGCCTTGGCCCCGCGCGCGTGACAACTGCCGGAGGCCGACAGGGCGCCAGCTTGACTCGACGGCTGGGACCAATTACTAAACCAATCAGTTAACTTAAGGCCGACCCGAGAATGGCCACCAGGAGGAAATGCCCATGTTCGCAAAACCGCAGAAGGAGCACGACTGGCTGCAACAACTCGTCGGCGAATGGACCTCGGAGATGGACTGCGCCATGGGCCCCGACCAGCCGCGATCGAAATCGAAAGGCCGGGAAACCGTGCGTTCGCTCGGCGGGCTCTGGACGCTCTGCGAAGGCGAGGGCGAGATGCCCGACGGCAGCACGGGCAAGACCCTGCTGACGCTCGGCTTCGACCCCGTGAAAGGCCGATTCGTCGGCAGCTGGATCGGCTCGATGATGACCCATCTGTGGATTTATGACGGGGCTCTCGACGAGAGCGGTAAGGTCCTGACGCTCGAAAGTTCAGGTCCGAACGTAATGGGCGACGGCGCCATCATTCCCTATCGCGACGTGATCACCATCGTCGCGCCCGATCACCGCATGCTGACCTCCTACACGCCCGACGGGAGCGGCGGCTGGGCCGAGTTCATGACCGCCCATTACCGCCGCGCAGCGTGATCGCCCGCTTCCGTTCGAAGGAGAGACCGATGAAGATCGCCCCCTATCTGATGTTTGAAGGCCATTGCCGCGAGGCCTTCACCGTCTATGAGACCGTCTTGGGCGGCAGGATCGTCGCGATGATGGACCATCGCGGCACGCCGGCAGAGGCGCATGTCGCGCCCGAATGGCTGGACAAGATCATGCATGCCTGTCTGGAGCTCGACGGCCAGATGCTGATGGCCTCCGACGCCCCGCCCGGGCGCAGCGACGGGCCGATGCGCAGCGTCTCGGTGTCGGTCAACGTCCCCGAGGTCGCCGAGGCCGAGCGCATCTTCGCGGCCCTCTCCGAGGGTGCGACCATCCAGATGCCGATGGAGGAGACCTTCTGGGCGCCCCGCTTCGGCATGCTGCGCGACCGCTTCGGAACGAACTGGATGATCGCCGCCGAGATGCCGGCGGACAGGGCCAATTGCGGCTGAGCGCGTGCGTCATTCTCGGGCGGAGCCCTCGGGTCCGATCTTCGATCGGCCCAAGGATAAACTCCGCGCAGACCCGAGAATCTCAGGCCGGACGGAGCATTGTCGACTGAGGCACGATCCTCGTCACGAGATGCTCGGGTCAAGCCCGAGCATGACGGCTTCGACCCCTACCCCAGCACCGCCCAGGCAATCAGGCCGGCGATCACCCACAGCGCCCAGTTGCCCCACCGGTTGCGCTGGGCTTCGGCCCGGCCGATCGCAGCCACGCTGCGCTCGTCGAGCGAGAAGCCATGGCGCGAGGCGTCCTCGAGCTGGCCGAGCACGCGCTCGGCCCGGGTCACCGTCTCCGGCAGGCGCGACAGGCTGTCGAGCAGTGAGCTGGCGCCGCGCCCGGCCTCGGCCAGCTTGCCGAGGGGGCCGAGATTCTGCGTGATCCAGTCGCGCACCACCGGTTCGGCCGTGCTCCACATGTCCAGATGCGGATCGAGCGTGCGCGCCACGCCCTCGACCACCACCATGGTCTTCTGCAGCATGACGAGCTCGGTGCGCGTCGCCATGTCGAACATGCCGGTGATCTCGAAGAGCAGCGTCAGCACCTTCGCCATCGAGATCTGATCGGCGCTCTTGTCGTGGATCGGCTCGCCGACGGCGCGGATCGCCTGGGCGAAATCGGCGACGTCGTGATGAACCGGCACATAGCCGGCCTCGAAATGCACCTCGGCGACGCGGCGGTAATCGCGGGTGATGAAGCCGAGGAGGATCTCGGCGAGGAAGCGCCGCTCCTTCAGGCCGAGGCGCCCCATGATGCCGCCATCGACCGCAACCAGCCGGCCCTGCGCATCGACGAACAGGTTCCCGGGATGCATGTCGGCATGGAAGAAGCCGTCGCGGATCGCATGCTTCAGGAAGGACTGGATCACGATCCGCCCCAGCGCCGGCAGGTCATGGCCGGCGGCCTTCAGCGCTTCGACATCCGAGAGGCGGATCCCGTCGATCCACTCGTCGACCAGCATTTCGCGGGCGGTGAGCTGCCAGTCGGGCTCCGGCACCCTGAAATCGGCGTCGTCCTTGGTGTTCTCTGCGAATTCGGAGAGTGCCGCGGCCTCGAGCCGCAGATCCATCTCCATTGTCACCGAGCGCGCCAGCGTCTCGACCACGCCGGTGAAACGCAGGCGGCGCGCCTCGGCCGAGCGCCGCTCGGCGAGCTCTGCGCCGAAGCGCATCGCGCCGAGATCGCGCTGGAACCGGTCGCGGATGCCCGGCCGCAGCACCTTCACCGCGACCTCGCGGCCGTCGTTCAGCCGGGCGCGGTGGACCTGAGCAATTGAGGCGGCGGCCACCGGCTCGCCGAAGGAGGCGAAGACCTGCTCGACCGGCCGGCCATGGGCGGCCTCGATGATGGCGCGCGCCTGCGCCATCGGGAAGGGTGGCATCCGGTCCTGCAGGGCCGAGAGGTCGGAGGCGATCTTCATGCCGACCACGTCGGGCCGTGTCGCCAGGAACTGCCCGAACTTGACATAGGAGGGGCCGAGTCGGGTCAGGGCCGCGGCCAGCCTTGTCGCCGAAGTGCCGGCCTCGCGTCGCTCGATCAGCCGCCCGAGCCGGATCAGCCCGCGCGCCAGCGGCGGCAGCACGGAGGGATCGACCAGGGCGAGCGCTCCCTCGCGCGCCAACACGAAGCCGACGCGAGCGGTACGCGCGAGATGGAAGAGCGAGGAGATCATGGCTCAGCCGTCATGGTCGGGCCTGACCCGACCATCTCCTGCCAAAAGAGGCTCTCGTCGAGAGATGCTCGGGTCAAGCCCGAGCATGACGCCCAACGCTTCCTCACAGCTTCCAGCCCGAATGCAGCGCCACGACGCCGCCGGTCATTGGCGTGAACTTGGCGCGGCGGAAGCCGGCCGCCTCGATCATGCCGGCGAAGGCCTGGGGCCGCGGGAATTTGCGGATCGACTCGACGAGATACTGGTAGGGCTCGGCCTCGCCCGTCACCATCCGCCCCATCGGCGGGATGACGTTGAAGGAATAGGCCTCGTAGACCTTGTCGAGCAGCGGCACGTCGACATGGCTGAATTCGAGGCAGAGGAAGCGCCCGCCGCGCTTGAGAACGCGGTAGGCCTCGCTCAGCGCCTTGTCGATGCGCGGCACGTTGCGGATGCCGAAGGCGATCGTATAGGCGTCGAAATGATTGTCGGGCAGGCCGAGCTCCTCGGCATTGCCCTGGACGAAGGCGATGCGGTCGTCGTCGGGAAAGCGCTTGGCCGCCCGGTCGCGCCCGACGCTCAGCATCTCCGCGTTGATGTCGAGCACCGTGACCTGCGTTTGCGGTCCGCCGGCCTCGAGCACGGCGAAGGCGACGTCGCCTGTACCGCCGGCCACGTCGAGATGCCGGAAGGGCCGGTCCTTCGCCGGGTTGATCGCCGTCAGCAGCGCACTCTTCCAGGCCCGGTGCAGCCCCGCCGACATCAGATCGTTCATCAGATCGTAGCGGCCGGCGACCTTGTGGAAGACGTCGTCGACCTTGGCCTGCTTCTCGGCCAGCGGCACGGTCTCGAAACCGAAATGGGTGGTGTCGGAAGCTGCTGTCACGATCGGTCCGATCCTGTGCAATCTGTCTTGTCTTTGCCTGGGGCGATGCATAGCCAAACGAGCGGGGCTTGTCGCGGCCCCTCTCGACGCAGGCCGACCGGAGAGAATGTGAGATGCCCGAGCTTCCCGAGGTCGAGACCGTCCGGCGCGGGCTGGAGCCGGCCATGCTGGGCGAGACGCTGCTGCGGGTCGAGCAGAACCGGCCGGATCTACGCTTTCCGCTGCCCGACCGCTTTGCCGCCCGCCTCACCGGCCGGCGCGTCGAGGCGTTGTCGCGCCGTGCGAAATATCTGATCGCCGATCTCGACGACGGCCAGGCGCTGATCATGCATCTGGGCATGAGCGGACGCTTCGTCGTCGAGGCGCCGGGCACGCCACCGGTCGAACCGGGCGCCTATTACAACGAGATCGGCCGGCATCTCATCCACGACCATGTCGTCTTCCACATGGGGTCCGGCGCGCGCATCACCTATAACGATGTCCGCCGCTTTGGCTTCATGGACCTCGTGCCGCGCGCCGAGCTCGCCACCTCCAAGCATTTCGCCGGCATGGGCATCGAGCCGCTCGGCAACGAACTCTCCGGCGAGACGCTGGCGCGGCTTTTCGCGGGCAAATTCGCGCCGCTGAAGGCCGCGCTGCTTGACCAGCGCCTCGTCGCCGGTTTGGGCAATATCTATGTCTGCGAGGCGCTGTTTCGCGCCGGCCTCCATCCCGAGGCCGAGGCCGGCTCAATCGCCACGCCCACCGGCCGGCCGCGCCCCGCGGCGCACGCGCTGGCGCAGATCATCCGCGAGGTCCTGGAGGAGGCGGTGGCGGCCGGCGGCTCGACCTTGCGCGACTTCGCCCATGCCGATGGCTCGCTCGGCTATTTCCAGCACCGCTTCAAGGTTTATGACCGCGAAGGCGAGCCCTGCACGGCGCCGGGCTGCGGCAGCCTCGTCAGCCGTCTTGTCCAGTCCGGCCGTTCGACCTTCTATTGCGAGACCTGCCAGCCTCGCACCCCGCGACGCTGAAGCGCCGCGGGGCAGGGCCGGCCTCAGCGCCGCGGCAGCTCGGGATATTCAAGCTTCGACACGTCATAGCCGAGCGCGGCGGCGCGCTGGACCAGCTGGCGCCGCAGCGCCGGGCTCATCTTCGGATCGCGCACGAAGATGTAGAGGTCGGTGAAGGTCGGATCGGCCGAGATGAACCAGCTGTAGTCGGCGGCGCGGTCGAGGATCCAGTAGTCGCGCACCACCGGCACGACGCCGAAGACCGTGTAGGTCACGCGCAGCTTCGCATTGGTGCCGGGGTCGAGGATCTCGCCCGGTCCGCCGATCGTCTTGAGTTCGCCCGAGGGCGTGCCCATCCGGCAGGAATCCAGGACCTCGATCCGGCCGCCCTCACCGCGCTTGTATTCGGTGGCACCGGCGACGCAGCCATCGGTGATCGCCATCGGCCGCCGGGCGAATTCATGCCAGAGCCCGGTATACAGCCGCTCGACCGCGACCGGCTTGGCGGGCTGCGGCGCATTGCTGCTCTGGAGCCCGGCCGAGGCACAGCCGGCGAGCAGGAGCCCGGCGAGGAAAGCGATGATCGGGGCGCGCATCAGGAAATCCTCCGGCGGGTTGCATGTGTCTCCACACTACGCGCTCGCCCCCCTGCCGGATCCATTCAGGCCCGCGGCACCTCCCCGTGGCGGCACAGCCCGCCTTGCGCCCGCGCGCATGGACCGCGGCCGGCCCGCCCGCTAAACCTTGTCCCCGCAAAGCAGATCCGGGAGGGCGCCATGGCTTACGAGACCATTCTCGTCGAAACGAAGGGCAAGGTCGGGCTCGTCACGCTCAACCGCCCGCAGGCGCTGAATGCGCTGAACGGCCAGCTCATCGCCGAGATCAACACGGCGCTCGACGGCTTCGAGCGCGACCCCGGCATCGGCTGCATCGTCCTGACCGGCTCGGAGAAGGCCTTCGCCGCCGGCGCCGACATCAAGGAGATGCAGGACCGGACCTACCCTGAGACCTATCTCGACGACAAATTCGCCGATTGGGACCGCATCGGCCAGCGCCGCAAGCCCATCATCGCCGCGGTCGCGGGCTTCGCGCTGGGCGGCGGCTGCGAACTTGCCATGATGTGCGATTTCATCATTGCCGCCGACAACGCCAAATTCGGACAGCCCGAGATCAATCTCGGCGTGATCCCCGGCGCCGGCGGAACCCAGCGGCTGACGCGCGCGGTCGGCAAGGCCAAGGCGATGGATCTCTGCCTCACCGGCCGGATGATGGATGCGGCCGAGGCCGAACGCGCCGGGCTGGTCGCCCGCATCGTGCCGCTCGCTGATCTGATGACCGAGGTCATGAAGGCCGCGGACGCGATCGCCGCCAAGTCGCTGCCCTCCGCGCTGATGGTCAAGGAGACGGTCAACCGCGCCTTCGAGGTGACGCTGGCGGAGGGCGTGCGCTTCGAGCGCCGGCTCTTCTCCTCGCTCTTCGCCACCCATGACCAAAAGGAAGGCATGGCCGCCTTCGCCGAGAAGCGCAAACCCGCCTTCAAGAACAGCTGAGACCGCCATGACCCTGATGATCAAGAGCCCGGACGGCCTCGTCCTGCCGGGATACGCCGATGTCGAGACGGCCGCCGCGCGGCTCAAGGGCGTCGCCCATCACACGCCGGCCCTGACCTCGCGCACCGCCAATGAGCGCACCGGCGCCAATATCGTCTTCAAGCCCGAGAACCTGCAGCGCATGGGCGCCTTCAAGTTCCGTGGCGGCTACAACGCCATCGCGGCGCTCTCGCCGGAGCAGAAGAAGGCCGGCGTCGTGACCTTCTCCTCCGGCAACCATGCCCAGGCGATCGCCTATGCCGGCCGCCTGCTCGGCGTGCCCACGACGATCATCATGCCGCTCGATGCGCCCGCGGCGAAGGTCGCCGCCACCCGCGGCTATGGCGCCGAGGTGGTGACCTATGACCGCTACACCCAGGATCGCCTCGCCATCGGCCGCGAGCTGGCGCAGGCGCGCGGCCTCTCGCTGATCCCGCCCTACGACCATCCCGACGTCATCGCCGGGCAGGGCACGGCGGCCAAGGAGCTGATCGAGGATGCGGGCCCCCTCGACATGCTGCTGGTCTGCCTGGGCGGCGGCGGCCTGCTCGCCGGCTGCGCGCTCGCGGCCAAGGCGTTGAACCCGACTTGCCGCATCTTTGGCGTCGAGCCGGAGGCCGGCAATGACGGCCAGCAATCGCTGCGCTCGGGCAAGATCGTCCGCATCGACGTGCCCAAGACGATCGCCGACGGCGCCCAGACCCCGTTCCTGGGCGATTACACCTTCCCGATCATCCAGGCGCTGGTCGAGGACATCGTCACCGTCAGCGACGCGGCGCTGGTCGATGCGATGCGCTTCTTCGCCGAGCGGATGAAACTCGTCGTCGAGCCCACCGGCTGTCTCGCCGCCGCGGCGGCTTTTACCGGTGCCGTGCCGGTCGCGGGCCAGCGCGTCGGCGTCATCATCAGCGGCGGCAATGTCGATCTGGGCAGCTATGCGCGCTTCCTGGCAGCGGGCGCCTGAAATCGCTGGCTCCACAGCAATTCCGCGTTGACGCCGCGCCAGCTTGCGACTATACGCCTCCCACTCGCGACGGCCTGCGCAAGCACCGGCCATCGCTCGCGGATTTCCATCACGGTAGCGATCGTGTTCCGCCGGCATCATGCCAGGCGCCCGGTCGCGATGCAGAAGACGAGGACGTATCCGATGGCCAATACGACGTCGGCCAAAAAGGCGACGCGCAAGATCGAGCGCCGCACCGAGGTCAACAAGGCGCGCCGCTCGCGGATGCGCACCTTCCTGCGCAAGGTCGAGGAGGCGATCGCCTCCGGCGACAAGAGCGCCGCTGCCGAGGCTCTGAAGGCCGCCCAGCCGGAGATCATGCGGGCCGCCCAGAAGGGCATCGTCCACAAGAACACCGCCTCGCGGAAGGTCTCGCGCCTGGCTCACCGGATCGGCGCCATCGCCTCCTGAGCGCGGCCGTTCGGCCCCTCATCGACGACCCTGAAAAGCCCGGCCGCGCGCCGGGCTTTTTTCATGCGTTCAGCCCTTCTTGTTGCATCCTCGCAACACCGAAAAGATCGTCGAGATCGCCCGTCAGACGACGCGATTCCGCAACGTTTCCGACGCTTTACGGGCTTGACTCCATCTGCCCTTTAAGGGCGCGAAATCGGCCTGACCACCCCCTTTGACCGCGCAGGGAAAGCCCTGAATTTTCAGGATGTTAGCGGGCAAAGCATCGGGCCTCCGGGAATCCCGGCGACTCCGGGGCGCCTCTCCGCGGGCGCCGAAAAAAAAGATTCGGGGCCCTGCCGGACGGCCCTTCATGAAGAAAATCTTAAGTTCCCCAACCAATTGCGAGCCGGCTGCCGGTCCGTCATCGGGGGGGCTTCTGGGGGTGACTCTGAGGCATCCCGAAAACGGCGTATTGCAGGCCTTCGAGGGCGCCCTGTAAGGTCATTTTCAACGCCGGACGGACAGCGATGGCCACCCGGTGTTTCCACAAGATAAACGCTTTTTGGCTCGCGACCCGGAGGTTGGAGGATGCGGCTCTTTGTCTTCCTAGATTGAGATGAAGTGCGGTTTCGTCCTGCGACGAGCCTTGAAAGCGTAATCGATCAGATTGGATCGGGGGAAGCCGGCAGACGGTCACGTTTGCGGGAACCCTGAGCCATGACCGGAAAGAACAGCTCCGGTCCGGCCCGCCTTCGTGGCGGCCGGGTCAGGCGCGTGCATGACTGAAGAAATGGGGCAGACGATGTTCGAGCGGCGGCGGATGGACGAAACGGTGGAGGTTGTGTCGGCGTTGAGCGTGGTGGTTCCGGCCGAGCAGGCCCGCTCCGTGGAGCGGGAGACGGTGACCGTGCTGGCGAATGCGTCTGAGGCCTGGGACCGGGTGCGGCGGCGTCTGCGGGCGGAACTCGGCGAGGACGTGTTCTCGAGCTGGTTCGCACGCGTCGAGCTCGGCAACATCGTCGACGGCGTCGCCTATCTCACCGTCCCGACGCGGTTCCTGAAGAGCTGGCTCGAGGCGCATTACGCCGAGCGGCTGCGGGTCAACTGCATGGCCGAGCTCCAGGGCTTGAACGGCATCATGCTGTCGGTGCGCCCGGTCTCCCGCGACCTGACGCAGCCGCCGGCCGAGATCGTGCCGCTGCGTGGCCGCCAGCCGGCTGCGGCCCCCGCCGCCGAGCCCAAGCCCGCTCCCGCCGGCTCCGCCCCGATCGAGGCCGCCGAGCGCGATCTCGTCGATGCCTGCGGCACGGTGCTCGACCGGCGCATGAACTTCCAGGCCTTCATCGTCGGCAAGTCGAACCAGCTCGCCTTCGCGGCGGCGGAGCGGATCGCCGCGGCGCCGGCCGGCAGCAGCCCCTACAATCCGCTCTACATCCATGCCGGTGTCGGGCTCGGCAAGACGCATCTGCTCCAGGCGATCGCCCAGGAGGCTCGCAGCCAGGGCAAGCGCGTCGCCTATTTCACCGCCGACCGCTTCATGTACGGCTTCGTCGCGGCGCTGAAGTCCCAGACGGCACTCGCCTTCAAGGAGAAGCTGCGCGGCATCGACCTGCTCGTAGTCGACGACGTCCAGTTCATCCAGGGCAAGTCGATCCAGCAGGAGTTCGGCCACACGATCAATGCGCTGATCGACGCCGGCAAGCAGATCGTCGTCGCCGGCGACCGGATGGCGAATGATTTGGAGGCGCTGGACGAGCGCATCCGCTCGCGGCTCGGCGGCGGGCTCGTCGTCGAGGTCGGCGATCTCGACGAGGCGCTGCGCGCCAAGATCCTCGGGAACCGGCTGGACGCGCTGCAGGCGGCCCATCCCAACTTCCAGGTCCATCCGGACGTGGTCGCCTATGTCGCCCGCGTCGTCGCCACCAATGGCCGCGATCTCGATGGCGCCGCCAACCGGCTGCTCGCCCATGCGACGCTGTCGGGCCAGCCCGTCTCGCTGGAGACGGCGGAGGCCGCTATCCGCGATCTGGTGCGCACCCGCGAGCCGCGCCGCGTCAAGATCGAGGACATCCAGAAGCTCGTCGCGACCCGCTACAATGTCAGCCGCGCCGACATCCTCTCGGAGCGGCGCACGGCGGCCGTGGTCAAGCCGCGCCAGATCGCGATGTATCTGGCCAAGGCGCTGACCCCGCGCTCGCTGCCGGAGATCGGCCGGCGCTTCGGCGGGCGCGACCACACCACGGTGCTGCATGCGGTGCGCAAGATCGAGAAGGCCATCGCCGAGGACCGCACGCTCCATGACGAGGTCGATCTCCTGAAGCGCATGCTGCAGGAGTGAGGCGGGCGGCGTTTTCGCAGCGCGGCATTTTGGTTGTGTTTGCCGGCGTGGCGCCCTTGCGCCCCGCTCTGCCCTCCGGCAATGTCGCGGGCCATTCATGAGGCCCGCGTTTTCGTTGCGGGCGCAGAGACGCCAGAAGACTTGAAGATGAAGGTCACTGTCGAACGCTCCACCCTGCTCAAGTCGCTGGGCCATGTGCACCGCGTCGTGGAGCGCCGCAACACGATCCCGATCCTCTCGAACCTGCTGCTCAGCGGCACCGAGGCGGGGCTGAAGCTCAAGGCGACCGATCTCGACATCGAGGTGGTGGAGACGGTCGCGGCCGATGTGCCCGAGCCTGGCGCGACCACGGTTCCGGCCCACACCCTCTACGACATCGTCCGCAAGCTGCCCGACGGCGCCCAGGTCTCGCTCGAGACCACCGGCGAGACCGGGCTGGTGCTGCGCTCGGGCCGTTCGCGCTTCCAGCTCCAGACCCTGCCCGAGAGCGATTTCCCCGACATCACCGCCGGCGAGATGGCTCATGGCTTCAAGCTGCCGGCCGGCGAACTCAAGCGCCTGATCGACAAGACCCAGTTCGCGATCTCCACCGAGGAGACGCGCTATTATCTCAACGGCATCTATCTCCACACCATCGACGTCGATGGCCGCCCGATGCTGCGCGCGGTCGCGACCGACGGTCACCGCCTCGCCCGTGTCGACACCGCCGCGCCGCAGGGCTCGGTCGGCATGCCGGGCGTGATCGTGCCGCGCAAGGCCGTCGCCGAGATCCAGAAGCTGCTGGAGGATGGCGAGAGCGAGGTCACGATCGAGCTCTCCGCCACCAAGATCCGCGTCGCCACCGCCGCCGTGGTGCTGACCTCGAAGCTGATCGACGGCACCTTCCCGGACTATCAGCGCGTCATCCCGAGCGGCAACGACAAGCGCCTGACCGTCGACAAGGGCGATTTCGCGGCTTCCGTCGATCGTGTCTCGACGATCTCGTCGGAGCGCGGCCGGGCCGTGAAGCTTTCCATGGCCGATGGCCGGATGACGCTCTCCGTCACCAACCCCGATTCCGGCTCGGCGACCGAGGAGATCGAGGTCGACTACGATGCGAGCCCGCTCGATATCGGCTTCAACGCGCGCTATCTGATGGATATCGCGGCCCAGCTTGACGGCGACACCGCCCTGCTCAAGCTTGCCGATCCCGGCTCGCCGACGGTCATCCAGGATCGCGAGGGGGCTTCCGCGCTCTATGTGCTGATGCCGATGCGCGTCTAGGCGTCATCCCGCCGTGGCCGCCGTCGCGCGCCTGATCCTGCAGGATTTCCGCTCCTATCAGGCCCTCGATCTCGCGGTCGGGGGCCAAATCATTGCGCTCTGCGGCGAAAACGGCGCCGGCAAGACCAATATCCTCGAGGCGCTCTCGCTATTCGCGCCCGGTCGCGGCCTGCGCCGGGCCGATCTCGCGGACATGGCGCGCCAGGAGGGCGACGGCGCCTTCGCCGTCTCGATCGCGCTTGCCGATGATGGCGCGAGGCTTGGCGTGGGGCTGGGGCCGGCCGATGCCGAGGGCAAGCGCGCGCGGCTCGCCCGCATCGACGGCGCAACCGCCGGTTCGGCGCTCGCCTTCAGCGAGCATCTGCGCGTCGTCTGGCTGACGCCGGATCTCGACGGGCTGTTCCGGGGTGCGGCCGGGGACCGTCGGCGCTTTCTCGACCGGCTGGTTCTGGCGGTTGATCCCGCCCATGCGACCCGCTCGAACGCGCTCGAACGGGCGCTGCGCTCGCGCAACCGCATCCTCGAGGAGAGCCCGCATCAGGGCCAGTGGCTGGATGCGGTCGAGCGCGAGATCGCCGAGCTCGGCGTCGCGGTGGCCGCAGCCCGTGCCGAGACGGTGGCGAGGCTCTCGGCCATCATCGCCGAGACCCGCGACGAAGCCTCGCCCTTCCCCCATGCCCAGCTCGCGCTCGCAGGCGAGATCGATCTTCTGGTCGCGCGACACGCCGCGCTCGACGCCGAGGACGGCTACCGCGCCTTGCTGCGTCAGGGTCGGGCCCGCGACCGGGCGGCGGGGCGGACGCTCACCGGCCCGCAGGCCTCCGATCTCGAAGTGCGACACGGCCCCAAGGACATTCCCGCCGGGCAGGGCTCGACCGGCGAACAGAAGGCGCTGCTGATCGGGCTCGTCCTCGCCCACGCCCGCCTCGTCGCAGCGATGAGCGGGCTCGAGCCGCTCGTGCTGCTCGACGAGATCGCCGCCCATCTCGATCCGCGCCGCCGGGCGGCGCTTTATGAGGGCCTGACGGCGCTGGGCTGCCAGGTCTGGATGACCGGCGCCGACGCGGCGCTCTTTACCGATCTGCCGGCGGGCTCCCAGCGTCTTGCCGTCGCGCCGGGCCGGGTCGAGCCTCTCGCCTGAGCTGTGGACCGCCGCGGTCTCGCGCCCGATTCGTCATGGTTGATCGTCGGTTAACCAATTCATGGCAGAACCCGGCGCCATGCAGCCTTCGCGGACCATGTTCTCGGCGACGGAGAAGGAGATCGCGAGCCGCTTGCTGGCCGTGCTCTCCCCGCATTTCGGCGCGTCGATCGACCAGCTCCAGGGCATCGAGGTCGGCCTCGACAAGCGCGAGCGCGACCTCGAGCTTCGGCAGAACGAGCTGACCAAATATCGCCTGCTCTTCGGCCTGGATTTCGGCGAGGAATACGTCGCCGCCAAGCGGCGCATCGTGGCCCGCGCCAACCGCAACGGCATCGACCTGTCGGATTACCCGCTGTTCTTCCTGGCTGACTTCTCGCATTTCCTGCCCGTCATCGTCGCGAAGTGGAAACGCCGCTGGGGCAAGGTCGACACCGCCCTGCAGGTCTTCGCCAAGCTGATGCTGACCGATATGAGCTATTCGATCGCCCAGTTCGACGGGGCGATCGAGGCCCGCACGGCCGACCGCATCCGCCAGGTCGAGCAGGCCTTCCGGGATGGCATCGCCGAGCGCATCTCCGCTATCGAACTCAGCCTCGGCGACGTCTCGGGCTTTTCGACGCAAATGTCGGCCAAGGCCGCCCAGACCCTGCAGGCGGTGGCGGAAACGCAGCGGCGGCCCGAGCAGGTGGCGGCCTCGGTGATGGAGATCGTCGCTGCGACCCGCAATTTCGGCGCCTCCTGCGCCGACATCTCCGCCGAAACCGCGCAGTCCAGCCGGGCGGCCGACGAGGCCGGGGCGGGGTGCGAGGGCATCGCCGGCAACGTCGCGATGCTGCGCCAGGCCAACAGCCGCATCGGCCATGTCGTCGAGCTGATCCGCAGCCTCGCAGCGCAGACCAATCTGCTCGCCCTCAACGCCACGATCGAGGCTGCCCGCGCCGGCGAGGCGGGCCGCGGTTTCGCCGTGGTCGCCGCCGAGGTGAAATCGCTGGCCACCGCGACCAACCAGGCGACAGAGACCATCCGCCAGGGCATCGAGGAGGTCGTTATGGCGAGCCAGGCGATCGACGATGCCGTTGGCCGGCTCGGCCAGACGGTTCTCGCCATGCAGGCGAGCGCTCGTCTCGTCGCGACCTCGACGGCCGACCAGCAGGGTCGCATCGAGCGCGTCGCGGCGCAGGCCGAAACCTCATCGCTTGGCGTCGATGCCATCGCGCGCCACGCGGCGCTGGTCGAGGGGCTGGCGGGCGAGGCCGCGGTGCTGGCAAACCAGACCGACGAGCGCGTCAAGGCGGCCCTGGGGCGTGCGCAGGAGCTGGAACGCTCGATTGGCGGGTTCCTCGGTGAAATCGCCGAGGCGCGGGCCGAGCGGAGCGCGGCCGTGATCCGCGACGCGGTCTGAGCCGGCCTGCCATCGCGGGACTGGTCATCGCCGCGCGCCTCGGGCACACCCTCCCCCATGTCGCCCTCCCGCGAATCAGACGCCCGCGCGATCCTGAAATCCGTCTTCGGCTATGACGATTTCCGTCCCGGCCAATGGGAGGTGATCGAGGCCGCGCTCGCCGGACGCGACGTCTTCGCGGTGATGCCGACGGGCTCGGGCAAGTCGATGTGCTATCAGCTGCCCGCGCTGGTGGCCGGCGGTCTGACGCTGGTCGTCTCGCCGCTGATCGCGCTGATGCGCGATCAGGTCGGGCAATTGACGCGGGCGGGCGTCGCCGCCGCCTCGCTCAACTCCATGAACAGCGAGACCGAGGCCGCCGAGGCCTGGGACAAGCTGAATGCGGGGGAACTGCGCCTGCTCTTCGTCTCGCCGGAGCGCTTGGCCGGTGAGGGGCTTGTCGGCCGGCTGCGCCACCTCGGGGTGACACGGCTGGCCATCGACGAGGCCCATTGCGTCTCGCAATGGGGTCACGACTTCCGCCCCGAATACCGGCTGCTCGCCAAGACCCGCGAGGCGCTGGGCGGCGTGCCGGTGACGGCGCTGACCGCCACGGCCGACCGCCAGACCCGCGAGGACATCGCCCAGCAGCTCTTCCCGCGGCCGCCGCATCTGGTGGTGCACTCCTTCGACCGGCCGAATCTCAAGCTCGCCTTCGCGCCCAAGGACCAGCCGCGCCGCCAGATCGACGCCTTCCTGCGCAGCCATCGCGGCGGCTCGGGCATCGTCTACTGCTCCTCGCGCAGCCGCACCGAGCGGCTCGCCGAAGGTTTGCGCGAGAAGGGCTGGAATGCGCTCGCCTACCATGCCGGGATGGAGCAGGAGCAGCGCAACCGCAACCAGGACATCTTCCTGCAGGAGGACGGCGTCGTCGTCTGCGCCACGATCGCCTTCGGCATGGGCATCAACAAACCCGATGTCCGGTTCGTCGTCCATGCCGACATGCCCGGCTCGATCGAGAGCTATTACCAGGAGATCGGCCGCGCCGGACGCGACGGGCTCAACGCCGACACGCTGACGCTCTACGGCGTCGACGACATGGCGCTGCGCCGCCGCCAGATCGACGAGAAGGCGATCGACGACGAGCGCCGCCGCATCGAGCACAAGCGCCTCAACGCCATGATCGACCTTTGCGAATCGGCGCTCTGCCGGCGCAGCGCGCTGCTCTCCTATTTCGGCGAGGAAACGCCGAGTTGCCGCCACGCGAAGGCGCCGATCCGCTGCGATCTCTGCGCCGCGGAGGCGCCCGAACTCACGGATGCGACGCTGGATGCCCGCAAGCTCCTGTCGGCGGTCGCGCGCTCCGGCCAGCGATTCGGCGCTGCCCATCTCGCGGATATCCTGACCGGCACGGCGACGGAGGCGATCCGCCGCCAGAACCATGACGGGCTCAAGACCTTCGGCGTCGGCCAGGACAAGCCCAAGAGCGCCTGGACCGCGCTGACCCGCAAGCTCTTCGCCGCCGGCGCGCTGGCCGAGGCGAGCGTCGAGCATGGCGGCTTCTGCCTGACCGGCAAGGGCGAGGACATCCTGTTCGGCCGCGAGCCGATCGCGCTGCGGGCCGATCCCTTCTCCGAGCGCGTCAGCCGGCGCAGCGGACGCGAGCAGGCCCGCGCCGATGGACTCGATGAGGGCACCGCCGGGCTGTTCGAGCATCTGCGCCAGCTGCGCCTGTCGCTCGCCCGCGAGGAGGGCGTCGCGGCCTACATCATCTTCACCGACCGCACGCTGATCGCGATGGCGCGCGCCCGGCCGGCGGGTCTCGAGGAGATGCGCGCGATCGAGGGCGTGGGCGAGCGCAAGCTGACGCAGTACGGCGAGGCCTTCTTGGAGGCGATCTCGCGTTTCCCGGGTTGATCCGGCCACCCCTACGCGTGTACGCGCGCACACGCGTGAAAAAGCCGCAGTCGGCGGCTATAGTTGCCTTAACGAATCAAGATCACCGCGGACGCCCTGCGCCCGCTGAAGGACGACGAGATGAGCGACGCTGCCCGCGACCTTGAAGACGCCGCATATGGCGCCGATTCCATCAAGGTTCTCAAAGGCTTGGACGCGGTGCGCAAGCGCCCCGGCATGTATATCGGCGACACCGATGACGGCTCGGGCCTGCACCACATGGTCTATGAGGTCGTCGACAACGCCATCGACGAGGCGCTCGCCGGCCATGCCGATCTCGTTACGGTGACGCTCAACGCCGAAGGATCGGTCACCGTGACCGACAATGGCCGCGGTATCCCCACCAATATTCACACCGAGGAAGGCATCTCGGCGGCCGAGGTCATCATGACCCAGCTCCATGCCGGCGGTAAGTTCGACCAGAATTCCTACAAGGTCTCGGGCGGCCTGCACGGCGTCGGCGTCTCCGTCGTGAACGCGCTCTCCGTCTCGCTGAAGCTGCGCATCTGGCGCGGCGGCAACGAGCATTTCATGGAATTCCGCCATGGCGACGCAGTCGCGCCGCTGGCCGTCGTCGGCCCCGCCGGAGACAAGCGCGGCACGGAGGTGACCTTCACCCCGTCCCAAGAAACCTTCACGATGATCGAGTTCGACTACAAGACGCTCGAACATCGCCTGCGCGAACTCGCCTTCCTCAACTCCGGTGTCCGCATCGTCCTGACCGACGCCCGCCGCGCCGAGGTCGTGCGCGAGGAGCTGATGTATGAGGGCGGCGTCGAGGCCTTCGTGCGCTATCTCGACCGCGCCAAGACGCCGGTGATCTCGCAGCCGATCATGCTCTCCAGCGAGAAGGACGGCATCACCGTCGACGTCGCGCTCTGGTGGAACGACAGCTACCACGAGAACGTGCTCTGCTTCACCAACAACATCCCGCAGCGCGACGGCGGCACCCATCTCGCCGGCTTCCGCGCGGCGCTGACGCGCCAGGTCACCGGCTATGCCGAAACCTCGGGCATCGCCAAGAAGGAGAAGGTCTCGCTCACCGGCGACGACTGCCGCGAGGGCCTGACTGCGATCGTTTCGGTCAAGGTGCCGGACCCGAAATTCTCCTCCCAGACCAAGGACAAGCTGGTCTCCTCTGAGGTTCGCCCGGTCGTCGAGAACGTCGTCAACCAGGCGCTCTCGACCTGGCTCGAGGAGCACCCCAACGAGGCCAAGACCATCGTCGGCAAGGTCGCCGAGGCTGCGGCCGCGCGCGAGGCCGCCCGCAAGGCCCGCGATCTCACCCGCCGCAAGGGCGCACTCGACATCGCCTCGCTGCCGGGCAAGCTGGCGGACTGCCAGGAGCGCGACCCGGCCAAGTCCGAACTCTTCATCGTCGAGGGTGACTCGGCCGGGGGCTCCGCCAAGCAGGGCCGCGCCCGTGAATATCAGGCCGTGCTGCCCCTGCGCGGCAAAATCCTTAATGTCGAGCGGGCGCGCTTCGACAAGATGCTCTCCTCCGACCAGGTCGGCACGCTGATCACGGCGCTCGGCGCCGGCATCGGCCGTGAGGAGTTCAACATCGAGAAGCTGCGCTACCACAAGATCATCATCATGACCGACGCGGACGTGGACGGCTCCCACATCCGCACCCTGCTGCTGACCTTCTTCTACCGGCAGATGCCGGAGGTGATCGAGCGCGGCCACCTCTTCATCGCCCAGCCGCCGCTCTACAAGGCGGCCCGCGGCAAGAGCCATGTCTATCTCAAGGACGAGCGCGCGCTGGAGGACTACCTCGTCGAGAGCGCGCTGGACGGCGCGGTCTTCAAGACCAGCGGCGGCGAGGGGGCCGGCGTGGTCGAGCGGGGCGGCGCCGATCTGCGCGGGCTGATCGAGGAGGCGCGCGGCATCCGCTTCACGCTGGGCCAGCTGCATTCGCGCTATGACCGGCGCGTCGTCGAGCAGATGGCGATCGCCGGCGCGCTGCATCCGGTGTCCGAGGAGAACGAGGCGCAGGCCCAGGCCGCGGCGGCCAAGGTCGCCGCCCGTCTCGACGCGATCTCGGACGATCTCGAGCGCGGCTGGGAGGGCAAGGTCGCCGAGGGCGGCTTCCAGTTCTCCCGCATGGTGCGCGGCGTCAAGCAGGTGGCAGCGGTCGATGCCGGGCTGCTCGCCAGCGCCGAGGCCCGCAAGCTCGACGCGGCCTCCGCCTCGCTGCAGGAGGCCTATTCCCGGCCGGGCGTCCTCAGCCGCAAGGGCGACGACCAGGCCGTCAATGGCCCGACCGATCTGTTCGAGGCCGTCACCGCCATCGGCAAGAAGGGCGTCTCGCTGCAGCGCTACAAGGGGCTGGGCGAGATGAACCCCGAGCAGCTCTGGGAGACCACGCTGGATCGCGAGGTCCGCTCGCTGCTCAGGGTCAAGAACGACCAGAACGACGAGGCGGACGATCTCTTCGTCAAGCTGATGGGCGACGTGGTCGAGCCGCGCCGCGAATTCATCCAGAGCAACGCGCTGAACGCCACCGTCGACACCTGACGCCGTTTCCGGCGTCAGGCCCGATTACGGGCTTCAGGCGGCCCAGCGGCGCTCGGCCCGCTGGCCCTGCTCGGACGGACCCGTCCGGAACGCCGCGACGAGATCGTTGAGCTGCGCGATCTTGCTGGCGAGCGACCCTGCCGAGGCCGCGCTCTGCTCGGAGAGCGCCGCGTTCTGCTGGGTCATCTCGTCGAGATGCGCCACAGCCTTGCTCATCTCGTCCACGCCGCTCGCCTGCTCGCCCGACGCGGAAGAGATCTCGGCAATCGTGGCGGCGACCTTCTGAGAGGCGCCGAGAATCCGCTCCAGCGCTTCCCCGGCCTGGCGCACGAGCTTCACGCCTTCGCCCACCTCGTTGTTCGAGGAGGAGATCAGGGCGGAGATGTCCTTGGCCGCGGCGCTCGAACGCTGGGCCAGCGTCCGCACCTCGGAGGCGACGACTGCGAAGCCCTTTCCGGCGTCACCTGCCCGCGCCGCTTCCACCGCCGCGTTCAGCGCCAGCAGATTGGTCTGGAAGGCGATGTCGTCGATCACCCGGATGATGTCCGAGATCTTGGTCGAGGCGGTCTCGATCCGCGACATCGCATCGACGGCCTGGCCGGCAATGGCGCCGCCGTTCTGGGCAGCTTCCATCGCCTCGGTGGCGATCGAGGCGGCCTGGCGCGAGGCTTGCGCGGTCGCCTTGACCGAGGCGGCGAGCTGTTCGGTCGTGGCCGCCGTCTCTTCGAGCGAGGAGGCCTGTTCCTCCGTGCGCTTCGAGAGATCATCCGCGCCCATGTTGATCTCGCGTGCGGCCAGCCCGACATCCGCCGACGTGACCTGGATGGTCCGCAGCGTCGAGGACAGGCGGTCGACCGTGTCGTTGATCGCACCCTTGAGGTCGGCGAAGCGCCCGCGATAGGCGGCATCGACCCGCACCGTCAGATCGCCGGCGGCGACCGCCGAGAGCGTCTGGGCGAACTCACGCGTGGCCGAGTCGACCACAGCATTGATCTCGTTGATGCCGGCGACGAGCTTCTGCATCTGCTCGTCGGCCTGGTCGATCTGCAGCCGGGCCGAGAAATCGCCGGCAGCCGCCGCGGCGACCACCTCGCCGACATCCGAGACCACCGCTTCCATCGACTGGGCACGAGCCAGGCGCGTGGCAGCGGCGGCGCGGTCCTGGTCTTCCAGGGCGCGCATCTTCACCAGATTGTCGCGGAACACCGAAAGGGCTGCGGCCATGGCGCCGATCTCGTCCTGCCTTTCGATCCGCGGCAGCGCGGTGGCGAGGTCGCCCTCGGCCAGCCGCGTCATCGAGGTCGTCATCTGGGCGAGCGGGTTGGTGACGCGGGAGCGCACGACGAAATAGCCAGCGACCGCGATCATCAGCGAGAAGAGCAGGATGCCGGCATAGCGGGCGATCGCGAAGAAGGCGTCGCTGGCGGCCTCGTTGGCGCCGACGATGGCGCGGTCGAGCGCGACATTGGCGACGGCTGCGAGACCCTCCAGCGCCGGAACGATCAGGCCACGCCAATCGTCGGCCGACATGTCGGGCTTGCCGCCGGTCGTCGTCAGGGTCGTGATCGCCTCGCGCTTGTCCTTGATCGGACCGGCGAAATAGCCCGCATGGCCCTTGGCGACAGCGGCGCGGATGGCGGGGTCCGTCTGCGCGGTGTCGGTCAGGTCTCGCAGGGCCTGCCAGCTCGCAACCGCGCTGGCGTTGGCGTTGAGGATGGTGCGCGTCTCCTGCGCGTCGAAGGGGCGCTGCTGCGCCGCGATGCTGCTGATCATGACGCCGGCGGTGCCGGCATAGGTGCGGGTGGCCCAGGCCAGGGCCCGAGCGATGACCAGTTCAGTCAGGCTGGGATTGAGTGTCCGCAACTCGCTGTCGACGGCGAGCGAGGCGCGGTCGAGCTTCTGCAGCAGCTTCTCGCCGACGACCAGGATACGGTCGGGCAGCTGCTTGTCGCGGTTGGCGACCGGGAGCTTGACCTCCCTGTCGACGGTCTCGCGCAGGGTCTTGTTCTCGTCATAGACGGACGTCAGCTCGCTGCGGGCGGCCGCCAGCCCGGGCCGCGCCGTTGAGGCGAACGCGGCCTGCGCCTGCACCATCGCGTCGTCGATGAGCTTGCGCCGGTGCAGATAGGTGTCGACCGAGGTCTGGTTCTTGTCGCTGGGGATCAGCACCGCGGTCTGCATCGCCGCGCGCTCGAGCCGGAAGGCGCCGAGCGCATCGAACAGGTTCTTGTTGAGCCCCGCGAGCTGCACCACCTGCTGGGCGACGCCATAGCGGGTGACGGCGGACCAGATGCCCTGCAGCGCCAGGCCGCTGCTCACCAGCGCCATGGCGCAGACCAGACCGAACAGGATCGTCCGGATGGATGCCTTGCCAGCAAAACTCGTCATGAACTCCCCCCGGAGTCTGTCAACGCGCGATGAGCGCAGTTAACCTAAGGTAATGATTGAGGGTTGAGGAAAGCTTACGTGGAAGTGGCGGCCTTGCCGCTACGCCCGCGCAATCGATTCAGGCCGCCCGTCGCGTCGGAGCCGAGGCGGAACGCCCCATGCCGGTATCCGGGCCGGTCTTGAAGGCGGCGACGAGGTCGTTGAGCTGGCCGATGCGGCCGGAGAGCGCTGCGGCCGAGGCCGCGCTCTGCTCCGAGAGCGCCGCGTTCTGCTGCGTCATCTCGTCGAGATGGGCGACGGCCTGGCTCATCTCGTCGATCCCGCTGGCCTGTTCGCCGGACGCCGCCGAGATTTCCGCGATCGTCGAGGCCACCTTCCTCGATGCTCCGAGGATCTGCTCCAGAGCTTCGCCGGCCTGACGCACCAGCTTCACGCCCTCGCCGACCTCGTTGTTGGACGAGGAAATCAGCGCGGAGATGTCCTTGGCCGCCGAGCTGGAGCGCTGGGCCAGCGTGCGAACCTCGGAGGCGACCACCGCGAAGCCCTTGCCGGCATCGCCGGCGCGCGCCGCTTCGACCGCCGCGTTGAGCGCGAGCAGGTTGGTCTGAAAAGCGATGTCGTCGATGACGCGGATGATGTCCGAGATCTTGGTCGAGGCGCTCTCGATCCGGGCCATGGCGTCGACCGCCTGGCCGGCGATGGCGCCACCGTTCTGCGCGGCTTCCATGGCTTCGGTGGCAATCGAAGCCGCCTGGCGCGAGGCGTGGGCGGTCGCCTTGACCGAGGCCGCGAGCTGCTCGGTCGTGGCCGCGGTCTCCTCCAGCGAGGAGGCCTGATCCTCGGTGCGCTTCGAGAGATCGTCCGCACCCATGTTGATCTCGCGGGCGGCGAGGCCGACATCGGAAGAGGTAACCTGGATGGTCTTCACCGTGGACGAGAGGCGGTCGACCGTGTCGTTGATCGCATTCTTGAGGTCGGCAAAGCGGCCGCGATAGCCGGTGTCGACGCGGTGCGTCAGGTCGCCATTCGCGACCGACTGCAGTGCCTCCGCGAATTCCGTCGTCGCGCCGTTCACCACCGCATTGATCTCGTTGATGCCGGAGACCAGGTCGCCGAGCGGGCCACCGACCTCGCCGACGCTAGCGCGGCCCGAGAAGTCGCCGTTCTGCGCGGCGGAGACGATGCCGGCGACCTCGCCGAGCAGCCTCTGGACATTGGCGGCCTGCTGGCTGTCGGCCAGCATCGCCAGTTCGCGGTCGCGCCGGCTCGCCTCGAGCGAGAGCGCGTTCTCGCGATAGGCTTCCAGCGCGCCGCTGAGCGCGCCGATCTCGTCGGGAGAGGCGGCTGCGGGGATCGGCTGGGAGAAATCGCCGGCCTGCATGACATCGAGAGCGGATTTCAGCGCGACCACCGGCTTGGCGATGCGGCGCTGCACGCCGCGCCAGCTCACCACGCAGACGACCAGCAGGGCGGCCAGCAGCGCGCCGATCACGGCAAGATGCGTCCAGGCTTCGTTGAGCTTGTCCTGGGTGGCGCTCGACATGTCGTCGAGCGATTGCGTGATGGCCGAGAGCATGGCGGTGAACGGGCCGTTGCACAGCTTCGTCCAGTCCTCGGCCGAGATCACCGGCGCGGTGCCCTGGCCGAGCTTGCCGGCGAGAGCGTCCATCGACTTGTTGGCGGCGTCCATCTCGGAGCCCATCACGCCGACCTTGCGGGCGAGTTCGGCACCGACGCCGCTGCGCTGCGTCATCTGGCGCAGCTGCTCCATGCTGGAATCGGCCACGCCGCGCAATTCGCCGAGGCGGCGGATCTGCGCTGGTTCCAGCGCCTTGCCCGACGCCATATGCGGCCGCAGCACGGAGCACTGGATGCCGTAGCTCGAACGGGCCCGCCAGCACGGTCGCCTTGACGTTCTGGAGATCGGCCATGATCGGGTCGGAGAGGCGGACGGCGAGCGAGGTTGCGTCGGCCGCCTTCACGAGTGCCGTCTCGATGTCGCCGACGCCGTTATACCAGGGCAAAGTGGCCTGCAGGCTGCGCTGGGCCTTCGGCTTGGCGGCCTCGGCGCGCAGATCGGCGAATTTCGCGTCGGTCGCCTTTTGCTGGGTGGCCACCGCTTCCGCCAGGGCGGCACGGTCGGCGAGCGAGGTTGCGCTCAGCCGGGCGATGGCCTCGTCGAGATCCTTGCGGTTCGCCTGCTCGACCTTGGCGATGATCGGGGTCGGGTCGTCGGCAGCCTGGATGGCGGTCTGCGCCTGGCCGCGATTGGCGCGGATGCTGTTGCCTGCGATCAGCAGCGCCTTGTCGGCCTCGACCAGATTCGCCAGCCGCATGTTTTCGCGCACGTCGCCGAAGGACTGGGTCGCCATATAGGCCAATGCGCCGACACCCGGAATGCACAGGCAAGCCATGGTGGCGACGAGGTAATTCTTGATCGAGGCTGGGAAGAGCTGCACGGGCACCGTCCTGGTCGTTGCGACATCGCAAAGGCTTCTGCCTTCGATATCGCTTGGAATCCTGACCCGGAGCTTGCTGTGGAATGATTAAGATTCTCTGTTCTTGCGCGACATCTGGGTAACCTTACCCGCACTTGCCCGCCTTCTGTTTACGCGGCGCCGAAGACCGACCAGCCGGTCGCCTCGGCGAGGCGTTCGAGCGCCAGCGTGCCGATCTGCGAATTGCCGTTCGCGTTGAGGCCCGGCGACCAGACGGCGATCGAGGCCCGGCCGGGGGCGATGGCGAGGATCCCGCCGCCCACCCCCGATTTGCCGGGCAGCCCAACCCGGAAGGCGAAATCGCCGGAGGCGTCGTAATGGCCGCAGGTCAGCATCAGCGCATTGATGCGGCGTGCCCGGCGCGACGAGACGATGCGTGCGCCGCCGGGTCGAAGAACGCCGCCATGCATCAGGTAGCGGCCGGCCATGGCGAGCTGCAGGCAGTTCATCGCGATGGCGCATTGGTGGAAATAGACACCCAGCGTCAGTTCAGGCGCATGGCGGATATTGCCGAAGGCCTTCATGTAGTTCGCCAGCGCGATGTTGCGGAAGCCGGTCGCCTGCTCGGCCCGCGCCACGGGCTCGTCGATGGCGATGCCGTCGTCGTCTGCGAGATGGCGCACGAAGCGCAGCAGCTCGCCGATCGCCACCCGCGGCGCATGGCCGCCGAGATTGACGTCCGCCACCACCAGCGCGCCCGCATTGATGAACGGGTTGCGCGGGATGCCCTGCTCGCGCTCGAGCTGGACGATGGAGTTGAACGGCGTGCCCGACGGCTCGCGCCCGACCCGCTGCCAGAGCGCCTCGCCGACCTTGCCGAGCGCCTGGGTCAGGGCGAAGACCTTGGAGATGCTCTGGATCGAGAAGGGCTCCAGCGCATCGCCCGCCCAATGAACCTCGCCTTCGGCCGTGACCACGCAGAGGCCGAAACGGGCCGGATCGACCGCCGCCAGCGGCGCGATATAGGTGGCGACCGCGCCCCGGTCGGGGATCGCGGTCATCTCGTCGGCGATCTCGCGGACGAGCCGCGCCAGATCCTTCACGCTGCCCGTCCTCCCGCCTGCGCCGCAGAAGGCCCGAGCCATGGCGAGGGGTCAAGCGCCCGACGCGCGCTAGGAGGCGTTGCGCAGCTCCGCCATCGCGACCGGGGCGGGGGCGAAACCCGAGGCCCGCGGCCGGGTCCCGGCCATGATGCAGCGCGCCTTGCCCTCGGACTTGGCCTGGTAGAGCGCGGCGTCGGCCGCCGCCATCAGGCTTTCGAGGTCGAGCCCATGCTCCGGGGCGCGGGCGATACCGACCGAGGCGCCGATCGTGGCGGTGACCGCACCGTCGAGCTGGTAGGGCTGCGAGATCTCCCGCACCAGCCTGTCGCCGAAGCGCTTCCGCGGACCGCCGCCGATCTGCTCGGAAACCACGATGAACTCGTCGCCGCCGATCCGGGCGACGAAATCGCCCGGCCGCACCAGCCGTCGCAGCCGGTCCGACACCAGCCGAAGCACGCGGTCGCCGCTGTTGTGGCCATGGGTGTCGTTGACCGTCTTGAAGCCGTCGAGATCGACATAGATCAGCGCCAGCGGCCGCGATCCGTCATAGCGCAGCAAGCTGGCCTGGAGGGCCTGCTTCAGCCCGGTGCGGTTCGGCAGGCCGGTGAGCACGTCGTGCTTCGCCTGGAAGGCGTGCTCGCGCTCGGCCTGCATGGTCGAGACCAGCATCGCATTGAGGCCGAAGGCGGCCCGCGACATGCTGTAGATGTAGACGGGCAGCTGCAGCAGGCCGATCAGCAGGATCGGCTCGTCCAGGAAGGGCGTGGCGAAGGTGCAGGGTCCCAGCGTCAGCACGATCATCAGCCCGACCATTCGCGGCGCGCCGAAATTGCGGAAGCAGATGCCGCCGACCATGGCTGTGGCGGTCAGGCAGACCAGGGTCGCGGCGACCCAGTCACCGCTCAGCAGGCTGATGAAGGCGCCATAGCCGATGCCGGCGGCCCAGGCGACGCCGAGCAGGATGTAGAGATCGGTCGGCGTCGGCTGCTGCCGGGCGGCGCGGCGGCGCGCGATCAGGAGCACGACGAGCCGGGCCGTGCAGCACAGGATGTCGAAGGCGCACCACAGGATGAAGGGCCAGCTCGGCATCCGCAGGGCAACGAGCAGAGACACCGTGACGGTGTTGAAGACCCCCGCGATAAAGATCGGCAGGGTCCCGAACAGGCTGGCGATCAGCGCGAACCGGATTTCGAGCGGGATATCGGGGCCGGTATCGGCGAGCCACCGCGTCAGGCGCCACCGCGGCAGGCTGTATCGCGGTGTCTCCCCATCCATGCGCAGGCCCTTCCGCGGCGGCCTGGCTGGCCGACAGCTCATGCCGCGCGTCATAACGCAAAGGCGTTACCAACCGGTGTGTTTCTTGAAAAACGAGAGCTTTTTTCGCTCTCGCACCGCCAGCTCCGCCGGAGGAGGCGCGTCTCAGCCCGGCTGGCGATAGACCCAGACGCGGGCCGGCGGGATGTTGCGCAGCACCCAGTCCGAGACGCTGGCCTTCAGGCCCGAGCCCTTGCGCGGCACGGGCGACACCACCGAATAGGTGAACTGGATCAGCGGCGCCCCGTCGACGAGCAGCGTGAAGGCGTCCTTCGCCAGGGCGCTGCGCTTGGCCGGCGTCTGGTTGAACAGCGGCAGGCTCGAGACCACGGCGATCGCCTTCTCCGGCAGATGGCCCTCGAGCGTCTTGGACAGCGCATAGGCGTCGCCCTCGATCACGGTGGCGCGCGGGAAGCGCCGGCGCAGCAGCGTGCAGAACTCGGGGCTGTATTCGACGAGAATGAGCCGCTCTTCGCTGATCCCGCGTTCGATCAGCGCCTCGGTCACGGGGCCAGTGCCCGGGCCGATCTCGATCACCGGTCCGGGTTGCGAGGGATCGACGAAGGAGGCCATGCGCCGAGCGAGCGCGGGGCTGGACGGCGTCACCGAGCCGGTGCGGGCGGGATTGTCGATCCAGGACTTGATGAATCGGGCTTCGTCCTCGAGCTTTGTGCGCGCCTCGCTGACGCGCGAGCGCAGCTTCTCGGTCTTGCTGCGGACCTCGTCCTCGACCTTGTAGCGCACGGTGGCGACCTTGAGCCTCGCCTGGGCGACGCTGTCGACAAGATCCGCCGCAGTGACGCGCATCTCGTCCTCGAGCCGCGCAGCCACGCGGGAGCGCCCGAGACGGGCGGCCAGCGAAGCTCCCTGGACAGGGCGGCGTGAGGAGGTGAGCGACATGAGGCCTCTGACGTCGGACCGGAGGTCCGACCTTGGGGGGACGGAAACGTTACCTGCGCGTCATATGGGGTCAAGTGTCCTGCCGAGCCAAGGTCTTTCCTCGGCCCGGCCTGCGAATAGACGCGCAGACTGCCCGCTTTGTTTCAGATCAGCGGGCGCGGCGCCATCTCCCGTTCGTAAAGCAGCGCCATGCGCGAGGTCAGGCGCGGGTTCAGCAGGGTCAGCCGCCCCTCGCCGGTGGCGAAGAGGCCGGCCTTGCGCAGCCGCGACCAGGTCTTGCTGGTGTGGACCAGCGACAACCCGAGCGCGTCCGCGAGCTGCTGCTGCGAGAGCGGGAAGCGGAAGCTGCCATCCGTCACGAGACCGAGCGCCTCCGCCCGGCGGTAGAGCGAGATCACCAGCGCGGCGATGCGCTCGCCCGCATTGCGCTGCCCGACCGAGGTCAGGTTCTGGTCGATCAGGCTCTCCTCGCGGGACCCGAGCCAGGCGACTTCATAGGCCATCGCCGGCATCTGGACGAACAGGTCCCACACCCGCTTGCGCGGGAAGACGCAGAGCTCGACCTCCGTCAGCGCCTCGATGCCGTGCTGCGCCGCGGTCAGGAGCGAGGCCTGCAGGCCGACGAGATCGCCCGGCAGCAGGAAGTTGAGGATCTGGCGCCGGCCGTCGGGCAGGAGCTGGTAGCGGAAGGCCCAGCCCGAAAACAGCGTGTAGAGCTCCGCATCCTGCTGTCCCGGGTGGATGATGTCGGCGCCCGCCGGCAGATGGCGATGCTCGATCTTCATCGACTGGATGAAGCGGATTTCCTCGTCGGTCTTGTCCTTGAAGGCCGGCTTCAGCCGCAGCGGACAGGACAGGCAGGGCACGCCGTTTCGACCGTTAGGATAGGCGCTGTCCGTCATCGGCGTGTCGGGTCTCCCGGAGCCGATCGCGCGCGGCTCTCCTCCCCTCAATAGCAAGCCCGCCGCGCGACGGGAACCGACGCGCCATCATTGTCACCAGAGGGAACCGCCGGGGGTGCCCGGACGTTACGGAAGGCCTTCACCGTTGCACGGGTGACATTGCAGCACGTGCCGCTACAGGAGGGCAGCCGCGCGCTGCCCCGATTCCGAGAGACGCCTCCCATGACCGATCTGCCGCGCGCCGCCCAACGGTCGCGCATGCGCCGCTTCTTTGCTCTCGCGCTGCCTTTCTGGCGCGGAGAGACCAAGCTGCGCGCCTGGACCCTGACCTTCGCCGTGCTCGTTTTCGTTGCGGCGCAGCTCGCCACCGCCGTCGGCGTCAACACCTGGAACCGCTTGTTCTTCGACGCGCTGGAGAAGCGGGACGCGACGGCGGCCTGGCAGATCGCGGCCTGGCTGCCCCTTCTGGTCGGCGTCTCGGCCCTGACCCTGTCGGCACTGGTGATCAGCCGGATGCTGCTGCAGATGCGCTGGCGCGAATACCTGACACAGCGTCTCGCCGGATGGTGGATCGCCGATCAGCGCTATTACCGGCTGCAATTCGTCGCACGCGAGCAGGCGGCGCCGGAATACCGCATCGCGGAGGATGTCCGGCTGTCGATCGAGCCGCTGGTCGAGTTCGCGATCGGCCTGATCAGCGCCTTCGTCACGGCCGCGACCTTCGCCGCCATCCTCTGGCATGTCGCCGGTTCCGCCCGCTTCACGCTGGGCGGGGTCGCGTTCGAGATCCCGAGCTATATGGCGCTGGCGGCGATCGGCTACGCCATCGTCGCCTCGCTCGCCGCCTATGTCACCGGCCGGCCGCTGGTCGGCCGTATCGCTGCCAAGAACGAGACCGAGGCGCAGTTCCGGGCCGAAATGACGCGGCTGCGCGAGAATGCCGAGAGCATCGCGCTGATCCGCGGCGATTCCGACGAGCGCGACTCGGTCGGGGAGACCTATGGCCGCGTCGTCGCCGCCTGGCTGCGTGTCATCCGCCAGCAGGGGGTCATTGCCCTGGTGCTCAACACCAACGGCGCCCTGTTTCCGATCGTGCCGCTGCTCCTGATCGCGCCGAAATATCTCGCAGGCGACGTGACGCTGGGCGCGGTGATGCAGGTCGTGGCCGCCTTCAGCGCGGTCCAGGCGGCGCTGATCTGGTTCGTCGACAACTTTGTCCGCCTGGCGGAATGGTTCGCGTCCGTTACCCGCGTCGACGAGTTGCAGGAGGCCCTGGAGGGCCTCGACATCGGCACGATCATGGAAGGCGACACGCAGATCGCGCTCGAGGAGAGCGATGACGGCGCCATCCATCTCGACAGGCTCTCCATCGCCCACAGCAATGGCCGGGCCGTCATCACCGACGCCTCGGTCGTGATCGGGCTGGGCGAGAAGGTGCTGATCGTCGGCGAGAGCGGCACGGGCAAGAGCACGCTGATCCGTGCGCTCGCCGGTCTTTGGCCGTGGGGCTCGGGGTCGATCGCGGTACCGCGCGGAAAGTCGATCGCCTTCGTCCCGCAGAAGCCCTATCTGCCGATGGGCGATCTGCGCACCGTTCTGCTCTATCCCGAGGCCGACAAGCCGGTTTCGGACGAGGTGCTGGTCGCGGCGCTGCGACGCTGCGGGCTGGGCTATCTCGCGCGGCGCCTCGACGACGCGGACAAATGGGACCGCATCCTGTCGGGCGGCGAACGCCAGCGCATCGCCTTCGCCCGGCTCGTCATCCGCAAGCCCGACATCATCATCATGGACGAGGCGACGTCGGCGCTCGACGAGGATAGCCAGAACGCCCTGCTCGGCTTGTTCGAGGCGGAGCTCGCCCATGCCACGCTGATCAGCGTCGGCCACCGGCCGGGCCTCGAGGACTTCCACGACCGCAAGATCACGCTGGAGAAGCGCCTCGCCGGTGCGCATCTGACCTCGCGCCGTCTCGGCAAGTCCTTGTGGCGCCTGTTCAGGGCCCGCAACGCCGCCAATGACGAGGTCGGTTGAGGCCGGTTCATCGCGCCGATGTGATCGGCGCGGTTGACCCAGCGGGCGTGGCAATGGAACCGGTTCGACATCCATCCGTTAACTTCCCGGAAGCCGACAGTTGTTGTCGGTGCGGGCGTCGGGAGAGACAGATGTTGAACAACAGCTTTGCCCCCATTCGGCGCGCCGGACTTTTCTTCGGCTTCATGGCCGCAGGTGTCGTTGCCCTGACCATGGGGTCGAACTTCCAGGAAACCAATCCTACCAGCTCCGCGGCCGTCGCCCAGGCCAAGATCGAGCGTCAGGTTCCCACCGACACGCGCTTCGCCGCCGTCGATCCTTCGCATCGTTCCGTGGGCGTGACCAAGCGCGCCATCGGCGGGACGCAGCAGGCGCAGGCGCCGCGGGCCCAGAATGTCGTGTTGCGTTGAGTTGATTTCGTTTTTCCCGACGTGACGGAACCTTCCCCTTACCGTTGCGTTGGGTCACCGGCACATCCCTCGTGCCCCACTTCAGAGCCGCCTCCGGGCGGCTTGTTTTTTGGGATGAGCACCGCTCGTCGAACCGGACCGGACCCGCGATGTACCTGCGCATTCGCCATTCCACGACCTATCGCTATGGCGGCCCGGTGCAGTTCGGGCCCCATCGGCTGATGCTGCGCCCGCGCGACAGCTTCGACCTGCGTGTGGTCGACACCGCGCTGACCATCTCGCCGCGGGCCCGGCTGCGCTGGATGCACGATGCCTATGGCAACTCGGTTGCCATCGCCAATTTCGACGAACCCGCCGATACGCTCGATATCGTCAGCGAGCTGGTGGTGCAGCGCTTCGGCTCCGCCCTGCCACGCACGCAGCTCGAGCCCTCGGCCGCCATGACCGGCGTGGTCTACACCGAGGGCGAGCGCGCCGTGCTCCAGCCCTATCTCGACCTCGCCGCCGAGGACCCCGACAATCTGCTCGATCAGTGGCTGGCGGATTTCCGTGCCCGGATCGGCCAGGGATCGGGCCATCTGTTGCGCGATCTCGCCCACGCCATCCATGCCGGGCTGAGCTACGCGGTGCGGTATGACGAGGGCACCCAGCATCCCGCCGACACGCTGCGCCAGCAGGCCGGCTCCTGCCGCGACTATGCCTGGCTGTTCATCGAGCTCGCGCGCCGCATGGGCTTCGCCGCCCGCTTCGTCACCGGCTACATCCACGACCGCACGCCCGATGCCACCGGGCTCGTCTCGACGGTGGGGCTGACCCATGCCTGGGGCGAGGTCTTCATTCCCGGCGACGGCTGGGTCGAGTTCGACCCGACCAACGATCTCGTCGCCGACCGGCAGCTGCTGCGGGTGGCGGTGGCACGCGTGCCGGAGGATGCCTCGCCCGTTTCGGGCAGCTTCACCGGGTTGACGGGCTCCTTCCTCGGTCTCGGCGTCGGCGTCACCATCGAAACCATCGAGCGCCCGGCCTGAGCCGGGTGCGCCACCGTCTCAGGCGCGGTGGCGGATCTGCCAGCTGCCGAGATGGCGCCCCTCGGGCTTCTCGACCTGCACCGCCTCGATCTGTGCGACGAGCCCGGCGAACATCTTCGGCGGCTCGCTGAGCGGGATCGGCCGGTCGGCGTCGAGCGCAACCTCCAGCGTCGTCGCATCGACGTCGCGCACCGTGATCGTCAGGCTGACACCCGGCGTGCCGCGCAGGACGCGCGAGGCGACATCCACCACCAGGAATCCGAGCGGGATGATCCGGTCGACCGACAGCGTCGCCTCGGTCTCGAGGCGGCTGCTGACCCACTGGTCGCGGCTGCGCACGAGATTGGTGATCATCGTCACCACGTCCTCGATGAAGAGATCGACGCGCACGGGCTGCATCTCGCCATCGGCGAGGGTGAAGCGATACGCCGCCGACAGGACATGCACCCGCGTCTCGGCATCGGCGAGGGCGAGCCGCGCCTCGTCGCGATAGTCGCGCTTCTTCAGCCCGATATAGCTCTGGACGACCTGGAGGCTGTTCTTCACCCGGTGGTGCAGTTCGCGCACCAGGAAACGGTTGTCGTCGAGCGCGGTTTGCAGGCGGCGCTGGCGCACCTCCTGCTCGTCCACCATGGTGTTGAACGCCTCCGCCACGCTGCGGATGTCGCTGGGCATGTCCTCGGCGATCACGGCCCGGGCATTGGGCTGGCTTGATCGCGCCCGTGCCGCCGCCTCGATCGCGCGCAGCCACTGCACGCAATGCTGGTCGATCGCCCGCAGATAAACGAGGCAGAGCAGGATCAGCGTCAGGATCGGCGCCACCAGCAATGCCAGGAACTGCATGCGTGCCGCCCGCTCCGGGGCGTTGCTGAAGCTCGCGATGACATAGAGATCGGGTGCCGTGACCAGTCGCGCGGCATAGGAGCGCTTCTGCCCGCCGCGGCTGCGGGCTTCCCAGCGCCGCCCGTCGGTCGGGAAGACATCCTCCTGCGGCAGCCAGGACAGGTCGTCCTTGCCGTCCTCGCCGCGATGCATCACGACAGCGTCACGGCCCGAGACGAGGGCCACGTTCACGCCGTCGCTGGCGCCGCCGAGTTCGAAGACCTGGTCGAGCAGATCGGGGTCGGCGAGCAGCACCGCCTCGCGCAGCACCGGATCGCTGTCGATCCGGACCGCCGTGACGAGATGGTCGGTGCCGGCGATCCGGACCTGGTCGAAACGGGCCGGTGGAAGCCCGACCGAAGAACGCGTCGCGGAGCGTGGCAATCCGCCCAGACGGGCCGACAGGTCCGCCATGGCAGCATCGGTCACGCCCGGCACGACCGAGGCGAAGCAGACCCGCCCGTCCGCCAGCACGAACCGCGCAGCCCTGTAGCCCGGGATGCTCGACAGCGCTGTCCGGGCGCCGTCCGCGCAGGAACCGGTATCGGGGGTGGCAATCAGCTGGCCCGAGGCCAGCAGCACGCGCAGCGCCCCGCGATGCCAGACGCGCGTGCGCACCGCGAAATCATCGGCGGTGCGCGCCTGCGCCAGTTCGATCGCGGCGATGACCGTGTTGTAGGTGGTGAGGGCGGCAAGCGCCGTCAGGCAGGCGATCGGAAACGCGATCGCCACCAGCAGCGCGAGGAGCCGCCCTCGGACGGTCGGGAAACGCGCGAGCCGCATCAGGGTCCGACGATTTCGGAACCGACCCTTTGTATCGCGGCGGCGCTCTGCCGATCGGGCCCGAGATCGTCGAGGCTGCCGATGGAGAGAAGCTCGGCCAGCTTTGTGCGGGCGCGGTTCACGCGGCTCTTGATGGTGCCGATGGCGACGCCGCAGATTTCTGCCGTCTCCTCATAGGAGAGGCCCGTCGCGCCGACCATGATGAGAACCTCGCGCTGCTCCTCGGGGAGCTTGGCGAGCGCCTTGCGGAAATCGGCGAGATCGAGATGGCTTTCCTGGTTGCCATGCGTCGCCATGCGCTCGGCATAGGTGCCCTCGCTGTCCTGAACTTCGCGGCCGCGCTTGCGGTAGAGCGAGTAATAGGTGTTGCGCAGGATGGTGAATAGCCAGGCGCGCAGGCTGGTGCCCGGCTCGAACTTCTCCGAATTGCCCCAGGCCTTGAGCAGCGTGTCCTGAACCAGATCGTCCGCGAGCTGGATGGAGCCCGACAGCGAGGCGGCGAAGGCTCGCAGGTTCGGAATTTCCTTGATCAGGCCGTCCTTGAATTCAGTTGAGCTCATCGGACGATGCTCCGTCAGCGCGACGTTCGGTGGCCTCGAGCTGAGCGAGCAGCACCAGAAACTTGTCAGGGACGGGTGCGTTCACGATGTCGTCGTAATGCGCCTTGAGGGATCGCCCGATGGACTCCTGCACCCGCGGGTCGAGCATGACCTCGACATCGATGTCCGCACCGTCCTCCGGTGCAGCCATGGCTGAATTCACGTCGCTCATCTCTGCCCTCGTGCGAATATCGGGCCGGCTTTTCCAGCCGGTCCCGACCCATCGACAAACGTCAGTCGGACGCCCCCTCACGGCGAATTCCGACACGGATAGTCCCGTTTAACAGGTGTTGCCGCAAAAGGTTCCGCTCTTTTTGAAAAATAAATCGCTTGTCATAGCGGCAACCGAAGTGCTCATTTCCGGCCTGTTTTAATGAGGACGTTTCTATGTCGATCGCCAAGGAAATTGCGCCGCATCTGCCTTACCTGCGCCGATTCGCCCGCGCCTTGACCGGTACGCAGAGCAGTGGCGACGCTTACGTCGTCGCAATGCTCGAGGCGCTCGTGCTCGATCCGGCCTCCTTCCCGCGTGACCTCAATCCGCGGATCGGCCTCTATCGCACCTTCCTGACGCTGTGGTCGTCGGTCGGCCTGAACACGGCGGATCCGGCCGTGCCCGTCACGCTCAACCCCAACCCGGTTGAGCGCAATCTCGAGGCGCTGACGCCGCGTCCGCGCCAGGCCTTCCTGCTGCGCACCGTCGAGGGCTTCTCCATCGACGAGGTCGGGTCGATCATGGGCGTTTCGTCGGCGGAGGCCTCGGCCCTTGTCCAGACCGCCGGGCAGGAGATCGCCGAGCAGGTCGCCACCGATGTGCTGATCATCGAGGACGAGCCGATCATCGCGCTCGACATCGAGACGATGGTCGAGGAACTCGGCCATACCGTCACCGGCGTCGCCCGCACCCAGCGCGAGGCGATTGCCCTCGTGGCGAAGAAGCGCCCCGGCCTGGTACTGGCCGATATCCAGCTCGCCGATGGCAGCTCGGGCCTCGACGCGGTCAACGAGATCCTCTCGACCATCGACGTGCCGGTGATCTTCATCACCGCCTATCCCGAGCGCCTGCTCACCGGCGACCGGCCGGAGCCCGCCTTCCTGATCACCAAGCCCTTCCAGCCGGAAGCGGTGAAGGCGGCGATCAGCCAGGCCCTGTTCTTCGACCGCCGGGCCGGCCGCAAGGCTGCCTGAGTTAGGCCATCCAAACTCAACGATTTGACCCGCGGCGCCCCGGCGCCGCGGGTTTTTCGTGTCGCATGGTGCTGGAAAGGGGCGCGACATGCGGCACCGGGAACAAGGGAGATCCCTGCACGTTGCACGCGAAGCGAGGCGGGACAGCCGCTCTGCTCAAGGGAGTGCGTGTCATGGCGATGACCTGCGTTGCGGCGATGATCGGGGCTGCCTCCATCGGCCTGGCGCTGTTCGGGGGTGTTGTTCCCGACGGCACGATCGGGATGGAGCTAATGTCGCTGGCCCTGGCGGCGTTGACGGCCCTGGCCGTCGCCAGCGCTTCAGCGCTCGACATCTAACGCGCGCGGCGATTCGCATCCGCGGCACGGACGAGACGTGTTGAGCAGACCTGTCGCCTGGCCGAACAGCGTCGCGCTTGCGCTCGTTCTCCTCGGCGGTCTTGCCATGGGCGCCGCAGGCGAGACGCTGCCGCCACCGCCACCGCCACCGCGACCGGCCGAATGGCCCCGCGCCGCACCCCAGAATCCGCCGCAACCGAGCCCGCCAGCGACGCCCGAGCTTCCGGCCTCCGCGGCCACTCCGCCCCCCGCGCCGGCCCAGGCCTGCCTGAGCATGCTCAAGGAGCGCTATGGCCCTGACATCAGGGCCGTGACGCTTCCTTCCGCCAATGCCGGATGTGCCGTCGTCGAACCCGTCGAGCTCTCAGCGGTGACCATCCGCGTTGGCGCGCAGGGCGAACGTCGGAAGGTGGAGTTGCAGCCGCCAGCGACGTTGGCCTGCGAGATGGCGGGCGCCGTCGGGGCCTGGATCGAGACCAGCGTCCAGCCACTGGCACGCGGCCATTACGGCCAGGATCTCACGCTGCTGCGGGTCGGCGGGGGCCATGAATGCCGGCGCCGCAATCGTCGCGCCGAGGGCAAGTTGAGCGAGCATGCCACCGGCCGGGCGCTGGATCTCTTCGCGGTGGTGATCGGGTTAGGGGCTACCCGGGTATCAGCCGAGCTGGCCAGGCCGGCAGGTCACGAACCTTTCCTCACCGCCCTACGCCAGTCGGCCTGCGGTGCCTTCATGACGGCGCTCGGCCCGGGCTCGGACGCCGCCCATGCGGATCATCTCCACATCGACATCCAGCAGCGCCGCGCCTCGAGTCGCTTCTGCCAGTGAGCGTGTCAGTCGCGGTAGTCGGGCTCAGCCATGCGCCGCATCGCGAAGCAGCGAACGATCGCGCGCAGCCCGCGGCCGGTCGGCCATGACGCTTCGATCCATCAGGGCGCGGCGCGCCGCGATCCGCTGCAAGGCGGGCTCATGCCCGAGACCGAGCGCGATCAGCTTCTCGAGCTCCCAGAAAGGCGGCTGCGCCATGGCGAAGCGGTTGCGCAACCAGGCGGGGAGGGTGGGCCGGGGTTGGTTCACGGTGTGCAACCTTTCAACTTTGTGATCGTTTGAACGCCGCAGATGTTGACCAGTTCCAGCTTGCGCGGAACTGTGCCGGCCGTGGGGCGTTTGAGGGACATCTTCATGTCAGGAGCTTCTCGATGATCACTTTTGCCAAGGCGGCCTGCGCTGCTTTTGTCGCGTCGACCGCCCTCGTGGTTTCGAGTCTGCCGTCCGCGGCGCAGTCCGGATCGCCGGCCGGGCGTTTGACCTGCAATGTCGGCGCGGGAATCGGTCTCGTCGTGACCTCGCAGCGGCCGATGAACTGCACCTTCACACCGCGTCGCGGCCCGAGCCAACGCTACACCGGTATCGTCCGCAACTTCGGGCTCGATCTCGGCACCATCCGCAGCAGCACGATGTCGTGGCGGGTCTACGGCCCCTATGCCCGTGCGCCGCTGGGCGCCCTCGCCGGCCGTTACGGCGGCGCGACGGCCGGTGCCTCGGCGGGTGTCGGCGGCAGCGCCAATCTGCTCGTGGGCGGCAACAACAATGAGGTGACGTTGCAGCCGCTTTCGCTGCAGGGCGCACGCGGCATCAATGTCGCGGTCGGCGTCACCGGCTTCGAGCTGTCGCTGGCGGGTTCGGGCCGGCGTCGTTGAGCCGTTCAGAAACGTTACGGTTTGCTAACCGTAATGGCTCAAATTGAGTGGAATGGCACGTCAGGTAGCAGCGGATAGGGCGTCATCCCGGAACATTAGCCAGCGCGAGGCCGTTGTCGTTCGTATAACGTCAGCGTTGGCAGAATAAGGGAGGAGCGGCGATCCATGTCTGATATCCGCATCCTGATTGTCGAAGACGATCCGTTCATCGCGATGGACATCGAAGCCGCTGTGGCCGAGCAATTCGGCCCGGCGGCGGAACTGATCGTCGTGGATTCCGTGTCGCAGGCCCATCGGGCGGCGACGGCGGCTTCGTTGTCCTGCGCCTTGCTCGACATCGACGTCGTCGGTGGCAAGACATTCGAGGTCGCCGCCAACCTGCTGCTGAGGGGCACGCCCTTCGCCTTCGTCTCGGGCTCCACGCCGAGCGACGTGCCCGAGCCGCTGCGCAAGGTCCGCTTCCTGCGCAAGCCTTTCTCGACGCGCGAGATCACCAGCTTCGTCACGGCCGCGGTCGCCCAGCCTGCCAAGGGCTGAGCCATGACTGCAGACTGAATCGATGGGCGAGCCGCCGGTTTCCGGCGGCTTTTTGCCTTCAGGCGCGGGCGGGTACCAGCACCAGCCGGTTGCCCCAGGGATCCTCTACCGTCGCACCAGAGCCGGCCTCCCGGCCGCCGGCCGCCATCATGCGCCCGCGCATCGCTTCGAGATCGGCCCTATCGCGGGCGACAATCTCGAAGGCGGCGAGCCCTGCCTCGCCCGGCTGTCGCGGGCCGGCGCCACGGCTGTTCCAGACATTGCCAGCGATGTGGTGGTGGTAGCCGCCGCTCGCCAGGAAGCTGGCGCCGGGATAGCGAACCATCAGCTCGAAACCGAGCGCGCCCGCATAGAAGGCCTCCGCCGCAGCGGTGTCGCCGACGCGCAGATGGATATGCCCCATGCGGGTGCCGGCTGGCATCCCTGCAGAGCGGCCGGGCCTCGCTTCAGCGAGCAGGGCCTGCAGATCGAGCCGTTCCGTGGCCATCTGGATCGCGCCGTCGCGCCGCGGCCAGTCGGCCCGGGGACGGTCGCGATAGATCTCGATGCCGTTGCCTTCCGGATCCGACAGGTAGAGCGCCTCGCTGACGAGATGATCCGACGCGCCTTCCAGCGGCAGCCGGATCGTGGCGGCGTGGGCCAGCCAGTCGGCGAGATCGGCCCGAGACGGCAGCAGGATGGCGAGATGGAACAGACCGGCGGCCGAGGTGGGCCGGGTCGCGCCCCGCTCGAGGCGCACCAGAACCTCGTCATCGATGCCAAGGTCCGATGCGTCGGCGCTTTCGGCGATCACACGAAGCCCGATGCCGTCGCGATAGAACGCCGTCAGTCCGGGCAGATCGGTGACGCGCAGCGTGACGGTGCCGATGTGGAAGGGGGCCTGCAAGGCTTCCAAAGCGGGTCTCGACAGATCAGCGACAGCGGCCATGGCCGTCTCCTCTTCGCTTCGCGGCAAAACGCGCCACGGCCCGAGACATGACCATTGTGGCCGGGTTTGTCTCCTGCAGGGGCTGCAAGCATGCGATTGCAGCCTCGCAACCCTGCCCCTGTCAGCCGCGAGCCGGGTCGGGCCGGTCGATCGCGAAATGGCTGAACCAGGGAGCCTCGATGCCGCCGATCAGCGCCCCCATCAAGCGCGAGGCGAGATAGCTGAAGGTGATGCCGTTGCCGCCATAGCCATAGGCCGCGAGCAGCCGGGGATGACCGGGAACGCGCCCGATCAGCGGCAGGCCGTCGGCCGTCTGGCCGAAGGCACCCGACCAGGCATGGCCGAGGGTCGGTGCCGCTCCGGGTACCAGGGCCTGCAGCTTGGCGAGGAGCGCGGCCGTCTTTTGCGGTCCGGCCGCCTTGCGGTGATCCGGATCGTCGTTGTCCTCGTCCTCGCCGCCGATGATGATGCGCCCGTCGACGGTGGTGCGGCAGTAGACGTAGTCCTCCGAGGCCTCCCAGACGAGGCCGGGACCCGGCCAGAGCACCTCGCTCGCCTGCGGCAGCGTCGCGATCGCCCAGCTCGAGGCGACGCGATGGAGATCGCTGTGCACGCAGTCGGGCATGACATAGCCCGTCGCCAGCACGACATGCCCGGCCTCGATGGTGCGGCCGCAGGCGAGCTGCACCATGGCGCTGCCGGGCGTGCTGTCGAAGGCAACCGCCTCGCCGCGGACGAGCCGCGCGCCGCGTTGCGCCGCGACATGGAGCAGCGCGTGGCAGAGGCTGAGCGGATCGCCCTCGGCCGAGCCGGGGGAGACGATCGCGGCGGCCCGGTCGAAGCCGTAATGGCCGAGCAGCGCCGCATGGTCGAGCAATTGCCCCGGCAGCCCGGCCTTAACCCGCAGGGCGCACTCTTCCATCAGCTCGCGAGGCCCGATATCGCCCGCCGCCAGATAGACCGTGTCGCGGGGATGGAAGGCGGCGCCGAGCCCGAGCGTCGCGACGCTCTCGATCAGGCCCTCCACGGCCTTGAAGCTGCGCCGGTAGACGTCCGCCGCCTTCTCGAAACCGTAGAGTTCGGCGAGCCGGCGCAGGGGCAGGTCGATCTCCCATTGCAGCATCGCGGTGCTGGCCGCCGTGCTGCCGAAGCCCTCGCGCTCGCGATCGACGATGATCACGTCATGGCCGAGGCCGGTCAGATGCTCTGCCGCCAGCGCGCCGGTGATGCCGCCGCCGATGATCGCGACGTCGCAGCGCGTGTCGGAGGCAAGGCCGATGCTGGCGGGCCGGGGTGGTCCGGAGAGCCAGGGGCTTGCGCCGCTGCGCAGGTCTTCATGGCGGGTACTGTCGGGATCGAGCATGGCGTGACACTCCGTATCCGGCGGCGAGCGCCGGCGGAGGAAAGGCTGCGGGAAGGCGTCGGTCTAGCCGGCGGCGGGCGGGCCGATCGTGTCGGCCATCCGGGCGCCGCGCAGCCCCATCGGCTTGGGCGTGCCGGTCGTGGTGTCGTGGGCGGTCTGATGCTCGAGCTCGGCGTTGAACTCGGCGCCGGCGAGCACGATCATCGCCGACAGCCAGAGCCAGGTCATGAACACGACGATGGTCGCCAGCGAGCCATAGGTCGCCGTGTAGTTTCCGAGCGTGCCGACATACCAGGAGAACGCCCAGGAGGCGCCGGCCCAGAGCAGGGCGGCCGCGACGGCGCCCGGCATCACCCAGACGAAACGGGCGCGCTCCCGGCTGGGGCCGATCCAGTAGAGCGCCGCGATGGCGAGCGTCGCCATCAGGAAGAAGGCCGGCCAGCGCACCAGGCGGATCAGCCGCTCCAGTTCGAAGGCGAAGGGGAACAGCGCGGTGACGACGGGCAGGCTGGCGATGACGGTGAGCGCGGCCACCAGCAGCACGACGCCGCTGATCGTCGTCGCCAGCGAGATCAGGTTGAGCTTGATGAAACTGCGCTTCTCCTGCTCGCGATAGATGATGTTGAGCGCGTCGAAGACCGCCTTCACCGCCGCATTGGCGGACCAGGCCGCGACCCCGAAGCTGATCAGGAAGGTCAGGGACAGGACCTGGACGTCTTGGGCCGCGAGCCGCATCGCCTGTTCGTGGATCAGTTCGCGAGCGGCCTGCGGAAACACTGTCGTGACCGCGTCGAGCTGCTCGGCGATCGTCGCAGGGTCCGTCAGGTAGCGGTAGATGGTGACCAGCAGCGACAGGGCCGGCACCATCGACAGCAGCGTGAAGAAGGCCACAGCGCCGGCGAGCGAGCTGATCCGGTTGTCCGCGACATTGGCCGCGAAGCGCAGCATCACGTCCTTCCAGCCGAGCCAGGTCATCTGCCACGGCACCTGCGCCATGCGCCCGCGCGCGGCCTCGCGGCTGCCGCGCGACAGCTTGCGCGACACGATTTCGGCCGCGTAGCCCAGGACAACGCCCGCCCCGGCGGCACCCGTGATCCGTTTTAGAAGGGACATGCAGAACGCTCCACTGCCGCGTGGTCTCGCTGCGGCAGCACCGCCTAGCAACGGCGCGCCTGCGCGAAGGTTCCGGGCCTGTCGGCGAGCGGCCCGGAGTTAGCCGCTCGTTAACCTTAATGCTTTCTGATCGTCGAGACAGCCGCTCGCCCCGCGGCCTGTTCCCCGTTTCGTAAAAGCGTTGAGGCTGCGATGACGATGCACAAGAAAGCGGCTCTCGCCGGCGTGTCCGCCCTGTGCGGCGCCTGGCTGGCGCTCTCTCCCGCATGGGCCGCCGACATGCCCTCGTCCCGCCAGCTGCCACCGGCCCCGGCGCTGCCGTCCTTCTATTCCTGGACCGGCGTCTATCTCGGCGTTCAGGCCGGTTATGCCTGGGGCCGCGACAGGACGACCCTGTCGGACACGCTCGGCCGGGCCTTCAACGGCGCCGCCTTCCGCCAGAGCTCGGATGCGGCGCTCGGCGGCGGCCATGCGGGCTTCACCTATCAGACCGGCAGCCTCGTCTTCGGCATCGAGGGCGACATCGAGGCGCTGGACGGCGGCGAGACGCTGGTCGCGCCCGGCATCTCGGCGCGGATCACGCGCGACTGGCAGGGGTCGCTGCGCGGGCGCGCCGGCTTCGCCCTCGACCGATTCATGATCTACGCCACCGGCGGCGCGGCCTTCACCGAATTCAGCTACCACCTCGCCGGAGCGGCCGCCGCCGCGCCCGAGAGCATCGACCGGTCGCGGACCGGCTGGACGGCCGGCGCCGGCGTGTCCTTCGCCTATACGGACAATCTGATCCTGGGCGCGGAATACCGCTACAGCGATTTCGGCAAGGTCGGTCAGGCGGCCCGCGGCCCGCTGCTGGGGCTGGCGGTGCGCCAGGAGCCGACCTTCCACACCCTGCGCGCCAGCGTCGCCTACAAGTTCTGACCGCGGCCCGCCGTCAGAAACCGGTGCGCTGGCGGATCGCGGCGGCCAGCGTGCCGTCGTCGAGATAGTCGAGCTCGCCGCCGACGGGCACGCCATGGGCGAGCTTGGTCACCTTGAGCGGCAGATGCGCCAAGAGATCGGTGATGAAATGCGCCGTGGTCTGGCCATCGACCGTGGCGCTCAGCGCCAGGATGATCTCTTTCACGGCCGGGTCGGAGGCGCGCGCCACCAGCGCATCGAGCGAGAGATGCTCGGGCCTGACCCCGTCCAGCGCCGAGAGCACGCCGCCCAGCACATGGTAGCGCCCGGGCACGGCGCCCGAGCGCTCCAGCGCCCAGAGGTCGGAAATGTCGGCGACGACGACGATCAGCCCGTCCTCGCGGCGTGGATCGCGGCAGAGCCCGCAGGGGTCGCTGGTGTCGACATTCCCGCAGGTCGAGCAGACCACGATCTTCTCCCGCGCCACGGCCATCGCCTCGGCGAGCGGGCCGAGCAGGGCCTCGCGCTTCTTCACCAGATGCAGCGCGGCACGCCTGGCCGAGCGGGGCCCGAGCCCCGGCAGCTTGGCGAGCAACTGGATCAGCCGCTCGATCTCGGGACCGGCGATGGCGCGGGACATGGAGGTGTAACTCGCGTCATGGTCGGGCTTAACCCGACCGTCTCCTGCAGAATGGTTCTCGAAGCAGAGATGCCCGGGTCAAGCCCGGGCATGACGGCCGCGGATTAAAACAGCTTCATCCCGGGCGGGATCGGCAGGCCCTTGGTGATCTCGGACATGCGCTCCTGCATCACGCGTTCGGCGCGGGTGCGGGCATCGCCGCAGGCGGCCACGACCAGGTCCTCGAGGATCTCGCGCTCGTCCACGACCATCAGGGACGGGTCGATCTTCACCGACTTGACCTCACCCTTGGCGGTCATCGTCACGGTGACCATGCCGCCGCCAGCCGCGCCCTCGACCTCGATCGTGTCGAGTTCGGCCTGCACATTGGCCATCTTCTGCTGCATCTCCTGCGCCTGCTTCATCAGGCCCATGATGTCGCGCATCGCGAAAACTCCTCCGTCAGAAATCGATGCCGTCGAAATCGGGTTCCGCATCGTCGAAGAGCGGCTCCCCGTCGGGCAGATACTCGTCGGCCGGCGCGACCGTGGCCGCGTTATCCGGCTCGGCCGCACGCGGATCGCGCACATCGACGATGCGCGCGCCGGGAAAGCGTTCGAGTACGGCCTTGACGGCCGGGTGCGAGGCCGCGTCGCTTTCGCGCTGGCCCTTGGCGGCCTCGGCCTGCTCGCGCAGGGTTGCGCCGCCCTCGGCATTAACGACGGCGACCATCCAGGTCTGGCCGGTCCATTCCTTCAGGCGCCGCGAGAGATCCGTCGCGAGCGTGCGCGAACTGCCGCTCGCCACCGAAAACTCGATCCGCCCCTGCTCGAAGCGCACCGGGCGCACATCGCGCTCCAGCGCCAGCTTCAGCGTGATGTCGCGATGCTGCGAGGCGAGCGCGACGACATCCTCCAGCGAGGCGACGCTGACGGCCGGCAGGGCCTGGGCACGCGGGGCAGGCGCCATGGCGGGGGCCGGGTTGGCGCTCGCCAGCACGGGCCGCGCCGCCAGGGCGGTGTTGCCGCCGCCCGAGGGCGGCCGCGGGGCCGAAGTGGCGGCCTGGCCGCCCACGGCGCCCGAGCCGTCGCGCAGCATGCGCAGCGCCTCGTCGGGGGTCGGCAGGTCGGCGGCGTGCGCCAGCCGCACCAGTACCATCTCGGCGGCCATGATCGGCCGGTCGGCCTGCTTCACCTCGCCGAGGCCCTTCAGCAGCATCTGCCAGGTCCGCGCGAGGATGCGGATCGACAGGCGCTGGGCGAAATCGCCGCCGCGCACGCGCTCCGCCTGGGCCAGGCTGTTGTCCTTCACGGCGTCGGGCACGAGCTTGAGGCGCGTCACCAGATGGGTGAATTCGGCGAGATCGGAGAGAACAACGGCAGGATCGGCACCGGCGTCGTACTGCGCGCGCAGCTCGCCCAGCGCCGAGGCGATGTCGCCCTTCATCACCGCCTCGAACAGGTCGATGACGCGCACCCGGTCGGCGAGGCCGAGCATGGAGCGGACGTCGTCCAGCGTGATCGTGCCGGCGGCATGGGCGATCGCCTGGTCGAGGATCGAGAGCGAATCGCGCACCGAGCCCTCGGCGGCGCGCGCGATCGCGGCGAGCGCCTCGTCCTCGGCCGAGACGTTCTCCGTCCGGCAGATTCCGGAAAGATGCGAGACCAGCACTCCGGCATCGACGCGGCGCAGGTCGAAGCGCTGGCAGCGCGAGAGCACCGTCACCGGGACCTTGCGGATTTCCGTCGTCGCGAAGATGAAGCGCGCATGCGGCGGCGGCTCCTCCAGCGTCTTCAGGAAGGCGTTGAAGGCCCCCGTCGAGAGCATGTGCACCTCGTCGACGATATAAACCTTGTAGCGGGCCGAGACGGGAGCGTAGCGCACCGCGTCGTTGATCTGGCGGATGTTGTCGACGCCGTTGTTGGAAGCCGCGTCGATCTCCTGCACGTCGATATGCCGGCCCTCGATGATCTCCTTGCAGTGGATGCCGAAGGTCTCGAGATTCGTCGTCGGCCCGCCACCGCCATCGGCCGTCTGGTAGTTCAGGGCGCGGGCGAGGATGCGGGCGGTCGTGGTCTTGCCGACGCCGCGGACGCCGGTCAGCATCCAGGCCTGCGGGATGCGCCCGGCGGCGAAGGCGTTGGTGAGGGTGCGCACCATCGCGTCCTGGCCGATCAGGTCGCCGAAATGGGCAGGCCGGTACTTGCGGGCGAGCACGCGATAGGGCGAGGCCGCTGACGCGGCCAGAGGCGCGGAAGCCAGCAGTGCGGGAGCCGGGTCGAAGCCGGCGAATCCCGGCTCGTCGGCCGGAGGCACTGCGGTCGTATCGTCGCTCATCGGTCTGGTTTGGCGGTTCGCCGCATGGGGGTCAACGCCCGTTATCGGGGTGCCGCCCGCTGCGGGACAGGGCGGCGGCGCGACCCCGGCCGCCGGGCGCCCGCCGGCGGAGGTGGGAGGCTGGACGAAGACCCGTTCGGTCTCGTTAGGGCTGCTTCCTTCCGGACCTGACCCGGTTGGCGAGTGAGACGTCCCTCGCCAACCTCCCGCCCGCTATATCGGTGATCGGGCGCGCGAGCGCAAGCCGGGGCGGAACGCTGCGCGAAACCGGCGCGCGGCTTCGCCGCAGGAGGCGCCTTCGGCATTGACTTGGACTGGGCCATCCGTCATAAGCCCGCCACTTGCGCAACCCTCGGGGCGGCGCGGAACCTTTCGCATGCAGGCTCGGTCGGCCACGCTTTCACGGGAAAGCCGCGGCCATCGATGCCGACGAGCCCCGGAGACGGACGATGAAGAGAACCTATCAACCCAGCAAGCTGGTCCGCAAGCGCCGCCACGGCTACCGCGCCCGCATGGCCACCGCCGGCGGCCGCAAGGTCATCGCCGCCCGGCGCGCTCACGGCCGCAAGAAGCTCTCGGCCTGAGCGTCCGGCGCGTGACATGCGCGCGCCGCATCCGCGAGCGTTTTTTCCGGAAGACTGGCCAATCGCCATGCGCCTCGCCCGTCTGACGCAACGCAAGCAGTTCCTGGCGGCGGCCGATCGAGGCCGCCGTTTTCGTTCGTCCGCCTTCACCGTGCAGGTCCTCGACGGCCCGCAGCGCGCCGAGGACGACCGCCCGGCGCCGGACGGCCTGCGCCTTGGCCTCACCGCCTCGCGCAAGGTCGGCAACGCCGTCATCCGCAACCGCATCCGGCGGCGCCTGCGCGTCGCGGCGCAGCAGGCTCTCGGCCCCCAGGCGGAACGGCCGTGCGACATCGTCGTTGTCGCCCGTCCGGAGACGCTGACGGCGCCCTTCGAGACGCTGGTGGGCGAGTTGTCGGTCGCGATCGAGCGGGCCCGCCCGCAGGGCCAGGGACGCCGTCCGCGCCCGGCTCTGGGGCCTGCCGCCGGCAAAACGCGGGGCAAGGGCGGCGAGCGCCTGCCCGGCCCCCAGAACGACTGAATCCCCCGAGCCCGACGCGACGTCAGCGAGATCTGTTCCCGATCATGATGAAAGAAGACAACCGCAACCTGCTTCTCGCGATCACGCTCTCCGTGGTCGTGCTGTTCGGCTGGCAGTACTTCTACGGCGTGCCGCAGATGGAGAAGCAGAAGCAGATCGCGCAGCAGAACCAGCAGGCCCAGAGCCAGACGGCTCCGGTGCCCGCCCCGGGCAGCGCGCCGGCTCCCGCGGCCGCGCCGGGCCAGACGGTGGCCCCCGCCGTCGCTCCGGCCACGGGCGTCGCCGTCACCCGCGACCAGGCCCTCGCCCAGAGCCCGCGCGTTCGCATCGAGACGCCCAAGATCGCGGGCTCCATCGCCCTGACCGGCGCGCGCCTCGACGACGTCTCGCTCAAGGCCTATCGCGAGACCGTCGATCCCAACAGCCCGATCATCGTCCTGCTGTCGCCGCTCGGCGGCCCCAACGGCTACTACTCCGACTTCGGCTGGGTCGCCGCGCCGGGCGCGGCCGTGTCGCTGCCGAACGCGACCACCGTCTGGACGGCCGATGCGCAGGTGCTGACGCCGGCGAAGCCGCTCACCCTCACCTGGGACAACGGCCAGGGCCTGCTCTTCCGCCGCGTCGTCACGGTCGACGACAACGCCATGTTCCAGATCCGCGACGAGGTCGACAACAAGGGCTCCGCGCCTGTCAGCCTGTTCCCTTATGCGCAGGTCGTGCGTCATGGCCGGCCGGCCACCCTCGGCTACTACGTCCTGCATGAGGGCCTGATCGGCTATGTCGGCGATCATGGCCTGCAGGAGTTCACCTACGACCATGTCGACAAGGAGCCGCTGCTCTCGCCCGGCACCAATGGTCGCGTCTGGAAGGATGCCGTCGGCGGCTTCGTCGGCATCACCGACAAGTACTGGGCCGCGGCGGTCGTGCCCGACCAGTCGCGCAAATACGACGGCCGCTTCTCCTCGGTGCAGACCGGTGCGGCGCGCACCTACCAGGCCGATTTCCTGTCGGAGGCCGTGACGGTCGCCCCCGGCGCCAGCGCCACCAGCACGGCGCGCCTCTTCGCCGGCGCCAAGGAAGTGGCCGCGATCAGCGGCTACGAGACCAATCTCGGCATCAAGCGCTTCGACCTGATGATCGACTGGGGCTGGTTCTATTTCTTCACCAAGCCGATGTTTTTCCTGCTCGACTGGATCTTCAAGCATGTCGGCAATTTCGGCGTTGCGATCCTGATCGTCACGCTGCTGCTTAAGGGCGTCTTCTTCCCGCTCGCGAGCAAGTCCTACGCTTCGATGGCCAAGATGAAGGCCTTGCAGCCGGAAATGCTGGCGCTCCGCGAGCGCTATGCCGACGACAAGATGAAGCAGCAGCAGGCTCTGATGGAGCTGTACAAGACCCAGAAGATCAACCCGCTCGCCGGCTGCTGGCCGGTGCTGGTGCAGATCCCGGTGTTCTTCGCGCTCTACAAGATCCTGTTCATCACCATCGAGATGCGCCATGCGCCGTTCTTCGGCTGGATCCGCGATCTCGCGGCGCCGGACCCGACGAACCTGTTCAACCTCTTCGGCCTGCTGCCCTTCACGCCGCCCTCGATCCTTCATCTCGGCCTGTGGCCGATCATCATGGGCATCACGATGTTCGTGCAGATGAAGATGAACCCGGAGCCGCCGGATCCGGTCCAGAAGATGATGTTCACCTGGATGCCGGTGTTCTTCACCTTCCTGCTCGGCTCGTTCCCGGCCGGCCTGGTGATCTACTGGAGCTGGAATAACCTGCTCTCGGTGATGCAGCAGGGCTACATCATGCGCAAGCACGGGGTGAAGATCGAGCTCTTCGACAACATCAAGTCGATGTTCGGCAAGAAGCCCGAACCGGCGCCCGCCACCGCGCCGGCCAAGCCGGCCAACAGCAACAAGAAGTGAGTTGGCGAGGGCGGGGATTTCCCCGCCCTTCGCTTTGGTGCCGATGCCCCTGCCAGACCCGCTCACGCGCCATCCCGTTCCCGGCTGGAAAGGCACTGCCTTCCTGAAGGCGATCGTCGACCACCCGCGCATCGAGGTCGGCGAGTACAGCTACTATGACGACTCGCGCGGTCCCGAGCATTTCGTCGCCCGCTGCGTGCGCTACCATTTCGAGGATGTCGGCGATCGGCTGGTGATCGGACGCTTCGTCGCGATCGCCCAGGGTGCGCAGTTTGTGATGAATGGCGCCAACCATCCCACCGGTGGCTTCTCGACCTATCCCTTCGCCCTCTTCGGCCTCGAAGGCGCTGCGCCGCGCGCGCAGTGGCCCGGCCGCGGCGACATGATCATCGGCAACGACGTCTGGATCGGCCGCGAGGCCGTCATCATGCCCGGCGTCACCATCGGCGACGGGGCGATCATCGGCACGCGTGCGCAGGTGGTGAAGGACGTGCCGCCTTATGCGGTGATCGCCGGCAATCCCGGGCGCGTCATGCGGATGCGCTTTCCCCCCGAGATCGTCGCCGAGCTGCTGGCGATCCGCTGGTGGGACTGGGAGGCCGGCAAGATCGCCCGCAATCTCGCGGCGATCGCAGGCGCCGACATCGACGCGCTGCGTCGGGCCGTGTAGGCGTAACGCCATGACGACCAGCGCCACCACTCCCTTCACCGACGACGAGATCGAATCCGCCCGCAAGCTCTTCGAGGGCCCGTGGGACTTCGTCTGGGCCTCGACGCATATCGACGACCTGCCGCCCATGGTCGGCCAGGAGATCGCCTTTGCGGGTCGCTCCAATGTCGGCAAGTCGAGCCTGATCAACGCCGTCACGCGCCGCAACGCGCTGGCGCGGACCTCGCACACGCCGGGCCGCACCCAGCAGCTCAACTTCTTCCGGCAGGTCGGCGCCGACGAACGCCTGACCATCGTCGACATGCCCGGCTACGGCTATGCCGCCGTCGGCCGCGCCAAGGTCGCCGCCTGGACCAATCTGATTCACAACTACCTGCGCGGCCGGCCCAACCTGATGCGCGTCTATCTGCTGATCGACGCCCGACACGGTCTCAAGGACGTCGACAACGCCGTGCTCGAGACGCTCGACAAGGCGGCGATGTCCTATCAGGTCGTGCTGACCAAGGGCGACGCGCTCAAGAAGAGCGACCAGCAGTTCATGCTGGAGGCGACCTATGACGAGATCAAGCGCCGCCCGGCCGCCTTCCCCGAGGTGCTCCTGACCTCCAGCGAAACCGGGCTCGGCATTCCGGAGCTGCGCGCCGCGGTCGGCCGCGTGCTGGCCGAGCGCAGCTGAGCCGCGGGGCGGCCGGCCACCAAATCTTTACAGCGCCCGTGCAGGATGGCGATCGTGCCGCGGCGACGGCCGGGGCATGATGACCCGGAGCCCCGGCTGGCTGGGGGCTCCATGACGATCCTGAACCGAATCCGTTCCTTGGCCGTGCTGCTGGCGACGACCCTCGCCGTCGCGAATCCGGCCTCGGCCCAGCAGGCGGCGCCGGCACCCGCGGCGCAGGCCGCGCCGGTCAAGGTCACCTCCGGCGTCCAGTATGAGCTGATCGGGCGCTGGGATGTGGCGCGGCTGAATCAGATTCTCACCACCGACACGCCGAAATTCGCCGGCATCACCGTCAGCTACACCCCGGCGCGCAACGCGGTGAAGCTCTATCGCGTCACCTATCCGTCGGTGGTGCCGGAGCAGGGCAACCGGCCGATCTCGGCGACCGGGCTGCTCGCGGTGCCCGACACGGCCGACACCGTCTTCCCGATGGTCTCCTACCAGCACGGCACGGTCTACGGAAAGGAGCAGGTCCCCTCCTTCCCCGAGCAGTCGCCCGAGACGCAGCTGATGATCGCCCAGTTCGCGGGCCAGGGCTATCTCGTCACTGGGGCCGACTATTTCGGCATGGGCGCCTCGAAGGAGCCGGAAGGCTACCTCGTCAAGGGCAGCCACCAGCAGGCGACCTATGACATGGTCCTGGCCAGCCGCGCCGTGCTCGCCGATCTCAAGCTGTCGGACAGCAAGCTCTTCCTCAGCGGCTGGTCGCAGGGCGGCTTCGTTACGCTCGCCATGCTGGAGCGGCTCGAGGCCGTCGGCATGCCGGTGAAGGCCGCAACCACCGCCAGCGCGCCTGCGGACGCCTTCGCCGCCTTCAACGGCTTCCTGAACTTCCCGCGCAAGATCGATGCGAGCTGGATCACGACGATCTTCATGCTGAACGTGTTCTCCTTCGAGAACTATCACAACATGCCCGGCCTCGCCCGTTCGCTCCTGACCGACGAGACCTACGAGATTTCGCGCAAGGCCTATTATCGCGAACCCTTCGATCCGGCCGCCGTGCCGACCGACCTGCGCAAGCTGATCCGGCCGGAGTATTTCGACGCCCAGTTCTTCGCCAACTCGGCCTATGGCCGGCTCGTGGCCCAGACCAGCGCCTATCGCTGGGTGATCAAGACGCCGGTGCGGACCTATTACGGGCTGACCGACGAGGCGATCCGCATCGAGATCGGCCAGTTGCCGATGACCTATCAAAAGGCGATCGGCAACGACAAGGTCGAGGCCGTGCCGACCGGCGACACCAGCCATCGCGGCACCTTCGCCACGGCCGTGCCGCAGTGGAAGGCCTGGTTCGACGCGCAGTAAGGCGCGCGGCGCGTCACCGGGCCGCTGCCGGCTGCGCTTGACGCCGGGCGGCCGCGCCCCGCATCCAGCCTGCGCGCCGCAGCATCGTGGCGCGCAGCCCAGGGGCCTCGATGACCGCCGCCAAGATCCATCTCGTTCTCGCCGCCCTGATGGGGCTGGCCGGCGTCGCGCTGCTCGCCGCCGCCGCCCATGTCACGGGCACGAGCAACGTCCAGACGGCCGGCCAGATGCTGCTCTTCCACGCTTCGCTGGTCTTTGGCGCGACCGCCGCCCGCAAGGCCGGCTTACTTTCCGATCTCATGTCGCGCATCGCGCTTTCGCTGATCGTCGCGGGCGTGGCGCTGTTTGCGGCCGATCTGTCGCGACGCGGCTTTTCCGGCGCAGCACTCTTCCCGCGCGCAGCCCCGATCGGCGGCTTCGGGATGCTCGGCGGCTGGCTGCTGCTGGCGCTGTCGGCTGCTTTTGCGAAGCGGAGCTGACGCTTCCGTCCGCCCCCATCTTCCTCTAGAAGCCGCACCCGGCGCGGATGCCTCGCGCGCCGTCGCGGAGCCTCGACCGATGATCAACCCCGCCGCCCATCTGACGCCATCGCAGGCCGCCGACCTGCTCGTCCAGGCGCTGCCGCACATGCAGCGCTACGACCAGGAGATCATCGTGATCAAATATGGCGGCAACGCCATGGGCGATGCCGCGACCGCCGAGGATTTCGCCGAGGACATCGTGCTGCTTGAGCAATCCGGCCTGAAGCCGGTCGTCTGCCATGGCGGCGGCCCGCAGATCGCCCGCATGCTCGACAAGCTCGGCATCAAGTCCGAGTTCAAGCAGGGCCTGCGTGTCACCGACGCGGCGACCGTCGATGTCGTCGAGATGGTCCTCGCCGGCTCGGTCAACAAGGAGATCGTCGGCTATATCTCCCGCGAGGGCGGCAAGGCGATCGGGCTCTGCGGCAAGGACGGCAACATGGTCACCGCCCGCAAGGTGACGCGCACCGTCGTCGATCCCGATTCGAAGATCGAGCAGGTTCTCGACCTCGGCTTCGTCGGCGAGCCCGATCGGGTCGACACCTCCGTGCTCGATTCCGTGCTGAAGGCGGAGCTGATTCCGGTGCTGGCGCCGGTCTGCGCCGCTGCGGACGGCCAGACCTACAACGTCAATGCCGACACCTTCGCCGGCGCTATCGCGGGCGCGCTCAATGCCAAGCGCCTGCTGCTGCTGACCGACGTGCCCGGCGTGTTGAACAAGGACAAGCAGCTCATCCCGGAGCTGACGGTCGAGGAGTGCCGCCGCCTGATCGCCGACGGCACCATCTCCGGCGGCATGATCCCGAAGATCGAGACCTGCATCTACGCGCTGGAAAAGGGCGTCGAGGCGGTCGTCATCCTCGACGGCAAGGTGCCCCATGCGGCCCTGATCGAGCTCTTCACCGACACCGGCTCGGGCACGATCATCCGGCGGTGAGAGGAGAGCGTCATTCGCGGGCGTCGCGCAGCGGCGACCCGGGAATCTCGTGACGTGAAGGGCTGGTGTCAGAGATGCTCGGGTCAAGCCCGAGCATGACGCGTTGCTCTTAACCGCTAGCAGAACTCTTGCATGTCAGGCTCGGCTCGCCACATGAGTCCGTCCCATGAACACGCACGCACCGCTCCTCGCCGAGACCGATCCGCCCGTCGCGACCCCGCCGCTCCAGGTGGAGGCCTTCGCGCATGTCGACCACTGGATCTTCGACCTCGACAACACGCTCTACTCGCATGAGAGCCAGGTCTGGCCGCAGGTCAATCAGCGGATCACCCTGTTCCTGCAGGAGCTGTTTGGGCTCGACGGACTCTCCTCCCACGCACTGCGCAACTATTATTACCATCGCTACGGCACGACGCTGAACGGTCTGATGGCCGAGCATGGCATCGAGCCCGACGATTTCCTCGACTTCGCCCATGACGTCGATCTCAGCCTGCTCGAGCCGGATCCGGCGCTGGGCGACGCCATTGCGGCCCTGCCGGGCCGCAAGCTGATCCTGACCAACGGCTCTGTCGCCCATGCCCGCAACGTCGCCGGCAAGCTCGGCATCATCGACCATTTCGAGGATGTCTTCGACATCGTCGCGGCCGGCTTCACACCCAAGCCGGAGCGCTCGACCTATGAGCTCTTTCTTGCCAAGCATGCGGTAGATCCCGGTCGCGCAGCGATGTTCGAGGACATCGAGAAGAATCTGCTGGTGCCGAGCGAACTCGGCATGAAGACCGTGCTGATCATCCCGCGGACGCCGGATCCCTTCCGCGAGGCCTGGGAGCAGGCCGCCGTCGAGGCGGGGCATGTCCACCACGTCACCTCCGACCTGACCGCTTTCCTGACGCCGCTCGCTCGCGGCTGAGGACCCGACGACCGGTGGAAACACGGGCCGACCGCTCGCGACGGCGGGCGGGTTCGCGCCGCTTTACCGCAGGCGACAAGAGTGATACCCGAAAGTTCTGTAAAAAGAACGCTTTGGAGTTTTCATCATGTCGGACCGGAACGATGGGGCAGGAGCCTTCCATCCCGAGACGCGTCTCGTCCATGCCGGCACGCTGCGCTCGCAGTTCGGCGAGACCTCCGAGGCACTCTTCCTGACGCAGGGCCATGTCTATGACAGCGCCGAACAGGCCGAGGCGCGCTTCCTGAACAAGGACCCGGGCTTTCAGTACGCCCGCTTCTCCAACCCGACCGTCGCCATGCTGGAAGCCCGCATGGCCGCCTTCGAGGACGCGGAAGCCTGCCGCGCGACAGCGACCGGCATGGCCGCCGTCACCGCCGCGATCATGGGTCAGGTCCGCCAGGGTGACCATGTCGTCGCCTCGCGGGCGCTGTTCGGCTCCTGCCGATATGTCGTCGAGGAGCATCTGCCGCGCTATGGCGTGACCTCGACGCTGGTGGACGGCACGGACATCTCCGCCTGGCGCGAAGCCGTGACGCCGCAGACCAAGGTGTTCTTCCTGGAAAGCCCCTCCAATCCGACGCTGGAGGTCATCGATATCGCGGCCGTCGCCGCCGTGGCGAAGGAGGTCGGTGCCACGCTCGTGGTCGACAACGTCTTCGCCACGCCGCTTTTCCAGCGCCCGCTGGAACTCGGCGCCGATTGCGTCGTCTACTCGGCGACCAAGCACATCGACGGGCAGGGCCGATGTCTCGGCGGGCTGATCCTCGCCTCGCAGGACTTCATCGAGACCCATGTCCAGACCTTCCTGCGCCAGACCGGCCCGGCGATCTCGCCCTTCAACGCCTGGGTGATGCTGAAGGCGTTGGAGACCCTGCCGCTGCGCGTGCGCCAGCAGGCGCACAACGCCGCGATCGTGGCCGAATGGCTCGCCAGCCGCCCCGGCCTGTCGCGGGTCATCTTCCCGGGCTCGAAGAACCATCCGCAGGCCGACATCATCGCCCGCCAGATGACGGGCCCCTCCACGCTGGTCGCCTTCGAGGTCGAGGGCGGCAAGGAGGCCGCCTTCCGCTTCCTCAACGGGCTGAAGCTGATCCGCATTTCCAACAATCTCGGTGACGCCAAGAGCCTGATCGTCCACCCGGCGACGACGACGCATCAGCGCTTCTCCGCCGAGATCCGCGCCAGCATGGGCATCTCGGAAGGGCTGATCCGCCTCTCCGTCGGTCTGGAACACGCCGATGACCTCATCGCGGATCTGGCGACGGCACTGGCGGGGGTGTGAGCGTCGAGCGCCACCGCGTCATTCTCGGGCGGAGCACAGCGTAGACCCGGGAATCTCCGGCAAGAGATGCTCGGGTCTTCGCCCGAGCATGACGAGCCTGGCCTCGGCCATGGCCATCCCGCCGGCCGCCTGCTAAAGCCTCGCGAATTGCTCCGGAAACAGAGGCCGTCATGCGTTCTGGCGAAGTGAAGCGCCGCACCAACGAGACCGATATCGCGGTCTCGCTCGTTCTCGACGGCACCGGCAAGGCCGAGATCGCCTCGGGCGTCGGCTTCTTCGACCATATGCTCGACCTCTTCGCCCGCCATTCCCTGATCGACCTCAAGGTCGCGGTGAAGGGCGATACCCATATCGACGACCACCATTCCGTCGAGGACACCGGCATCGCGCTCGGCGAGGCGCTGAAGCAGGCGCTCGGCGACAAGAAGGGCATCCGCCGCTATGCCGACATCCATCTGCCGATGGACGAGACGCTGACGCGTGTCGCCGTCGATGTCTCCGGTCGCCCCTTCCTCGTCTTCCGCACGCGTTTTGAGGCGCAGAAGATCGGCACCTTCGACACGGAGCTGGTGCGCGAGTTCTTCCAGGCCTTCGCGATGAATGCCGGCATCACCCTGCATGTCGAAACGCTCTATGGCGACAATGCCCACCACATCGCCGAGAGCTGCTTCAAGGGGCTGGCGCGGGCGCTGCGTCACGCGCTCGAGGTCGATCTGCGCGAGGGCGGCCGCGTGCCCTCGACCAAGGGCGCGCTCTGAGAGGATCGCAGCATGGCATTCTACACGGTGATGATCCCGCCGCCGGGCTCGGGCGGTGCGCGTGACGAGATCGAACAGGCCCGTCTGCTGCCGGAAACCTTCGCCTGGCCGGCCTTCGTTCTCGGCGGGCTCTGGCTGCTCGGGAAGCGGCTCTGGCTGGCCACGCTGATCTATGCCCTGCTCTGGGGCGCGCTGCTCTATGCGGGAAACCGGTTCGGCCTGACGAATGGCGCCCTGCTGATCGCGCACTGGACGATCGCGTTGTTCCTCGGGCTCGAGGGCCATAACCTCCAGGCCCGCAAGCTAGCGCGGCAGGGCTGGCGCCTGGCCGATGTCGTCGAGGCGCGCGATCTCTCCGAGGCCGAGCGGCGCTATTTCGAGCGGGCGCTGGCCGGCGAGGCCGCCCCGTCGCGCCTGCCCGCTCCGGCTCCGGCGCGAACGCAGCCGAGCGGCCCGGTTCCCGTGATCGGGCTCTTCCCCGAGGCGCAGGGCCGATGAGCCAGTCGGTCGTCATCATCGATTACGGCTCGGGCAATCTGCACTCCGCCGCCAAGGCCTTCGAGCGTGCGGCGGCTGAATCCGGCGTCGCCTCGACCATTTCCGTCACCAGCGACACCGATGCGGTCCGCGCCGCGGACCGCATCGTGCTGCCCGGCGTCGGTGCCTTCGCCGATTGCCGCCGCGGACTCGATGCCGTGCCGGGCATGGTCGAGGTGCTGGATGAGGTTGTGCAGGGCAAGGGTCGTCCCTTCCTTGGCATCTGCGTCGGCATGCAGTTGCTGGCCTCGCGCGGGCTCGAATACACCGTCACCGACGGCCTCGGCTGGATCGAGGGCGATGTGTCGCTGATCGTGCCTGACGGCGAGGGCCTCAAGATTCCGCATATGGGCTGGAATACGCTGAGCAGGCAAAACGACCACGCTTTGCTCGACGGCATCGAGACCGGCCCCGACGGCCTGCACGCCTATTTCGTCCACTCCTATGCGCTGGCCGCCGCCCGTCCGGCGGAGGTGATCGCCGTCACCGACCATGGCGGGCCCGTCACGGCGATGGTCGGGCGCGACAATATCGCCGGCACCCAGTTCCACCCGGAGAAGAGCCAGACGCTCGGGCTCCGGCTGCTCGCCAATTTTCTGAGATGGAAGCCGTGATTCTCTTCCCCGCCATCGACCTCAAGCACGGCCAGTGCGTGCGCCTGAAGCAGGGCGACATGGACCAGGCGACGGTCTTCAACGACGATCCCGCCGCGCAGGCCGCCGCTTTCGAGGCCCAGGGCTTTCAGTGGCTCCACGTCGTCGATCTCGACGGCGCCTTCGCCGGCAAGCCGATGAATGCGGCGGCGGTCGAGGCCATCCTCAAGCGTGTCGCCTTCCCGGTGCAGCTCGGCGGCGGCATCCGCGACATGAAGACGGTCGAGGGCTGGCTCGCCAAGGGCATCCGCCGCGTCATCATCGGCACGGCTGCGGTGCGCGACCCGGGCTTCGTCCGCGAGGCGGCGAAGGCCTTTCCGGGGCAGGTCGCGGTCGGCATCGATGCGCGCGACGGCTTCGTCGCCGTCGAAGGCTGGGCCGAGACCTCGACGCTGGCGGCCGCCGATCTCGGGCGGCGGTTCGAGGATGCTGGCGTCGCCGCGATCGTCTACACCGACATCGCCCGCGACGGCATGCTCCAGGGCATCAACTGGGACGGCACGATCGGCCTCGCCCAGGCGCTGACCATCCCCGTCATCGCCTCGGGAGGCCTGGCCTCGATGGCCGATATCGAGCGGTTGATGGCGCAAGACGCCGCGATCCTCGAAGGCGCCATCACCGGCCGCGCGCTCTATGACGGCCGCATCGACCCCGCCGCCGCGCTGGAGCGGCTGGCGCGCGCCGCCTGAGCGCGGGCCGCAAGCCTTCACAGTATTCTGAGTTATCTCGGAAGCACGGCGTCATCCCGGGCTTGTCCCGGGATCCATCGGAGGGCTCCGGAGCTCTATGATGGATCCCGGATCTGCGCCGCTTCGCGGCTTGTCCGGGATGACGGCGTGTTTCCGTGCCAAATCACCATTCGCTACAGCATCGGCAGCGAGGACGGCTTCCGGCCGAGCGGAAAGGCCGCCCCGATCCGCGCCAGCTCGTCTTCCGTCAGCGTGAGCCGCAGCGCGCCGGCATTATCCTCGACATGGCCCTGCGTCCCGGCCTTCGGGATCGCGAAGACGCTGGCGCGTCGCGTCAGGAAGGCGAGCGCGACCTGCCGCGGGCTTGCGCCATGGGCCGTGGCGATGTCCGCCAGAACCTGGCCGCCCGGGCTGCCCGCCGCCGGGAACCCGTCATGTCCGAACGGGCTGTAGGCGGTCACCGCGACGCCGTGGCGCTCGCACCACGGGATCACCGCATGCTCGATCGCGCGTTCGCGGAGATGATAGAGGACCTGATTGCAGGCGATCCGGCCCGGGCCCGCCACATCGAGCGCCTCGTCGAGATCGTCCTCGTCAAAATTGCTGACGCCCCAGGACAGGATCTTGCCCTCGGCCTTGAGGTCCTCAAAGGCTGCGAAGGTTTCCGCCAGCGGATGCGGCCCGCGCCAGTGCAGCAGGTAGCAATCGAGCCGATCGGTCTTGAGATGGCGCAGCGAGCGCTCGCAGGCGGCGCGCACACCAGCCTTCGAGGCGTTGTGCGGCAGCACCTTCGAGACGAGAAAGACCTCTTCGCGCAGCCCGACGATCGCCTCGCCGATGATCGCCTCCGAACGCCCGTCGCCATACATCTCGGCGGTGTCGAGATGGGTCAGGCCGAGATCGAGCCCGCGCCGCAAAGCCGCGACGGCCTCAGCCCGGTCGCCCTGCTCGATATACCAGCTGCCCTGGCCGATGGCCGGGACATCGCGGCCGGTGGGTCCGAAGGGACGAGTCGCCATGTCTGTCTCCCAGAGGCCTCAGGCCGGCAGCGTGCCGTTCGCCGACAGCACCTCGCCCGCGAGATAGAGCGACCCGCAGATCAGGATGCGCGGCGGCGCCGACCAGTCGCGCGCAGCGATCTCGCGCAGCGCCTGCTCGACGGAGCCCGCAACCTCGGCCGTGAGACCTGCCGCGCGTGCGAGTCCCGCCACCTCCTCGGCCGGCCGGGCGGCAAGCTGGTTCTGCATCGGGACGGCAAACAGCATCTGCGCCAGCCCCTTGAAATGGCCGAGCGTCGCGCCCGCATCCTTGGTCGAGAGCAGCCCGGCGATCATCACCAGAGGCGCCGGGTTGCGGTCGGCGAGATCGGCCATGGCCTGGGCCAGCACGCGGCCGCCATCGGGATTGTGGCCGCCATCGAGCCAGAGTTCGGCGCGGCCCGGCACCAGTTCCGCGAGCTTGCCACGCGCGATCCGCTGCAGCCGCGCCGGCCAGTCGGCATTCAGCATGCCCTGCTCGAAGGCGGAACTCGGCAGTCCGCCATAGCCGGCCGCCCGCAGCGCGGCGATCGCCGTGCCGGCATTGACGTGCTGGTGGCGGCCCGCGAGCTTCGGCAGCGGCAGGTCGAGCAGTCCGTCGCCATCCTCGTAGACCAGCCGGCCGCCGGCCTCGTGGACCGTGAAATCCTGGGCGCCGATGAGGATCCGGGCAGCGCCGATCCGCTCGGCTGTCGCCTCGAGCACGGCCGTCGGCTCGGGCTCCTGCGGGGCGATGACGGCGGGAGCGCCGCGCTTGAAGATGCCGGCCTTTTCGCCCGCGATCTTGGTGACGGTGTCGCCGAGATATTCGGCATGGTCGAGCGAAACCGGCGTCACCACCGTGCAGGCCGGGTTGGCGATGACGTTGGTGGCATCGAAACGCCCGCCGAGGCCGACCTCGAGCAGAACCACATCCGCCTCATGCTCGGCGAAGAGGAGCAGGGCGACGGCCGTCGTGATCTCGAAGAAGGTGATCGCATCCCCGGCATTGGCCCGCTCGCAGCGCTCCAGCGCCTCGACCAGCACCGCCTCGTCGACGAAGCGGCCGCCGCCAGGCGCCCCCAGCCGGATGCGCTCGTGGAAACGCACGAGATGAGGCGAGGTGTAGACATGGACCCGCAGCCCCGCCGCCTCGAGGATCGCCCGCATGAAGGCGATGGTCGAGCCCTTGCCGTTGGTGCCGGCGACATGGATGACCGGCGGCAGGCGCTTCTGCGGGTCACCGAGGCGCTCGAGCAGCGTCAGAATCCGCCCGAGCGAGAGGTCGATAAGCTTCGGGTGCAGCGCCAGCAGGCGAGCCAGAACCGTATCGGACGACCCCATGATCCCGAACGCAGCCTCAGACGGCTTCGGCGACCGGTGCGGCGGGCACCGCAGGCTTGGCGTCCTGGCCCGCCGCCGGCTGCTTCGTCAGCAGGCGGCCGAGGCGGGCGAGCGTCTCCGGCAGGTCGTGGCGGTGCACCACCATGTCGACCATACCGTGATCCTTGAGGTATTCCGCCCGCTGGAAGCCCTCGGGCAGCTTCTCACGGATCGTCTGTTCGATCACGCGGGGACCGGCGAAGCCGATCAGCGCGCCCGGCTCGGCGATGTGGATGTCGCCCAGCATGGCATAGGAAGCGGTAACGCCGCCGGTCGTCGGGTTGGTCAGCACGACGATATAGGGCAGGCCGGCCTTGCGCAGCATCCGCACCGCGACGGTGGTCCGCGGCAGCTGCATCAGCGAGAGAATGCCCTCTTGCATGCGCGCCCCGCCCGAGGCGGCAAAGACGACATAGGGGGTCTTCTTCTCGATCGCGGTCTGGGCGCCCTTGATGAAGGCTTCGCCGGCGGCCATGCCGAGCGAACCGCCCATGAAGTGGAAATCCTGCACCGCGATCGTCAGGGCGAAGCCCTTGACCCGGCCATAGCCGACCTTGAAGGCGTCGGCCGCGCCGGTCTTGGCGCGGGCGTCCCTCAGCCGGTCGATATAGCGCTTCTCGTCGCGGAATTTCAGCGGATCGGCGGCGACCTCGGGCAGCGGCACGTCGAGCCACTTGCCCTCGTCGAAGTTCATCTTCAGCCGGTCCTGCGCGGTGACGCGCATATGGTGGTCGGAGCCGGGAATAACGAAGCCATTGGCCTCGACATCCTTGTGGAAGACCATCTGCCCGGAATCGGGGCATTTGATCCAGAGATTCTCCGGGCTCTCGCGCTTGAACAGCGTCTTGATGCGTGGCCGGACGACTTCGGAAATCCAGTTCATGGATCGACCCTTGCGGTTCTGGCGCGGAGGACGGGCGAGGCCGGTGGCCTCAGGCCGCGGCGCGGGCGGCCGAGCGGATGCCCGCAGCCAGTTCGGAGACCAGCGAGGTGACAGCCGAAACGGTCTTTTCCGTGGCCTTGCCATCGGCATCGAGCGAGAGGCGCACGCGCTCGACCAGTGCCGACCCGACGACGACGCCGTCGGCGCCCCGCGCGATGGTCTCGGCATCCTGCGCCGTCTTCACGCCGAAGCCCACCGCGACCGGCAGGTCGGTGTGGCGCTTGATCCGGGCCACCGCATCGCCGACCGCGTCGTAATTGGTGATCGCGCCGCCGGTCACGCCGGTCATCGAGACGTAGTAGACGAAGCCCGAGGTGTTCTGCAGCACCTTGGGCAGGCGCCGGTCGTCGGTCGTCGGCGTCGCCAGGCGGATGAAGCTCACGCCCGCCGCCAGCGCCGGCAGGCAGAGCTCGGTGTCTTCCTCCGGCGGCAGATCGACGACGATGAGACCGTCGACGCCCGCGGCGCGTGCATCCTGCAGGAAGCGCTCGACGCCATAGACATAGATCGGATTGTAATAGCCCATCAGCACGATCGGCGTGTCGTGCCCGGCGCCCCGGAATTCCGCGACCATGGCCAGCGTCTTCTTCAGCGTCTGGCCGGCCTTGAGCGCGCGCTGCCCGGCGAGCTGGACGGGGATGCCGTCGGCCATCGGGTCGGTGAAGGGCACGCCGAGCTCGATGATGTCGGCGCCGGCCGCGGGCAGAGCGGTCAGGATCGCGGCCGAGGTGGCGAGGTCGGGGTCGCCGGCGGTGACGAAGGTCACGAGCGCGGCGCGGCCCTCGGCAGCGCAGGCCTGGAAACGGGCCTGGATGCGAGCCTGGCCGGTGGCTGTCTGGGTATCGGTCATGGGCTGAGCGGTTAGCATGGCGCGCGCGCACTGGCGAGAGGGTTGCGCTTGCGCACGATGGCGGGCTGCGTCACATCCCACCGGTCATGCGCGCCTTCGACACGCCCCTCCCGATCGACGCCGTTCTCGGTGATCTCGCGGCCGCCCTGCGCAACCGGCCGAACGCCGTGCTCGTTGCGCCGCCGGGTGCCGGCAAGACCACGCGCGTGCCGCTCGCCCTGCTCGACGAGCCCTGGGCAAAGGGGGGCAAGCTGATCGTGCTGGAGCCGCGCCGGCTGGCGGCGCGCGGCGCCGCCTCCCGCATGGCGCAGACGCTGGGCGAGCGTGTCGGCGAGACGGTCGGTCTGCGTGTCCGGCTGGGATCGAAGATCGGCCCGAAGACGCGCATCGAAGTGGTCACCGAGGGGGTCTTCGCCCGCATGATCCTCGACGATCCGGCGCTGGACGGCATCGCCGCCGTGCTCTTCGACGAGTTTCACGAGCGCTCGCTCGATGCCGATTTCGGGCTGGCGCTCGCCCTCGATGCGCAAGGAGGCCTGCGCGAGGATCTGCGCATCCTGGTGATGTCGGCGACGCTGGATGGGGCGCGTGTCGCCAGATTGCTCGGCGAGGCGCCGGTGATCGAGAGCCAGGGCCGGGCCTTCCCGGTCGAGACGCGCTATCTCGGCCGCGAGCCGCTGAAGCGCATCGAGGACCAGGTCGCCGACGCGGTGCTGCTGGCGCTCGCCGAACAGCCGGGCTCGCAGCTCGTCTTCCTGCCCGGCCAGGGCGAGATCAGGCGGGTCGAGGAACGGTTGCGCGAGCGCATCCGCGACAGGGATGTCGAGATCGCGCCGCTCTATGGTGCACTCGACCAAGCCGAGCAGGACCGCGCCGTGCTGCCGGCGCAGCCTGGCCGTCGCAAGGTCGTGCTCGCCACCGCCATCGCCGAGACCTCGCTGACGATCGAGGGCGTCAGGGTGGTGATCGATTCAGGGCTCGCCCGCGTTCCGGTCTACGAGCCCGATCTCGGCGTGACCCGGCTGGAGACACGCCGTGCCAGCCGCGCGGCCTGCGACCAGCGTCGCGGCCGCGCCGGCCGCACCGAACCCGGCATCTGCTACCGGCTCTGGGAGGAAGCCGGCAACGGCGCGCTGGAGGCCTTCGCACGACCCGAAATCCTCTCGGCCGATCTCGCGCCGTTGCTGCTCGACTGCGCCGCCTGGGGCGTGTCGGACCCCACCAGCCTCTCCTTCCTCGACCCGCCCCCAGTACCGGCCCTGAAGGAGGCGCGCAGCCTTCTGAGCAGCATTGGCGCGCTCGACGGCGATGGCCGGATCACGCCGGAAGGCCGCACCCTCCAGACCCTGCCGCTGCCGCCGCGCCTCGCGCGCATGGTGGTGGTAGCGGCGCGCTTCGGACAGGCCGGGCCGGCTGCTCAGCTCGCGGCCCTTCTGGTCGAGCGCGGCCTGGGAGGCGATGCGATCGACCTGTCGGAGCGGCTCGACCGGCTGGAGCGTGAGAGAGGCGGCCGCGCCGCCGATATGCGCCGCCTCGCCGAGGGCTGGGCGCGCGCCGCCGAACGGGCTGCGGGCCCGTCCACCCCCCGCGAAGCCCTCTCAGTGGGGCTCCTCCTCGCCTTCGCCTATCCCGAGCGCGTCGCCAAGGCACGCAGCGCCGGTTCGGGGCAGTATCTCCTCGCCAATGGCCGCGGCGCGACGCTGGAGGCGTCCCAGCGCCTCGCCCGCGAAACCCACCTCGTGGTCGCGGAGATGACCGGCGCGGCCCAGCAGGCGCGGATCCTCTCGGCTGCGCCCTTCACGGAAGCCGACATCGCCTGGCTCGTCGCCGCAGGACTCTCGCCCTTCGCGATCGAGGACCGCAGTGAGACAACCTTCGACCGCACGGCCCGCGCCCTGCGTGTGCGGGCGGTCCGGCGCTACGGCGCTCTCAGCCTGGCCGAGCGGCCGCTGCCCGCCGAGCCGACGCTGGCGAACGCGACCGTCCTCGCGGAAGGCATCGCCATGCTCGGCATCGGCCTGCTGCCCTGGACGAAGGCGCAGCTGCAGTTGCGCGAGCGCGTCGGGTTTCTGCGACGGGCCGCGACGGAGGCCGGCGCGACGGACGCCTGGCCCGATCTCTCGGATGAAGGCCTGGCCTTCGATGCCGCCCTCTGGCTCGCGCCGCATCTCGTCGGGCGGGTGTCGCTGGCAGCGATCCAGCCGGGCGATCTCGACGGAGCGCTGGCTGAGCTTTTGCCCTGGGAGCTGAAGCGCAGGCTCGAAGCCGAGGCCCCGACGCATTTTACCGCGCCGACCGGCTCCAGCCTCGCGGTCGATTACGGCGCCGAGGCCGGCCCGACGATCTCGGTGCGCGTCCAGGAGCTCTTCGGGCTGTCGAAGCATCCGGCGCTTGCCGGCGGACGGGTGCCGCTGGTGCTGGAGCTGCTCTCGCCTGGCCATAAGCCAGTCCAGATCACCCGCGACCTGCCGGGCTTCTGGCGCGGCTCCTGGGCCGCGGTGAAATCCGAGATGAAAGGCCGCTATCCCCGCCATCCCTGGCCGGACGATCCCGCCGCGGCTCCGCCGACGACGCGGGCCAAGCCACGCGGAACGTAAGGGCTTGGCCGTCATTCTCGGGCGAAGCGAAGCGCAGACCCGAGAATCTCGCGAAGGAAGGGCGCCGGTTGGAGAGATGCTCGGGTCAAGCCCGAGCATGACGGCTCGGAGGCTCCTCAATTCCCCATGCGGTCGCGCCATTGCCGCTCGCCGGCCAGGCAGCTGGCGTTGTTTCCCGTCGACTGCGCTTTCTGAACCACCGCCTCGCCGTCGCGGGGCATCTCGGCGATCTCGCGGATCAGCTTGGTGCGCGTCGCATCGACAAACTGGTGCCGTTCGCGGATCGGGATCACGAAGGCGCCGGGCCCGGTGACGACGCAGTCCTTGTAGTAGACGTCGAGATTGTCGATGTCGAAATAGCTCGCCTGCTTCAGCATCACCGGCAGCCCGTTGATGCTGATGCCCTTGGCGGCGGCCTCGTCGCGGGCGACGGTCACGGGGCGTCCGTCATTGTTGGCGCCGTCCCCGGAGATGTCGATCACCTTGCGCATCGGCGTGACATTGGCCTGCTCGAGCAGCTGCACGGCCGTGTCGATCGCCGCCGAGATCGAGGTGCGGCGTCCGCGCCGTGTCTGCGCCTCGCCGAGTTCCTCGGCGAAGGCGATGGCCGAGGCGGGCGTGTCGATGATCGTCCAGGGCTTGACGATGTGCTGGAAATGCCCGCCCGCCCATTCGAAATAGGTCACCGCGATCTTGCCGATCGCGCCCTTGGCGATGGCGTCGTGCAGCGGCTTGGACCGGAAGGCCTCGATATAGCCGTTGCGCTGCAGGGCGAGCTCGTCGAGATCCATCGAGAACGAGACGTCGACCGCAAGAACGAGCGCGACATCGACCTCTTCGGGCGGGCCGGCAGCCGGCTGGGAAAGGGCGGCGGCGGAGACAAATCCCGCGGCCGCCAGACTCAAGAGACCGTACAGCCAACGCCGCATCGCCACCTCCGTCATCCCGTCGTGACGAAACTGTGCGCCCGGTTTTGATTCTGTCCAAGCCCTAAAGGCACGCAGTCACCGCTCCGTGAGCGGGCGCTCCGGCGAAGCCGCCCGCCGCCGCTCGACGATCGCGATGGCGGCCGCCAGCGCTTCCTCGATCGTCAGTGCCGAGGTGTCGAGGATGACGGCATCATCGGCGGCCTTCAGCGGCGCGTCGCTGCGCCCCGAATCGCGCGCATCGCGCCGCCGGATATCGGCGAGAATGCCGTCGAAAGGGGCGTTTTCGCCGCGGCCGGCCAGTTCCTTGTGCCGCCGTGCGGCGCGCACCTCCGGCGTGGCCGTGACGAAGAGCTTCGCCGGCGCGCCGGGGCAGATCACGGTGCCGATATCGCGTCCGTCGAGCACGGCCCCGCCGGGCTGCGCGGCGAAGCGCCGCTGTCGCTCGATCAGCCCGCTGCGAACGGCCGGCATCGCGGCAACCACGGAGGCCGCCTCGCCGATCTCACGGCCTCGCAAAACGTCCTCGTCGAAGGCGCCCTGGTCGAAGCGGGAGACGATCTCGCCCGCCGCGGCCGCATCGCGGATGTCGTGCCCGGCGTCGAGCATAGCGCTCGCCACCATCCGGTAGAGCAGTCCGGTGTCGAGATAGGGCAGGCTGTAGTGCGCCGAGAGCCGGCGCGCGAGCGTGCCCTTGCCGGAGGCGGCAGGCCCGTCGACTGCGATGACGAGCCCGGCGGTGGGGGCGGTCATCCGATCTCGCCCCCGAGCCCGTTCATCAGGCCGACGAAGCTCGGGAAGCTCGTCGCGATCATCGCCCCGTCATCGACCTGCATCGGCTTGTCCGTCGCCAGGCCCATCACGAGGAAGCTCATGGCAATGCGGTGGTCGAGATGGGTGGCGACAGTGCCGCCGCCCACCACTGCGCCGCCCGAGCCCTGGACGACCAGATCGTCGCCCTCGATCGCGCAGGTCACGCCCGCCGCCTTCAGCCCGGCCTCGACGGCTGCCAGCCGGTCCGATTCCTTGACCCGCAGCTCCTGCAGCCCGCGCATCCGCGTGGTCCCGGTCGCGAAGGAGGCGGCCACCGCCAGCACCGGATATTCGTCGATCATCGAGGGCGCCCGCTCCGGCGGCACGGTCACGCCCTTGAGCGAGCCGGCGCGCACGCGCAGCGTCGCCACCGCCTCGCCGCCCTCATTGGCCTCGCTCTCGATGCTGATGTCGGCGCCCATCTCGCGCAGCGTGGTCAGAAGGCCCGAGCGCAGCGGGTTGGTCATCACGCTCTCGATCAGCACGTCCGAGCCCGGCACGATCAGCGCCGCGACCAGCGGGAAGGCCGCCGAGGAGGGATCGGCCGGCACCACGATCGGCGCCGCCTGCAGTTCCGGCTGGCCTTTCAGCACGATGCGCCGGCCATGGTCGCCCTCATGCGACACCGTCACCTGGGCGCCGAAATGCGTCAGCATCTTCTCGGTGTGGTCGCGCGTCGCCTCCGTCTCGATCACCGTCGTCTCGCCCGGCGCGGCAAGCCCGGCGAGCAGCACGGCGGACTTGATCTGCGCCGAGGCGACCGGCGTGCGATAGATGATCGGCAGCGCCTCGCGCGGCCCGCGCAGGGTCAGGGGCACGCGCCCTCCCTCTTCCTGCGAGACAATGACCGTGCCCATCTGCTCCAGCGGGTCGAGGATACGGCGCATCGGCCGCTTCCGCAGCGAGGCGTCGCCGTCGAAGGTTGTGGTGATGGGGTGCGAACCGCAGACACCCATCATCAGCCGGGAGCCCGTGCCGGCATTGCCGAAATCCAGCGTTCCGGCCGGCTCGCGCAGGCCGCCGACGCCGACGCCGCGCACGCGCCATGAGCCCGGCCCGTCATGATGCACGGTTGCGCCCAGCGCACGGGCGGCCTCGGCGGTGCGCATCACGTCCTCGCCCTCGAGCAGGCCAGTGACCTTCGTCTCGCCGATCGCGAGCAGGCCGAAGATCATCGCGCGGTGCGAAATCGACTTGTCGCCGGGGACGCGGACGCGGCCGCGCAGCGGGCCGCTGCGGCGGGCGGTGACGGGAACGGGGGTGTGAGCGTGGGCCACGGGCGTGTTCTTCTGCAGGCTGGTCGATCGGGCAGGGCGTGGCCTAGCATGCCGGCCCGGCAGGCGTCACGTCCGCGTTGGGCGGCCTCCCGGCACCCGCCGCGGCACCGTTCCTGCACCATGCGGGCGAATCAGCATTTGACAGCGCCGGCCGCCCCGACTAACGGACGCGCCTGCTTTTCAGAACATGATTGATTGAAGGTCCGACGCAGTGGCGAAACCGGAACTTGGCACCAAGCGCGTTTGCCCGACGACGGGGCGCAAATTCTACGACCTGAACAAGGATCCGATCGTCTCGCCTTACACGGGACAGTCCTATCCGCGCTCGATGTTCGAGCCACAGGCCAAGGCCGCGGCGGCTGCCGTTGCGGCCAAGTCCGACGAGGACGAGGATGAGGTCGAGGCCGCCGACAGCGCGGTCGAGCTCGTCTCGCTCGACGAGGCCGATGCCGAGGCGACCGAGAAGGACGCCGTCGTCACCAGCGAGGACGACATCGAGGTCGAAGACGACGTCGCGCCCGATGACGACACCTTCCTGGAAGAGGACGAGGAAGGCGATGACGACGTCGCCGACCTGATCGATGGCGACATCGAGGGCGACGAGGACGTCTGAGCCCACCCTCGCCGGAGCGGCGAAAAAGAATGACGATCGAGCGACAATCGGTGCTTGAGTCTTCCTCCGCTCCCGCCTATAGAGCGCTTCGCCGCTGACGCGGCGCCCGGTTCCTGGATCCTCCGAGGCGAAAGCCCGGCCTTCCGGAACCGAATAAGACCCCGGCCGACCCCCATGTCCGCCGGCTGAGAGTGGGGCCATAGCTCAGTTGGGAGAGCGCTTGAATGGCATTCAAGAGGTCGGCGGTTCGATTCCGCCTGGCTCCACCATCTCCCCTCTCAGATCTCTGACATCTTCCCCGGGCCGTCCGGAAGCCTCCGAGGCCCGGCCATCAGGTCGCGCTTCTGCTCCCCGCACAATCGTCGGGCGGGCACGGCGCGCCGGCCTGCAACCATCGCGCCGAATCGCTAAAGCGGAATCGCCGCCCCGATGGCCTTTGGGAGGGGTGGATCGGGGCGGCGAGGTGTGCAGCCGCGATGCAGCGACCAGTCGTTAATCGCGCGAGCCCCCCTTCGGGTTCATCCGGCCCGCCGAAATCTCGGAGTCAGGCCGCTGCGGCGAGCCCGATCTCGAAGGGCGCGATGGTCACGGTTCCCGCCTTCACCGTCACGAGCGCGCTGCCGGCCAGCGGTTGCCAGCATTCGCGCGCCGCATCGACGGGCTCGGAGGCGACCACGACGCTGTCGGAGCGCTGGCAGACATAAAGGCTCGGCGGCTTGCCGTCCGAGGCCCAGCGGACGGCATGGATCGTCTCGCCGTCGGAGAGGGCGGCGGCACAGCGCAGGGGCTCGGTCGTGCCCGCCTGCCGCATCAGGTCCAGCGCATCGCCGAGCGCCGCCGCCAGCGCTGCAGACGGTGCCATCCCGGCCTCGATGCGCGCCAGGACGAGCAGGAACAGCGCCTCCGAATCGGTCGTCCCGACCCGGGCGGCATAAAGCGAATCCGGAATCAGCCCCTCGAGGCGGCGGCGGATCAGGCCATAGCCGCCGATCTGGCCGTTATGCATGAAGAGATGCCGGCCATGGGCGAAGGGGTGGCAGTTCGCCCGCGTCGTGGCCGTGCCGGTCGCGGCCCGGACATGCGCGAAGAAGAGCGGGGAGCGGACCTGCCGGGCAATCGAGAGCAGGTTCTCGTCCGACCAGGCCGGGCGCACCTCGCGATACTGGCCGGGCTCGGGACGTTCGCCATACCAGCCAACGCCGAAACCGTCGCCATTCGTCCCCGTCTTCGCCTCAGCCGCATGGAGCGACTGGTGGATCAGCGAATGACACGGCGCCGCGACGAGATCCTCGAGGAAGACCGGCGCGCCGGAATAGGCCAGAAAACGACACATGGGCGGGTCCGAATCGCGCGAAGTCCGCGCTGCGCGGAGAAGATTATTCTCGCGAATCGCAGCGATGGCAAACCCGGATGCCCGTGCTCCCGGCCCGGTTGCCGCCATCCGAGCCATCGTATAACCGTCGCTCGACGGATTGCGACAGGCACGAGACGAGTGGGGCGGGGGATGGCCAAGAACACCGGTCTGGCGGGGCTCGCCGCTGCCGTCCTGCTATGCCTGCCCGCCGGGCCGGCCCTCGCGGCCACCGGCATCGACGGTGCCTCGATGGGCGTGCTCTGGGCGCTGCCCTTCGCCGGCATGCTGCTCTCGATCGCGCTGGGCCCGATCCTCTTCCCGCATTTCTGGGAGCTGAACTACGGCAAGTTCGCCTTTGTCTGGGCGGCGCTGGTGCTGATCCCGCTTGTCGCGCTGCGCGGCGTCGAGCCTGCGCTGGGGGCGCTCGCCCACACCGCCCTGCTCGAATACATCCCCTTCATCATCCTGCTGTTTGCCCTGTTCACCATCGCCGGCGGCATCCTGATCATGGGCAATCTGCACGGCACGCCTGCCACCAACACCGCCCTGCTGGCGATCGGCACGCTGATGGCGAGCTTTGTCGGCACGACGGGGGCCTCGATCATCATGATCCGGCCTGTCCTGCGCGCGAATGACAGCCGCCGCCACAACGTCCATGTGGTCGTGTTCTTCATCTTCCTCGTCTCGAACATCGGCGGCTCGCTGACGCCGCTCGGCGACCCGCCGCTCTTCCTCGGCTTCCTGCGCGGGGTCGATTTCTTCTGGACGACGACGCATCTGCTGCCGGAGACGGGGCTCGCCGTCGCCATCCTGTTGGCGGCGTTCTACGCCCTCGACACCTGGTTCTACCGCCGGGAAGAGGGGATGCCCTCGCTGAAGGACCCGACGCCCGACCGCGACATCAAGCTCTACGGCAAGGTCAATTTCGTCCTGCTCGGGGGCGTCATCGCCGCGATCCTGATGTCGGCGAGCTGGAAGCCGGGCATCGCCTTCGACATCCTCGGCTCGAAGGTGGAACTCCAGAACCTCGTGCGCGACGTCGTGCTGCTCGCCCTCGCCGGCCTCTCGCTGAAGCTGACGCCCAACCCGGTGCGGGCCGGCAACGAGTTCAGCTGGGGGCCGATCAAGGAGGTCGCCAAGCTCTTCGCGGGCATCTTCGTCTGCATCATTCCCGTGCTGGCGATGCTGCAGGCCGGCCGCAACGGCGCCTTCTCCGGCCTCGTCGCGCTGGTCACCAATCCCGACGGCAGCCACAACACCGTCGCCTATTTCTGGATGACGGGCCTGCTGTCGTCCTTCCTCGACAATGCACCGACCTATCTCGTCTTCTTCGAGCTCGCGGGCGGCGATCCCAAGGTGCTGATGACGACGGGCGCGCTGACGCTGGCGGCGGTCTCGGCGGGCGCGGTCTTCATGGGCGCCAACACCTATATCGGCAATGCGCCGAACTTCATGGTCTACGCCATCGCCAAGGACCGGAAGGTGAAGATGCCGAGCTTCTTCGGCTACATGGCCTGGTCGGGCGCGATCCTGATCCCGATCTTCCTGCTCCAGACGGTTATCTTCTTCCGCTGAGCCCTCGAACGAAAACGCCCGCCGGTTGCGACCGGCGGGCGTTTTCCTGTCTTCGAGCGGCGCCTGGGACCCGCTATGCGCGGGCGCCGAAGCGGCCGGGCCTTGCCTCAGCTCGCGACCTTGAGCCCCTTGCGCGCCTCCGTGGCGCTGGCGTCCCGGCGGCTCTTGGCCGCCTCCATGTCCAGCGTCAGCATGAAATCGGCGATGCGCGGGGCGATCTCGGAGCGGAAGCGCGAGCCGTTGAAGACGCCGTAATGGCCGACGCCCATCTGCAGATAGTGCACGCGCTTGTCGTCGGGGATGTTCGGGCAGAGATCATGGGCGGCCTGGGTCTGGCCGACGCCGGAGATGTCGTCCTTCTCGCCCTCGACCGTCATCAGCGCGACGCGACGGATGGCCGTGCAGTCTACCGGCTTGTCGCGATGCATCATCGTGCCCTTGGGCAGCGCATGCTCGACGAAGACGGTCTCCACGGTCTGGAGATAGAACTCGGCGGTGAGATCCATCACCGCCATGTACTCGTCGTAGAAGTCGCGATGCTTCTCCGCCGAGTCTCCGTCGCCCGCGATCAGGTGCTTGTACATCTCGTAATGGGCGCTGACATGCCGGTCGATGTTCATCGCCATGAAGCCGGAGAGCTGCATGAAGCCCGGATAGACGTCGCGGAAGGTGCCGGGATGCGGGAAGGGCACCTTGGTGATGCAGTTGCGGCGGAACCAGTCCGTCCCGCGCTCCATCGCCAGGCAGTTGACTGCGGTGGGCGAGCGGCGGGTGTCGATCGGCCCGCCCATCAGCGTCATCGAGCGCGGCGCACAGGCGTCGCCCTCGGCCTCCATCCGGGCGGCAGCCGCCAGCACCGGCACGGAAGGCTGGCAGACGGCCATGACATGCGTCTCCGGCCCGAGCATCTGCAGCATGGCGATGACGTAGTCGATGTAATCGTCGAGATCGAAGCGGCCCGCCATCATCGGCACCAGACGGGCATCGACCCAGTCGGTGATGTAGACCTCGTGCCCGGGCAGGAAGGCCTCGACCGTGCCGCGCAGCAGCGTCGCGTAATGGCCCGACATCGGGGCGACGATCAGGACCTTGGGCTGCGGCTTGCGGCGGCCCTCGATGCGGCGGTCGAAATAGACCATGCGGCAGAAGGGCCGCTCCCAGACCACGCGCTCCTCGACCGCGACCTTGACGCCGTTGATCGTCGTCTCCGCCAGGCCGAAGGCTGGCTTGCCGTAGCGGCGCGTCGTCCGCTCGAACAATTCGCAGGAGGCGGCGATGGTGCGCCCCATCGGGGTGTAGGTCAGCGGATTGGCCGGGTTGCGGAAGGCGAGATGCATCGCATCCGAAACCCCTCGCGCCGGTCCGAGCATCATGTGAGCCGCTTCATAGGCATGGTAGGCGAACGACATGGCGGCACCATACATACGTTTTTGTCCTTCGGGCGGCGCAGCAGGAATGATGCGCCGCAACAGCAACGCACCCTATGCCCAATTTGTTCTCATACAACCCTGCAAAAGGCTAAGATTTCACTCCTGCCCCGCTCGCTCACAGTTCATCGCATTCCGGAGAACCCGCTTGACCCCCGACCTGCCGCAGGATCGTCTCCGCGCATGATCCCCGCAGACGCCACTCGCCCCGCCTTCGGCCGGGTCAACCGCCAGCTTCGCCTCGACACGCTCGTGCGCCTGCGCTGGCTCGCCATCGCCGGCCAGAGCCTCGCCGTGGCCGGCGTCCATTTCGGCCTGGGCTACCCGCTGCCCTTCGGCTGGTGCTTCACCGCGATTGCCGTGTCCTCCTGGCTCAATATCGCGCTGCGCATCCGGTTTCCGTTGAATCACCGGCTGCAGCCGGGGGCGGCGACGGCGCTGCTGGCCTTCGATATCGTCCAGCTCTCGGTGCTGCTTTACCTCACCGGAGGGCTGCAGAACCCGTTTTCGATCCTTTTGCTGGCCCCGGTGATGATCTCCGCGACCGCGCTTCCCCCGCAGCGGACGCTGCTGCTGGGCGGCCTCGCCATTGCGCTTGCGACGCTGGTCAGCGTCACGCACTGGCCGCTGCCCTGGGCCGGGCCCGATCGCCCCGTGCTGCCGCTGCACTACCAGCTCGGCAGCTGGGTCGCGCTCGTGCTCGGGCTGGGTTTCACCGGCATCTATGCCTGGCGCGTCGCCAAGGAGGCCCGCGATCTCTCGGATGCGCTCGCGGCGACCGAGCTGGTCCTGGCGCGCGAGCAGCACCTCTCGCAGCTCGATGGCCTGGCCGCGGCCGCTGCTCATGAACTGGGCACGCCGCTCGCCACCATCGCCCTCGTCTCGAAGGAACTGTCGCGTCTGGCGCCGCCGGAGGGCGAGATGGCCGAGGACATTGCGTTGCTGCGCGAGCAGGTCGAGCGCTGCCGCGGCATCCTCGGCAAGCTCACCTCGCTCCAGGACGACGAGGCCGGGCCGCTCCACCAGCTCAGCCTGCGGCTGCTGATCGAGGAGGCGGCCGGGCCGCAGCGGCCCTTCGGTGTGCCCTTCGAGATCGTCCTGCAGGGCGAGAAGCCCGAGCCGGTCTGCCGTCGCAACCCCGGCATGATCTATGGGCTCGGCAACATCGTAGACAACGCAGTCGATTTCGCCCGCTCGACCGTGACGATCACGGCCGAGTGGAACCAGGACCATGTGATGCTCACCATCGCCGATGACGGCCCCGGCTTTCCGCCCGACGTGCTGATGCGGGCGGGAGACCCGTATCTGACCCACGGCGCCGGCGAGAACCGGGCCGGCGGCGGCCTCGGCCTCGGGCTCTTCATCGCCAAGACGCTGCTCGAGCGCGGCGGGGCGGCGATCGCATTTTCCAACCGCCCGGAGCCCGCCAGCGGCGCCTGTGTCAGCATGACATGGCTGCGCGCCGCCTTCGAGGCGGATCTGCCGCCCGCCGGGGCTTCAAAGGTGGACCTCGCGATACCACATGGAGTTGGCTCATGAGGGCCGATCCCACCATGCGTTGCGGCAGAGGCCGCGCTGCCGGGGCTCGGACCGAGCCCGGCCGGAGGAGGTTGTGATGCAGGATATGCTGGCCGAACCGGTGTCGGCCACCGCGGTGACCGACAGGTCGCTGCTGCTGGTCGACGACGACAAGCCCTTTCTGACCCGTCTCGCCCGCGCCATGGAAAGCCGCGGCTATGCGGTACGGATCGCCGACAGCGTCAGCGCCGGCATCGCTGCTGTGGATGATGCGGCGCCGGCCTTCGCCGTGATCGACCTGCGGCTCGCCGACGGCAACGGTCTCGACGTGATCGCCCGTCTGAAGGAACGCCGGCCCGAGGCGCGCGGCGTGGTGCTGACCGGTTATGGCAACATTGCCACCGCCGTCAGCGCGGTGAAGCTCGGCGCCTTCGATTTCCTGGCCAAGCCGGCGGATGCCGACGAGATCCATGCCGCTCTCGCAGCGGCGCGCGATGCGCGTCCCCAGCCTCCGGAAAACCCGATGTCGGCGGACCGGGTGCGCTGGGAGCACATCCAGCGCGTCTACGAGCTCTGCAACCGCAATGTCTCCGAGACGGCGCGCCGGCTCGGCATGCATCGCCGCACGCTGCAGCGGATTCTGGCCAAGCGCGCCCCGCGCTGAGCAGACCGCTCGACAGCGCGGCGGCTCAGGCCGGCTGCGGGTCTTCGAGTCCCGCCAGCCGCGCTGCGGCCAGGCGGCCGAAGGCGATCGTCAGCGCCTTGCGCCGTGCCGGCGCCAGCGGATGGCGCGGTGCATCGCGCATCAGCGCGCCACCATAGGCATCCGCGACGATGAGCCCGACATCGGCGGGCAGGATCTCGGCGGGAAACTCCGGTGCCACGGCGAACAGGAAACCGTCGCAATAGGCCCGGTAGTCGGGCCATTTGCCGTCGATCCGGTAATCCTCCAGCCCCGACTTGACCTCCACAACCAGCAATTCGCCGGCGGGCGATAGCGCCACGATGTCGCCGCGGCGTCCATTGGCGAAGGTCATCTCCTTGACGACGGCATAGCCCAGCGCGCGCAGATGCCGCGAGGCGCCGCGACAGACCGCGCGCGTCACGTCAGGCCGCGTCGGGGGCAGGTTGAGCAGGGAATCGGCCTGGTTCATGCCCTATGTTCCCTCTTTGTGCCGGCTCGGGCAAGCGCCGACGCCTGCATTGCGTGATGCCCGGCGCGAAAACGATTCCCGCCGAAGCATCCGATGCTCTAGGGAATGCACAACGACACCACGGTCCCTCTCGCCTTGCCCAGCACGCTCGCCACGCTCCTGACCCTGATCGCTGCGGCTGGTGTCGCGGCGCTGCTCTGCGTTCTGCTCCGGCCGCTGCTGCTGCGCTATGCGCTGGCGCGCCCCAACGCCCGCTCCAGCCACCGTGTGCCGACCCCGCAGGGCGGTGGCATCGCCGTCCTCGCCGGGGCCTTCGCGGCCTTGGCAGCCATGGCCGCGCTTCTGCCGCCGCCCGGCGGCATGGGCGGCCTGGTCTTCGTCGCAGCGGCGGCGTCTACGCTGGCCATCGTCGGCGCCTGGGACGACATCCGGCCGCTCTCGCCGGGGCTGCGGCTCGGGCTGCAGGCGCTCTGCGTCGCGGTGGTGATCGTCTATGCGGCGCCGGACCTGCGGCTCTTTCCGGGCTCGTTGCCGCTCGCGGCGGAGCGCTGCCTCGCGCTGCTTGCCGGCATCTGGTTCGTGAACCTGACCAATTTTATGGACGGGCTCGACTGGCTCACCGTCGCCGGCTTCGTCCCGTTCGCCGGCGCCTTGGCGCTGGCGGGGATGGCGGGCATCGTCGATCCCGCCACCGGCCTGCTCGCTGCGGCGCTCTGTGGCGGGCTGATCGGCTTTGCGCCCTTCAACAAGCCCGTGGCGCGGCTCTTTCTTGGCGATGTCGGCTCGCTGCCGATCGGCCTGCTTGGCGCCTATCTGCTCTATCGCCTGGCCGGAACCGGCGCGCTGACGGCGGCACTGATCCTGCCGCTCTACCATGTCGCCGACAGCACGCTGACCCTGCTGCGCCGGCTCGCGCGCCGCGAGCGGGTCTGGGAGGCGCATCGCTCCCATTTCTATCAACAGGCGACGACCAACGGGCACGCGGTCCTGCGCATCGCAACCGAGATCGGCCTGCTCAATCTCGCGCTGGTCCTGCTCGCCGGCCTCACCATCCTGATACCCGCGGTCCCGGTGCAGATCGGCGCGTTGGGCCTCGCCCTGCTGCTCGCCGGCCTGCTGATGCGGCGCTTCGCGCGTCGCCGGCCCTCATGAGCGGCGAACGCGTCCTGGTCACCGGCGCCGGCGGTTTCGTCGGCCCCCATGTCGTCAAGGCGCTGCTGGCGGCCGGCTACCGGGTCCGCATCACCCAGCGCAGCGCCGCCATGCCTCCGCCTGGCGTCGAGGCGGTCGTTACCGGCGATCTTTCCTCGCCTGTCGACTGGGCGCCGGCGCTCGCGGGCATCTCCCATGTCGTCCATCTCGCCGGGCTCGCCCATGCCGGGCCGGGGCTCGACGAGGCGCTCTACCGGCAGATCAACACGCAGGCGACGCTCGATCTCGCGCAGGCCGCCTACCGCGCCGGTGTGGGTCGTTTCGTCTTCGTCTCCTCGATCAAGGCCCTGTCGGGGGCGTTCGATGGCCCCCCGCTGCGCGAGGACGATCCGCCCGCCCCGGACGATGCCTATGGCCGCTCAAAGCTCGCCGCCGAGCGGGGGCTCGCCGGGCTCGATCTCGACTGGGTGGCCCTGCGCCCGGTGCTGGTCTACGGGCCGGGCGTGAAGGCTAACATGGCGGCGCTGGTGAAGCTGGCGCGGCTGCCGCTGCCCTTGCCGCTGGGCGGGCTGACGGCGCCGCGCTCGCTGCTGGCGGTGGAGAATCTGGCGGACGCCGTGCTCTTCGCGCTCACGCCGCGCTGCCCCGCCCGGCGAGCCTATTCCCTGGCCGATCCAGAGCCGCTGGGCGTGGCGGAGATGCTGGCGGCACTGCGCAAGGGCATGGGGCGCGCACCGGGGCTCATCCCCGTGCCACCGGGCCTATTGCGGCTGGCAGCGCGGCTGCTCGGACGACAGGACGCCTTCGACAAGCTCGCAGGCAGCCTCGTGGCGCGGCCCGACGCCCCTGCTCAGGGCTGGATGGCGGCCGCCACTGGCGACGCGGACTGGGCTGGAGCGCCTGGCGCAGCCCCGTGACGCAGGCTGAAATCGGGAATCGCCTCGTCCAGCACCCCGTCGGCGGCGACGCGGTCATCCGCCTTCAGGGCGGTTTCGAGCCGTGACAGCCAGCCCTGCAGCCGCTCCCGGTTGGCGAAGACGGGCTTCGCCGCCATCACGCCGTCGAGACCGGTCTCGGCCATCGGCTCGTCGCGGGCGAACAGGATCTCGTTCAGCCGTTCGCCCGGCCGCACGCCGGTGACGACGATCTCGATATCCTCGCCCGGCTCGAAGCCGGCGAGCCGGATCATCCGCTCGGCCAGGTCCATGATCTTCACGGGCTGGCCCATCTTCAGCACATAGACCGCGGCCCGCTCCTCCTCCGGCCCGTCGGAACGGGCATGCGACGCAGCCGTCAGCACGAGGTCGCAGGCCTCGCGGATGGTCATGAAGTAGCGGATCATGTCGGGGCTGGTGACCGTGAGCGGCCCGCCACGCGCGATCTGCGCCTTGAATTTCGGCACCACCGAGCCGACCGAGCCCAGCACATTGCCGAAGCGCACGGCGACGAGGCGCATGCCGCCGGCCGCGGCGATGAATTCGGCGTCGCGCGACTGGGCGTACATCTCGGCGAAGCGCTTGGTCGCGCCCAGCATCGAGACGGGCTCGATCGCCTTGTCGGTCGAGATCAGCACGAAGATCTTGGCCCGCGCCGCGATCGCGGCATCGGTGACGTTGACCGAGCCGAAGATGTTGGTCTTGACGCCCTCGCTCCAGTCCGCCTCGAGATAGGGCACATGCTTCAGCGCTGCGGCATGGATGACGATGTCGGGCGCGAAGGCGACGAACAGCGCCGCGATCCGGTCACGGTCGCGCACATCCGCCAGGACGCCCGAAACACGCGTCTCGTGCTCCTGGATGCTGAGCTGCTCCGTCACCTGGAACAGGGCGGGCTCGGAACTCTCGACGATCAGCAGTTCCGCGGCGCCGAAAGCGGCGCAGCGCAGGCAGATCTCTGAGCCGATCGAACCGCCACCGCCGGTGACGACGACGCGCTTGCCCTTCAAAAAATTGCCCAGCCGCTCGCGGTCGATCCGGACCGTCGAGCGCACCAGCAGATCCTCGATCTCGAGCGGCGCCAGTTCCGTGTCGCGCGCGCCCTCGCCCAGCGTCTCCATGCGCGAGATCGGCAGGGCGAGCTTGCGGGTGCGCGCCAGCCATTTGTCGGGCTCCGCCTCCGGCTGCAGCGCGCTCGGCGTAGCGACGATACGACGGAAACCCTCGCCGCGCTCGGCCGCCTCGCCGACGATCTCCTCGATCTGGGAGAGCAGCCCCAGCACGGGCACGCCGCGGATGCTCTGGCCGAGATCGTCCGCGCGCGGCGAGAGGATGCCGGCCGGCCGCAGCTTGCGCATGGTGCCGGCCTCCATGGCGCGGATGACCATCTCGACCTCGAAGCCGCGCCCGAGCAGCAGCGCGGGATGGGACGCCTCGCGCGCGGCCTGGTGGCGCGAGCGGGAGAATTTGAAATAGCGATAGGCCAGCCGGGGCCCGCCCAGCAGCGCGATCTGCACCAGCCAGTAGAGCGCGATGCTGATCTTCCCGAAATAGAAGGCGCCGTAAAAATTCGGCGAGACGAGGACGTAGTCGACGATGATCAGCGTCAGCGTCAGGATCGTCGACGCCTTGACGATGTTCGACAGGTCCGGCAGCGAGGCGAAGCGCCATTTCGAGCGGTAGAGCGAGAAGGCCCAGTAGACCAACCCGCCATAGACCACGAAAAAGGGCAGGAAGCGCGGCAGATAGCGCAGATGCTCGTCGAGCAGCGACCCCTCGAAGCGGATGACGAAGACGAGCCAGATCGCCGCCGCCGTCGCCGTGAGGTCGTGAGCGATGACGGCGAGCTTCTTGAAGCTCTGCTTGGAGAGACTGGGCATGACGGGCGGGGTATCCTGCTCCCTCGGCGGGCTTGTCAACGCGCGGGCGCGCCGGGCGAGGCCCGGGCGCCGTCAGGAGCCGGCCTTGGGCTGCTCCAGCCCGGCCATGATGAAGCCGATCATCTCCTCGGCGCTGGGGCCGGGCATGCGCGCGCATTGCGCCATCAGCAGCGGATGCTGGAAGCGGATCATCGCCGTGCGGATGCACTGCGTCGCCGCCTGCGGATCGACCGGGCGGAACTCGCCATTGGCCACGCCCTCGGCCACCACCCGCCCGATCAGCGCGTCATAGCGCTCGATATGGCCGATGATCGCGTCCCAGCTCTCCTCCATCGCGGCGCACACCATCTCTTGCATGCGCTGCTGGTCGACGAAGCGCGCCTGGTTGATCCGGTAGGAGGCCATCAGCATCTCGCGCAGCCGGCTGCCGGCGGGTCGCGGCTCGGCAATGATCAGCGAGAGCGATTCCTCGAGTTCGCCCTTGAAGCGCGCCAGCACCGCCTCGTTGATCGACTTCTTGGAGTCGAAGAAGCGGTAGACATTGGCCGGGCTCATGCGCAGCGATTTGGCGATGTCGGCGACGGTCGTCTTCTGGTAGCCGATGTCGCGGAAGAAGCGCTCGGCCGCGTCGACGATGCATCGCCTCGTATCGCGCTCGGGGTGACTCACGGAAAGGCCTGTCCTTGTGAAGGCGGCGTCTGTCGGCAGGACCTGACGGCTATGACGAAATTTGTCACTCGTCAACGTTTTGGCGAAGCTGATCTTTCGACAGGATGGCAGAAGACGCCGCGTTGCATTGATCTGGATTAAGCGAGGGCCCGCCCGTCACGCGTGGGGGCCGCCTCGCGAGCGGGGAATGGGTTGCGAACGCGCCGGCGGGACGCCCGGTTCCCGCCTCCGCGCCTCTCAGCCGGGAGCAGGGCGTTGCCGCGCCAGCGCCAGGATCGCCTCAATGTCGAGATGCCGCTCCAGATGCGCCGCGAGCTCGTCCAGCGTCGCCTCGACCGCCTCCTCATAGGACATCCCGCCCGACAGCCAGGAGCCGGCGATCGGCTCCAGAAAGGCGGCGCGCACGGGGTCTGAAGCGAAGACGCCGTGCAGATAGCTGCCGACCACGCGCCCATCGGGGCTGGCCGCACCCTCGCCGCGCCCGTCCACCGAGAACGGCGCACGGACCCGGTCGGGGCCGTCGGTGCGCCCGAGATGGATCTCGTAGGCGCGGCCGGCCCTTTGGCTCGCGCCATGCACGAAATCGGTCTCCCGCACGGTCTTGGCGCGGTCGAGCTCGGTCTCGACATCGAGCAGGCCGAGCCCCGGCGCTTCTCCGGGCGGGCCTTCGAGCCCATGCGGATCGCGCACCACCCGGCCGAGCATCTGGTAGCCGCCGCAAAGGCCGAGCACATGCCCGCCGCGCCGGCGATGGGCGAGGATGTCGCCGTCCCAGCCCTGCGCCCGCAAGGCGGCGAGGTCGCGCAGCGTCGTCTTCGATCCCGGCAGGATGACCAAGCCGGTATCGCCCGGCAGGGCCTGGCCCGGCCGCAGCAGCACGAGATCGATCGCCGGCTCCAGCTTGAGCGGGTCGAGATCGTCGAAATTGGCGATGCCGGGCAGCACCGGCACGGCGATCTTCAGTTCTGCGCCCGGCCGGGCCGGTGTGCTGCGCAGATCGAGCCCATCCTCGGCCGGCAGGTGCGAGGCCTGCGCGAACCAGGGCACGACCCCGAGGCAGGGCCAGCCGGTGGCGCGGCGGATAGTCTCCACCCCATCGGCAAAGAGCGCGACCTCGCCGCGGAAGCGGTTGACGGCGAAGGCGCGGATCATGCCGCGATCGGCCTCGTCCAGCACGGCATGCGTGCCGACGAGACTGGCGATGACGCCGCCGCGGTCGATGTCGCCGACCAGGATGGCTGGGACGCCGGCGGCGCGGGCGAAGCCGAGATTGGCGATGTCGCGCGCCCGCAGATTGGTTTCGGCCGGCGAGCCGGCGCCTTCCACCACAACGAGATCGGCCTGCGCGGCCAGCCGCTCGAAGCTCTCCAGCACGCGGGGCAGGAAATCGCCGCGCCGGGCAAAGTCGCCGGACGGGAGGTGGCCCGCGACGCGGCCTTGCAGGATGATCTGGCTGCCGGCCTCGCTCTCGGGCTTAAGCAGGACCGGGTTCATGTCGACATGCGCGGCGATGCGGGCGGCACGCGCCTGCAGGGCCTGCGCCCGGCCGATCTCGCCTCCCATCGTGGCGGCGGCGTTGTTGGACATGTTCTGGGGCTTGAACGGCCGGACCCTGAGGCCGCGATCGGCGAAGAGGCGGCAGAGGCCGGCGACGACGAGCGACTTCCCGACATTCGAGCCGGTGCCGAGGATCATGATGGCGGGAGTGCGGGAGGAGGCCATGCGCCTGATTAGGGGGCGGCTGGGCTTCGGGCAATCGGCGCTGCCGACGCAGAGGGTCACCGGTTCACGTCGCATCCCGTCGCGCCAAAGGGGCGAAGTCGCGCCGAGGGGCGTCGTGAACCGGCGAAGAGGAGTAAATCCTGATCGGTGACGAATGTCAACATTCATCACTTCGCATTTTTGAGAGCCTTGACGTGGTGTGGGAGCTGCGTGCGTCGGCGCCGCCAGCATGCTAGAGGCGCTGCCCGGCTCCTTCGGTCAGGCGATGCATGCGATGAACCCGATCTTCTCCGCCCTTTCGACCAGCGTCTTCGAGGTGATGTCGCAGCTCGCCCGCGAGACCGGCGCCGTCAATCTCGGCCAGGGCTTCCCCGACGATCCGGGCCCCCTCGATGTCCGGCGCAAGGCGGCCGATGCTGTGGTCGACGGCTGGAACCAGTATCCGCCGATGATGGGCCTTCCGGAGCTGCGCCGCGCCACGGCGGACCATTACAAGCGCTGGCAGGGGCTCGATCTCGATCCCGACAGCGAGATCATGGTCACATCGGGCGCGACCGAGGCGATCGCGGGCGCCCTGATGGCGATCCTGTCGCCGGGCGACGAGGTCGTGCTGTTCGAACCGATGTACGACGCCTATGTCCCGCTGGTGCGACGCGCGGGCGGCATCCCGAAATTCGTGACGCTGACACCGCCGCATTTCGGCCTGACCGAAGAGGCGCTCGCGGCCGCCTTCTCGCCGCGGACGAAGGCAGTGCTCTTCAACAACCCACTGAATCCGACAGCGACAATCTTCTCAGCCACCGATCTCGATCTCCTCGCCGATTTCTGCATCCGCCACGACGCGATCGCGATCTGCGACGAGGTCTGGGAGCATGTCGTGTTCGATGGCCACCGGCACGTTTCGGTGCTCGGCCGGCCCGACATGCGCGAGCGCACCGTCAAGATCTCCTCGGCGGGCAAGATCTTCTCGCTGACCGGCTGGAAGGTCGGGCTGGTGATGGCGGCTCCGCCGCTGATGAAGGTGCTCGCCAAGGCGCATCAGTACATCACCTTCACGACGCCCCCCAATCTGCAGGCGGCCGTGGCCTATGGGCTCGGCAAGGAGGACGATTATTTCGAGGGGATGCGGGCCGGTTTCCAGCGCTCGCGCGACCGCTTTGCGCTGGGGCTGAAGGATCTGGGCTTCAGCGTGCTGCCCAGCGTCGGCACCTATTTCCTGAATGTCGACATCGCGCCGCTGGGCGAGAGCGACGATGTCGACTTCTGCCGCCGGTTGGTGACCGAGCACGGCGTCGCCGCGATTCCCGTCAGTGCCTTTTACGACCAGGCCGCGGTGAAGACGGTGGTGCGTTTCTGCTTCGCCAAGCGCGACGCCACGCTGGACGAGGCGCTGGAGCGGCTGGCGAAGCGCCAGCGAGCGATATCCGGCGCCTGAACCGGGCTTCAGCCCCGGGCCATCGTTTCCGCCAGGCTGCCGGCCTGGATCAGCTTCTTCTGCAGCGCCGCCGCATCGGCGCCATAGCCTGCCTCGCGCATCGCCTCGACCGCCGAGGCGATCTGCAGCAGCGCCCGCTGCGCCAGGCCCTGGTCCTTGCGCCGGGCCGCCAGCTGCATCGAGACGAGGCCCTGATTGGCGGCGCTCGCAGCCCAGAGCTGAGGGCTGCGCTCGCGCCGGCGCTCCTCCAGAGCCGCATCGAAGGCGGCGACAGCCTCTTCCAGAACGATCGATTCGCTGTAGCGCTCGCCCATCGCGGCGAGGACGCCACCCATCAGGTCCTGCAATTCGGCCCAGCGCATCGGCTCGCGCTTGCGGTCGACCGTCTTGGCGACCCGGTTGAAGCCGTTGAAGGCCCGCTCGAGCAAGGCGAGATCGCTGGTGCGCCGCCCCAGCGCGGCCCGGCCGCGCGAGATCAGCTGCTCGGCCTCCAGCCAGCGGGCCTCGTCGCCGTCCCGGTTCCAGCGGGCGAGCGCCGTCGCCAGAGCCGAAATCGCCTCCTCGAGCAGCGCCTCGTCCTCGCGCTGGTCGGCGAGCGGAATCGCGATCCGGCCGAAGCGTACCTTCAGCGCCCGCCAGAGCAACGGGGCCTCGTCGTGGCGCAGATCCTCCAGCGCCGTCCGGCAGCAGGCGAGCGCCTCGTCCAGTCGCGCCTCGTCCCCCGTCACGGTCGCGAGCCCGGCGAGGCTGCGCGCCAGACGCTCCTGCACCGTCGCCCAGGCGAGCGTGTCCTCGAAATTGTCGAGCCCGGCGAGGAGCTTGCGGAAATGCTCGATCGCCGCCTCGAACCCGGTGCGATCGACGAAATCCTCGCCGATTCGCGCCAGCGCATCGCCCTGGCGCATCGCCAGGTCGCGGCTGCGCGCAACATCCGCGACGCCGACGATGGCGGCGGCCTCGGCATAGCGCTGCGACGCCTCGCGGCAGGCATTGGGCGTGAGTTCCAGCAGCGCCGTGGCGGCGCGGTCGCTGCGGGTTTCGCCGGCGGCGATGCGCCGGTCGGCGGGCATGGTGGACAGATCCGTCATGCCGCCGAAGAAATGCAGTTCGAGCTGCGCCAGCGCCCGCTCGACCTCGGCGAACTGCCCGCCTTCGAGGGCGCGAGCCGCCTTGCGCCGCGCTTCGGCGACGACGCCGTCCTTGCTGGCCTGGTCGAGGCGGCGTCGCAGGGCGACGACCTCCCGGGCCTTGCGACCGAGCAGCTGTTCGAGGCGCGCCAGGTTGGGACGGGCGCCGCTCTTGACGAGGCTGGCCATCACCGCGAGCAGGACCGCCAGCGGCACGTCGTGCCGTTCGGCGACCCGCTCGATCATGGCGGACATGTCGGTCTGAGAGGTCACGGTAGCACCTCCCGTCTCCTGCGGGTCACGGCCAGCGGCGCACCCCCGTCGCCGGGGGCGCTGCCCACACTCACTTCGCGGCGATGACCGCGATCTCGACGGTAAACTGCGGCCCTGCGAGCTTGGCCTCGACCGTGGCGCGGCCGGGCGTCTGGCCGGCGACGACCCACTTGTCCCAGACGCCGTTCATCTCGGCGAAGGTCGACATGTCCGACAGCCAGATATTGACCATCAGCAGCTTGGTCTTGTCGGTGCCGGCCTCTGCGAGCAGGCCGTCGATGATGCCGAGGATCTCCTGCGTCTGCTCGGCGACGCTCTTGCCCGCCGCCTTGTCCGCGACCTGGCCCGCCAGATAGACGGTGTCGCCATGGACGACGGCCTTGGACATGCGCGGGCCGACGGCGATGCGCTGAATGCTCATGATCAGATCTCCAGAAAGGGACGACCGCTGGTAGCTTGTGCAGAGGTCCGGCGCAACGCCGCAAAGGTTGCGGAAGTTCCCTTAGGTCAATGATACCCAGCCGGCCAGCAGAACGCCATAGCGCGCCGCCTTGCCCGCCAGCACGAGCAGGATGAAGCGCCCGAGCGGATAGTTCAACGTACCGGCGACGAAGGTGAGCGGATCGCCGCCGATCGGCAGCCAGGCGAAGAGCAGGGAAGGCCAGCCGAAGCGGGCGAACCAGCCCTGCGCCTGGGCCAGCCGCCGGGGATCGGGCCGCAGGCGCCGCGGCAGCTTCTCGACACCGTGGCGCGCGATCAGGCGGCCGAGCCACCAGTTGACGACGGACCCGGCCGTGTTGGCGAGGCTGGCGACGATGAACAGCAGCAGCGGATCGACCGTCCGCGCCGCCAGCAGCCCGAGGAACACGGCTTCCGACTGCGCCGGCAGCAGGGTCGCGGCGACGAAGGCCGCGCCTGCCATGCCGGCCAGCGACCAGAAGGTCTCCATCAGCGCGGCATGGCGGGTGAGAGCGCCGGGTTCGCGCGCGGCGTCATCGCCTTACAGCCGCCGCAGCGCGACCTGCTGGATCCGGTGGCTCGCGCCCTTGGTCAGGATCAGGCTGGCGCGCTGGCGCGTCGGCAGGATGTTCTCCTGCAGGTTCGGCAGGTTGATCCCGGTCCAAAGATTTTCCGCGATCGTCAACGCCTCCTCCTCGGCGATCTCCGCATATTTCCGGAAGAAGGAGCGCGGGTCGCGGAAGGCGGTCTGGCGCAGCGTCATGAAGCGGTTGACGTACCAGCGATGCAGGTCGTTCTCGTCGGCATCGAGATAGACCGAGAAGTCGAAATAATCCGAGACGAAGGGGATGACCGTGCCGTCCTTCGGCATCCGGCTCGGCTGCAGCACGTTCAGCCCCTCGAGGATGAGGATGTCCGGCCGCTCGACCGTCACCGTCTCGCCCGGCACCACGTCATAGACGAGGTGGGAGTAGACCGGAGCCTTCACCTGCGGCTTGCCGGCCTTGACGTCGGAGAGGAAGCGCAGGATCGCCGAGCCGTCATAGCTCTCGGGGAAGCCTTTGCGCTGCATCAGCCCGCGGCGCTCGAGCTCGGCATTCGGCAGCAGGAAGCCGTCGGTGGTGACGAGCTCGACCTTCGGCGTGTTGGGCCAGCGCGAGAGCAGCGCCTTGAGCACGCGCGCCGTGGTCGACTTGCCGACCGCGACCGAGCCCGCCACGCCGATGATATAGGGAACCTTGACCTCGGCCTCGGCCAGCAGGAAGCGCTGCGTCGCCTTGAACAGCCCCTGCGTGGCGGCGACGTAGAGCGAGAGCAGGCGCGACAGCGGCAGGTAGATCGCCACGATCTCGTCGAGCGAGATCGGGTCGTTGATCGACTGCAGCTTGGTCAGGTCGTCGACCGACAGCGTCAGCGGCGTGTCGGCGCGCAAATGCGCCCACTCGTCGCGGGTGAAGCTGCGATAGGGCGAATCGAGATCGGGAAGGGCCGGGGCGGGCATTGCGCGCTGGTCCATGGGGCGGCCCGCAATCCAGGCTTCGAGGTTCAACGCAGGACTAGCCTCGACTCATCAACGGGGGCGTGCGGCTTTCTCCGCCAGACCGGAGCGCACAGTGCGGGCCTCAAGCTGGCTCAACACGTCCTGCAATGCAACATCACGGGCCTTCAGTACAACCAAGAGATGATAGAGTACGTCCGCGCTTTCCGCGATCAGCTCGTCCCGGTCGCCCTTCACCGCGGCGATCACGGCCTCGACCGCCTCCTCGCCGAACTTCTTGGCGCAGCGCTCGGGGCCCGCGGCGAGCAGCTTCGCGGTCCAGGATTCGTCCACTGACGCGGCGGCGCGCTCGTCGATGCGAGCTTCGAGATCGGAGAGGGTGAAGGTCATCGCTTCAATCCAGCCGCATCGCCAGCCCGGCCCGCGCCATGTGCGCCTTGGCCTGGCCGATCGTGTAGGTCCCGAAATGGAAGATGGAGGCCGCCAGAACGGCCGAGGCGTGGCCCTCGCGCACGCCGTTGACGAGATCGTCGAGGTCGCCGACGCCGCCCGAGGCGATCACCGGGACGCTGACCGCATCCGCGATGGCGCGGGTCAGGCCCAGATCGTAGCCGACCTTGGTGCCGTCGCGGTCCATCGAGGTCACCAGCAGTTCGCCGGCGCCCAGCGAGACGACCTCCCGCGCAAAGGCCACTGCCTCCAGACCCGTGGGGTTGCGCCCGCCGTGGGTGAAGATCTCCCAGCGGCCCGACGAGACCTGCTTGGCGTCGATTGCCACCACGATGCACTGGTCGCCGAACTTCTCGGCCGCCTGCTTGACGAACTGCCGGTTGGTCACGGCAGCCGTGTTGATCGAGACCTTGTCGGCGCCCGCCAGCAGGAGCCCGCGGATGTCCTCGACCTTGCGCACCCCGCCTCCGACGGTCAGCGGCATGAAGCAGGCTTCCGCCGTCCGCGTCACCACGTCGAACAGAATGCCGCGGTCCTCATGGCTGGCGGTGATGTCGAGGAAGCAGAGCTCGTCGGCGCCGGCCGCGTCATAGGCCTTGGCGGCCTCGACGGGATCGCCCGCATCGACGAGATCGAGGAACTTCACGCCCTTGACGACGCGGCCGTCCTTGACGTCGAGGCAGGGAATGATGCGGGTCTTGAGCATGGCGGAGCCGGCTTCCGGAAGGGCTGGCGCGAGCCTATGCCGGATTTCCGCCCCGGCGTCACCCTCGCGGCGCGGCTTCGGCGGCCTGCGCCGCCCGCGCCGTCTCGGCGATCCAGTCCCAGAAGCTGCAAAACCACGCCTCGCTCTCCGCGAGCAGCCGCGGCGTCAGCGCGACGCGACCCTTGAGGCGGTCCTGGACCAGCAGGCCCTCGGCCTCGGACCGGTTGACGATGTTGCGGACATGGGAATGGGAGAGCCCGAGGCGTGAGGCGATCTCCCGCGCATGGAGATCGAACCAGACCGGGTCGTTGCCCGCAGCCGCCCCAACGCGATGATGCGCGCCGAGAAGGATGAGACCGATCCGGTCGCCACAGTCGAAGCGGTCGAGCCAGGCCCAGGCGCCGGCCCCCGCCGTCGCCTCCCGTGTCCGCGCGAAGAGATCGCGGGCATGGCCGAGAAACAGCCGCAGGAAGGCATCGTCGGCGCGCAGGCGCTCCGCGAGCCCGGGCTCGGCCAGGCCCAGGATCTCGCCGCAGCGGGCGTGATGCGACAGCCATTGCCGCAGCCCCTCGAAAAGCGGTGCCGCCGGCACAAGCCAGGCCGACCGGGCATCGCCGGGGACGGGCTCGCGCGTGACATAGCCGGCGAGCCGGAGCAGCCCGAAGAAGGCGGCGAGCGTGCGGGCACTGCCCATCTCGCGCTGGACCAGCGCCAGCGTCGGCCTCTGACCGGCGCCGCGCTCGGCCTCGCAATGCATGACGACGACGAGCCCGGCCGCATGCGATTGCAGATTGCGGCCGAAGATCTTGCTGACGATCTTCTCGGCCACATGCATCCGCAGCACGGAGTCTGCGCAATGGAGAATCGCGCGGCGGAAGCTCGCAGGCCCGGTCGCGGCATCAGAGAAGGGAATAATTTGACGCGTATTGTAATTCAACTGAAGATAAGGACCTGTTTCAGGGATCGTTCAGCAAGTCCTCGTCGGCAATCGATCGGTGCAGACTTTGGACTGTTCAGCTATCGCAGCATCAATACATTCACAAGGCAAGCCGGGATTGTCGCTCCATAGGGATGCGGACCCTGCGGCTGGCCTGAAGGATGGCTCCCATGTGCGAACGCTGTGCGCCGAATGCTCCTCTTTCCTCCTTCTCTCGCCGCTCCGTGCTGCGCCTCGGCGGTGGCCTCGCTGTCTCAGTCGGCCTCGCCGGCCCGGCCTGGGCGCAGGGGGCCGCCACCGCGCCAACGCCGATCGGTGGAACGGAGGCGCTCGACCGGCTGATGGCCGGCAATGCCCGCTACGCCGCCAACAAGCCCAACCAGCGCGATTTCTCGGCCGGCCGCGCGGCGCGGACCCGCTCGCAGCACCCCTTCGCCTCGATCGTGAGCTGCGCCGATTCGCGCCTCGCGCCCGAACTGGCCTTCGACCAGGGTGCCGGCGATCTCTTCGTCGTCCGCGTCGCCGGCAATTTCGTCAATGAGGATGGGCTGGCGAGCCTGGAATTCGGCGCGGCGGTCCTGCAGTCGCCCCTAATCCTCGTGCTTGGCCACAGCCGCTGCGGCGCCATCGCCTCCACGATCGACGTGGTGAAGAACGGGACGCAGTTGCCCGGGCACCTCCCCTCGCTGATCAACGCGATCAGGCCGGCCGTGCTCGACGCGCAGAAAGCCGGCGCGCCCGATCTGCTGGAGGCGGCGATCGAGGCCAATGTCCGCCTCAATGTCGAACGATTGAAGAGCGCCGCGCCGATCCTCGCCGAGCGGGTGGCCCAGAAGACGCTCACCGTCGCCGGCGGCGTCTACGACCTCGCCACGGGCAAGGTGAAGCTCATCTGAGGCCTTGCGAGTAACGCGCCGCGTCAGAAGCCGGCGGCGCGGCGCAGCAGGTCGAGGCCGACCACCGTCAGGATCGCCTTGATCGCGACCGCGAACCAGCGCTCCGGCAGCCGTTCCAGCAGCCTCGTCCCCAGCATCGTCCCGGCGAAGCCCGAGACGATCATGGCGCCGATCAGCGGCAGCCAGTCCGAGAAGGCAAAGCCCAGCGCGCCGAAGGCGAAGACCTTGAGCAGGTGCTGGATCGTCGTGCAGGCCGCATGGGTCGCGATCAGCTGGCGCTTCTCCAGCTTGAGCGGCAGCAGCAGCGCCTGCACGAAGGGCCCGGTCGCGCCCACGAACATGGTGACGATGGTCGAGAGCCCGCCGCCGATCACCAGCCCGCTCGAGGCCAGCCCGGGAATGCGCGGCTTCGGCAGCCAGGTCATCACGAGGATGAAGGCACCGAGCAGGCCGAGCAGGATGCGCTCGGGCAATTCCACCACCAGCAGCGCGCCGATCACGGCCCCGATCACCGAGCCCGCGGTGAAGCGCGCCACCAGCGGCCAGAGCGCATGCGCCCGCTGCACATAGGTCCGCCCGACATTGGAGCCGACCTGAACCAGCCCGTGGACGGCGATGATCACGGAGGGCGGCACCGTGCCGGCGAGTGCACCCAGCATCGCCACCCCGCCGCCGATGCCGAAGGCGGCGGTGAAGGCCGAGGTCAGGAAGCTGACGGCGATCAGCAGCAGCGCGATGGCGGGCGCGACGCCGGCCGGCAGGAGCATGTCGAGCATGGAGGACCGCGGGGCGGGAGGGCAGCGAAGCCCCCTGCTACACCCGCCGCCGCTCCCCGCAAAGCCGCAGGGGGCTGAGCCTGCGCCGGTCCGGAAACCACGATTTTGTCGCGCGCTTTACAAGCGCCGGCCGTCGGCGTTTGCTGATGGGCAATGGCCGCCGCTCCGGGCTCGATCCCGGATGCAGGACAAGGCCGAGGCGTTCAGCGGTTGCGTGGTTTCGGAGTGGTGTGATGCGTCGTCTGTTCGGCCTGCTGGCCGCCTGTTTCCTCTCGCTTGCCGGTATCGCCTCGGCGCAGGCCGGCGTCGATGTCCGCGTCGATATCGCCGCCCAGCGCATCCAGGTCACCACGACCGACGGCGAGAGCTACAACTGGGCGATTTCCTCGGGCCGCAAGGGCTATCGCACGCCCAACGGCCTCTACCGCCCGACGCGGCTGGAGAAGAACTGGTATTCGCGCAAATATGGCGGGGCCATGCCCCATGCCGTGTTCTTCCGCGGCGGCTATGCGATCCATGGCACGACGGCGGTGGGCGCGCTCGGCCGCCCGGCCTCGCATGGCTGCATCCGCCTGCACCCGGCCCAATGCCGCCAAGCTCTTTGCGCTGGTCAAGAAGCATGGGCCCAGCCAGACCAGCATCGCGCTGAACGGCGCGGCGCCCGACAATCTCTCGCAATTCGCCAAGGCCTCCGGCGGTAGCAAGGCCAAGATCGCCAAGGCGAAGAGCAAAAAGCCCGCCGCCGTCGCCCAGCAGCGCAAGGTGCCGAACTGGGATGCCGCCCGCGAGCAGATCCTGCTGCGCCCGGCCATTCCGGCCGGCGCCTATGGCTTCCAGCCCACCAACCTTCAGCGCTATTACGAGACCGGCCCGCGCTGGCGCTGAGCCAGGCTCACAGCGCCTCGGGCACGATCCGCAGCCAGCCTTGCAACGTCTCGCCGGGGGCGAGGCGCGTAAGCGGTGATGCCTCCCGCGCCGCCCTCTCGCTCGGCGAACCGATCGCATGGCTCTGCGGCTCGACGCAGAGGAAATCCGCTCCCGGCGGCGCCCAGACGACCGGGCAGCGCAGGCTCTCGCTTGCGGTCAGGGTGATGGCGAGCCCGGTCGAGGGCGTCTCGATCCGCGCCGTCCCGTCCCAGCCGAGGAAGCTCCACGCGACCTCCCCGCCCGTCGCGAAGACGGCGCCGTTCGCATAGGGCCCGCCGCCGTCGAGTGTGCGGGAGCCGGTGGCGCGATAGCCTTCGCCGCCGAAGAGGAGAGCCCCGCGCGCCGTCATCCGCAGCCGCGTATCCGGCGCGGCTGGAAACCAGGGATGATGGCCCAGACCATAGGGTAGGGCCTGGTCTGCCTCGTTGGTGATCGCGAGTTTGACGGTCAGACCGGCCTCATCGAGCGCGATCTCCTGGGTGACCCGGTAGCGATAGGGGTCGGGGCCGGCCTCGCGCCGGTGTTCGAGCAGGGTATGGCCGGCGGGATGGCCGAGTAGGGCCCAGTCGGACTGCCAGCCGAAGCCATGGATGCAGTGCCCGCCGCCCAGCCGGTTGTCCGGTAGTGCGAAGCGTTGCTCGCCATCATCGACGATGCGGTCGAAGGCGCAGTTGGCGAAGGGCACCATCGCCCAGCTTCCCATCTTGTTGGGGGCTGCGGTCGAAGGCGCGAGGCCCGGCGGGGCGCGCAGGAGCGGATGCAGGCGCCCGTCCGGCCCCCGCCACTCCAGCGCGGCGATGATGCCGCCGATCTCCGGGTGGATGCGGGCGCTCAGCGGCCCCGCCTTCAGCTCCAGCATGGTGTCGTCCTCAACTGATCATGGGGCGCAGCAGCATCTGGAGCTGGCGCATGCTGGGCAGGAAGCGCTCGGCCATCTCCGCAGCCGAGCTGCGCTGGACCTGGCCGGAGAGGTTGAAGGCGGCGACCACCTCGCCCCGTGCGTTGATGAGCGGCAGGGCGATCGAGATCAGGCCCAGTTCCAGCTCCTGATCGACGATGCAGTAGCCCTGCGCCCGCACGACGGCCAGGATCTCTGTCAGCCGATCCGGATCGGTCACGGTGTGGGGTGTTAGGGCGCGGGGCTTCCCCGCCAGAATGCGCGCCCGGGCGTCGGCGGGATCGCGAGCCGCCAGCAGCACCCGGCCCATGGAGGTGCAGGAAGCCGGTAGCCTCGTGCCGACCGAGAGCCCGACGGACATGATCCGCCTTTGCGCCGAGCGCGCGATGTAGACGATCTCGTGCCCGTCGAGCAGCGAGGCCGAGGATGACTCGTGCGTCTCCTCGGAGAGCCGCTCCAGAAAGGGCTGCACGAGCTGGGGCAGCGCGCTGGAGGCCAGCCAGGCATGGCCAAGCCGCAGCACGCGCGGCGTCAGGGTAAAGAACTTCCCGTCGAAGCTGGCATAGCCGATCCGCGTCAGCGTCAACAGGCAGCGCCGGGCGGCGGCGCGGGAGAGATCCGTCGCCCGCGCGACATCCGCGATCGTCAGTCTGTCTCGGCCGGCATCGAAGCACTCGATCACCGCCAGTCCCTTTTCGAGGGCGGCCATATGGTCGCGGTCGGGCGCCTCTCCAGCCATTCTTGACCGCCTGCCCCCGTCGGCCTAACGTTCGATTATCAACACAGTGTGCGATAAACGCACAGAATGAGGAGATGTCAAGGTGGCGGAATTCGTCTCCCTCTCGCAGGGAATCGAGGCGGTCCTCAGCGATGGCTGTTCCGTCGCGATGGAGGGCTTTACCCATCTCATCCCCCATGCCGCGGGTCATGAGACGATCCGTCAGGGCAAGCGTCGCCTGACGCTAATCCGGATGACGCCGGACCTGATCTACGACCAGCTGATCGGCACCGGCTGCGCGGAGAAGCTGATCTTCTCCTGGGGCGGCAATCCCGGCGTCGGCTCGCTGCACCGCTTCCGCGACGCGGTCGAGAATGGCTGGCCGCACCGGCTCGAGATCGAGGAGCACAGCCACGCCGCCATGGCCAACGCCTATGAGGCGGGCGCCGCGAACCTGCCCTTCGCCGTGTTCCGTGGCTACAAGGGCGTCGATCTGCCCTCCGTCAATCCGCAGATCCGCTCCGTCACCTGCCCCTATACCGGCGAGGTGCTGGCGACGGTGCCGGCGATCCGCCCCGATGCGGCGATCATCCATGCGCTGAAGGCCGATCGCGAGGGCAATGTCCTGCTCGAGGGCATTGTCGGCGTGCAGAAGGAGGCGGTTCTCGCGGCGAAGCGCTCGCTCGTCACGGTTGAGGAGATCGTCGACGATTTCGGCCCGCGCAACGCCAATGCGGTGATCCTGCCGTCCTGGGCCGTCACCGCGATCGCCCATGTGCCGGGCGGTGCCTACCCGTCCTACGCCCATGGCTATTACAAGCGCGCCAACGATTTCTACATCGCCTGGGACAAGATCGCCCGGGAGCGCGAGACCTTCTTGGCCTGGATCAAGGAAAACGTGCTGGAAAAGGGGCCTGATGCCTTCGCCCGCCATGCGCAGGCCCGGAAGGAGGCAGCCTGATGAACGCGACCCCCACCGAGATGATGACGATCGCGGCCGCGCGCCTGCTGACGAACCAGGATGTCTGCTTCGTCGGCATCGGCGCGCCCTCGGCCGCTTGCAACCTCGCCCGCCTCACCCATGCGCCCAAGATCACGCTGATCTACGAATCCGGCACGCTCTCGACGCGGCCCAGCGTGCTGCCGCTGTCGATCGGCGACGGCGAGCTCTGCGACACCGCGCTGACCACCGTCGCGGTGCCCGAGATGTTCCGCTACTGGCTCCAGGGCGGGCGCATCACCATCGGCTTCCTCGGCGGCGCGCAGATCGACCGCTTCGCCAATCTCAACACCACGGTCGTCGGCCCCTATGACGCTCCCAAGGTGCGTCTGCCCGGCGGCGGCGGCGCGCCCGAGATCGCCAGCAATTGCGGCCAGATCTTCATCACCATGGCGATGGGCACCCGCGCCTTCGTCGACAGGCTGCCCTTCATCACCTCCTTCGGTCACGGCAAGGGCAAGGGAGACCGCGAAGCGATCGGCCTGAAGACGAAGGGTCCGACCAAGGTGATGACCGATCTCTGCGTGCTGGAGCCCGATCCGGCAACGGCGGAACTCACCGTCGTTTCGCTGCATCCGGGCGTGACGCGCGAGCAGGTCCAGGCCGGTTGCGGCTGGCCGCTGCGCTTCGCGGCCGACGTCGCGGAAACGCCGGCTGCGACGGAGCAGGAATTGTCGGTGCTGCGCGATCTCCACGCCCGCACCAAGCAAGCCCATGGGGTGGCGGCATGAGCCTGATCTATCCGCGCGAGAGCCTGGCCGCGCATCCGGCAAATACCTCGCCCGCCTACGGCTCGACGGTGAAGCGCGCCCCGTCGAAGCCCCTAATCCTGCTGCCGCACACGCTCTCGGAGACGACCGGCCCGGTCTTCGGCCATACGGCCGTCGCGGCGGGCGATGCTGACCTGACACGCCAGCATGTCGGCGAACCGCTGGGCGAACGCATCATCGTCTCGGGCCGCGTTCTCGACGAGGACGGCCGGCCGGTGCCGCACACGCTGATCGAGATCTGGCAGGCCAATGCCGGCGGGCGCTACGTCCATGTCCGCGATCAGCATCCGGCCCCGCTCGACCCCAATTTTACCGGGGCAGGGCGCGCGCTGACGGATGCGGAAGGCCGCTATCGCTTCGTCACCGTGAAGCCCGGCGCCTATCCCTGGCGCAACCACCACAATGCCTGGCGCCCGGCCCATATCCATTTCTCGCTCTTCGGGCCGAGCTTTCTGTCACGCGTCATCACCCAGATGTATTTCCCGGGCGACCCGCTGTTCAAATACGACCCGATCTTCCAGTCGATCACCGACGCGCAGGTGCGCGATCGCCTCGTCTCGCGCTTCGACCTGGCCACGACCGAGCCGGAATGGGCGCTCGGCTACCAGTTCGACATCGTCCTGCGCGGCCGCAACGCGACGCCGGTGGAGGAGCCGCATGAGCACTGATCCGCAAACGGCCGAGGCCCCCCTCGGCATCACGCCGTCGCAGACCATCGGCCCCTTCTTCGCCTATGCGCTGACGCCGCGCGCCTATGGCGGCAGCGAGCTCGCGACCGGGACCGTCGCGGCCGAGGGCGTCGCCGGCGAGCACATCCGCATTGCCGGCACGGTCTATGACGGCGACGGGGCCCCGGTGGGCGACGCCATGCTCGAAACCTGGCAGGCCGACGCGCAGGGTCGCTACAACGCCGCCGGCAATGCCGGCTTCACCGGTTTCGGCCGCGTGGAGACGACGGCCGAGGGCGCCTTCCACATCGAGACGATTCGCCCAGGTCCTGTCGCCGCCCCCGACGGAACGATACAGGCGCCGCATCTCTCGCTCTCCGTCTTCGCCCGCGGCATCCTCACCCGGCTGACGACGCGGATCTATTTCGAAGGTGAAGCGGCCAATGCGGCCGATCCCGTGCTGGCGCTGGTGCCGGCCGAGCGGCGCCAGACGCTGATCGCGACGCGCCAGCCCGACGGCAACTTCCGCTTCGATATCCATCTGCAGGGCGAAAACGAGACGGTCTTCTTCGCGGCGTGAACACCTGACGTCATGCCCGGGCTTGACCCGGGCATCTCTCGCAGGGGATTCTCAGGCTCTGCGCTACGCTTCGCCCGAGAATGACGGGAGCGTCAGCAATCAGCCGGAGCCTTCCCCATGCCCAGACCCCTGATCGCGCTCGACTGGGGCACGACCCGCGCCCGCGCCTTCCTTATCTCGGCAGCGGGCGAGGTTCTGGAGCGCCGCAGCGCCGAACAGGGCATCCAGTCCGTACCTGTAGGAGCCTTCCCGGCCGCCTTCGAGGCCATCGCCGGCGACCTGCGCCGGATGGCGCCCGAGGCGCAAATCGTGCTGGCCGGGATGGTCGGCAGCCGCAATGGCTGGGTCGAGGCGGCTTATGTGCCATGCCCCGCCGCGCCGGATGCCATCGCCGCAGCCGGCCTGAAGGTCGCGCTGGCCGACGGCACGCCTGCGCTGATCCTGCCCGGCCTCTCCTGTGACGAAGGCGCCTTCGACGTCATGCGCGGCGAGGAGACGCTGATCGTCGGGCTCGGGTTGGAGGACGGTATCGCCTGCCTGCCCGGCACGCATTCGAAATGGGCGCTCGTCGAGGGCGGACGGATCACCCGCTTCGCCAGCTTCATGACCGGCGAGATCTGGGGCCTGCTGCGGCAGAACTCGATTCTTTCCCGGCTCGCCGAGGAGCCTAGCGAGGAGGGCGCACGGCTCGGCCTTGCGGCGGGCTTTGCCGCCTCGCCCCGCCCCGGCGGCCTGCTCAACACGGCCTTCGCGGCCCGCTCCGAGGTGCTGGCCGGGCGGCTGCCTGGTTCGGCCGTCGGCCCCTATCTCTCGGCCCTGCTGGTCGGCCACGAGATCGCCGGCGCGCTCGCGATGTTCGGGCGGCATGACACCGTCCATCTCGTCGCCGACGGCGCCATGGCGGAGAGCTACGGCGCAGGCCTGGCCGCAGCGGGGCTGAAGACCATTGTGACCACGCCGGAAGCCGCCTTCGTCGCCGGCATCCGCCGCCTCGCCGGAGCCATCGCGGCATGATCGTCGTCTTCGGATCGCTCAATGTCGATCTGGTCACCCCGGTCGAGCGCCTGCCCGGCGCCGGCGAGACCGTCATCGGCCCCTCCTACGCGCTCCATCCCGGCGGCAAGGGCGCCAACCAGGCGCTGGCGGCCCGCCGCGCGGGAGCGCCGGTGCGTCTCGTCGGCGCGGTCGGGACCGATGCCTTCGCCGACATCGCGCTCTCGCTGCTGGCAGCCGATGGCGTCGACCTCGCCGATGTCGCGCGCGTCGCGGCGCCGACCGGCGCCGCCTTCATCGCCGTCGATGCCGACGGCGCCAACCAGATCGTCGTTGCCGCCGGTGCCAATGCGCAGGCGAGCGCGGCGGCGATGGCGTCGGTGCCGCTCGGCGAGGGCGACATCCTGCTGCTCCAGCGCGAGGTGCCCGAAGCGGAGTGCCTAGCGGCGGCGCGGCACATGAAGCAGTCCGGCGGCCGCGTCATCCTCAATCTCGCGCCCGCCGGGCCGCCGGATCACGCGCTGCTCGCCGGCCTCGATATGCTCGTCGCCAACGAGCACGAGGCGCTGGTGCTGGCGCAGTCGCTGGGCTGGGCCGAGCGGGAGCCCGACGACATCGCCCGCCGCTGCGATGGCGAGCTCGGCATCGTCTGCATCGTCACGCTCGGCGGCGAGGGCGTCGTCGGTTGGCATGGCGGCGTCCGCCGCCGGCTCGCGGCCCCCGCGGTCAGCGTGGTCGATACGGTGGCGGCGGGAGACAGCTTCACCGGTGCCTTCGCGGCGGCACTGTCCGCAGGCTACGGCTTCTCGGGCGCCCTGCAGCGCGGGCTCGCGGCCGGTTCGCTCGCCTGCACGGCGGCCGGGGCCCAGCCGAGCATCCCGCACAAAGACGCCATCGAGGCCCTCGTCGGGCAGTCCTTCCTCTGACCGGGGTGCCGCCGCCGCTTTCGCGAATGTCGGCAAGCCGGCGTTAAGGCTGATCCCGCGCAGCATGCGGCGGGCCGCCGACGAGACGCGATCCGCGGGCCCGTCTTCACCCTTCGGCAGGAACTGGCTCCCATGCTGCCCACCTCGACAGGGGAGGCAGCCGCCATGACGCAGAAGCCGATCATCTGGGCGCTGGGGACCGCGGCAGTCGTCTCGCTGGTCGCGGTCAGCTATGGCAGCAAGCTCGCCCGCTGGGTCGGCCGCGACGATGCGCCGAGCGCCGCCTCCGTGACGGCCGCGCCGGCATCGACGCAGGCGCGCCTGCCGGAGCCCGCCGCTGCGCCGTCCCGCCCATCCGAACCGCCGACATTGACGGTGGCGGCCGATTATCGCGGGCACTTCGTCGTGCACCCGTCGATCGACAATTACCGCGTGCAAATGCTCGTCGATACGGGGGCCAGCGTTGTCGCGCTGACCGCGAAGGATGCCAGCGCGCTCGGCATCCGCCCCTCCAGCGCCGATTACAAGATGACGCTGAGCACCGCTAACGGCACCGTGAAGGGCGCCCGCGTCAATCTGCGCGAGGTCCGTCTGGGCTCCATCCTAGTGCGCAATGTCGAGGCCGTGGTGCTGCCCGAAGGGGCGCTGGCGATGAGCCTGCTCGGAACGTCCTTCCTCGCCAAGCTCAGGGGCTACGAGGTCCAGACCGGCCGCATGATCCTGCGCGGCTGAGCGGCGCAGGCCATTTCGCGGACCGGTCTGATCTGTCAGGAAATCTCAGGCGGCCGCGCGATGCGAGAGGCGCTGTCTCACGCTGTCTCAGCTGAAGCCCGGGCACATCGCCACGCCGACGCGCTCGATCTGCTCGATGTTCGCGGTGCCGCCGGACTTGCCGAGGCGCGGACGCATATAGATCGGATCGCCGCCGATCTTGAGCGGCCCACCCTTGATGATCCAGCCGACGACCGGCGTGAACTCGTAGGTCGCCTCCGCCATCATGATGGAGGTGTTCGGCAGGCGCAGATCCGCAGGAATGGCGACGGTCGCGCCGCGCGCGAGCTTCGTCGAATTGCGCTGCTCGCTCCAGCAGACCTTGGCGACGCCGGCCGAGTCGATGACGATGTGATGCACCGACATCGCCGGGGCGACCGAGTTGTAGGGCATCATCACGGTCTGGGCGGCGTCGAAGATGTTGCTCATCTCGGTATTGCTGATCTGGCCCGCCTGGGCCTGGGCCGTCAGGTCGGCCAGCGAACGCGTCAGCTGCGCGACCTTGCGGTCGATCATGACGCCCTGGCCCGTCTCGACGATGCCGAAATAGATCGCCAGCATCGCCGGCAGGATCATCGCGAACTCGACCGCGGCGACGCCGCGGGCATTGCGGCGGAACCGCCGCGCGAGGCGCCGCAGACCGGCGCGATTGAGGGTTTCGAAGGCGTGCGTCATCGGGAACCTCATGTCGCCGGCGCAGTGAACGGTTCTGCCCGGAACGTCGTCGAGGCGACGATGCCGCGGCGTCCCTGGCCGATATTGGCCAGGCTCGACGTCCAGGAGGTGAAGAAGAGCGGATATTCGAGCACCGCGCGCACCACGATGATCTGCTGGGGCTGCGGTGAATTGTAGCCGAAGCCCGTCGTGTTCAGCCCGCCGGCGGTGATCGGATTGCTGCCGTCGACGCCGGTCTTGGCGCCGGCAAAGGAGCTGTAGGTCCGCACGTCGATGACGAGCTTGGAGCAATCGACGAGCCCCGGCGAGCTCGCGCAGACGTCGTTCTTGAAGGCCGCCGTGTTCTCGGGGCCCGTCTTGTTGTAGCGGGCCAGCGCCTCGCCGGTCAGCAGCCTCCGGGAGGTCTGCGAAACCGATTCCTCGAGCACCTGGCTGGTCCAGAACATCATCGCGGTCTCGATGATGGCGGCGAGCAGCATCAGGAAGGGAACGGCGATCAGCGCGAATTCGACCGCCGTGGCTCCGTCCTGGGAGCGGCGGAAGCGCTTCAGCAGTCGCGGCCGCAGGCGGCGGCGCGGACCCGCCGCAGGCTCGCGAAGGGCCACAGGCGGGTTGATCGGATCGGTCGGGGACGGAACTGTCATGCGGTACGGGGTCCGGTTGTCGCGTCGCAGGTCGTCGCCGCGGAGCCTCGCGCCCGCTGTCGCCCAATCATGCGACGCGGCATCGGCTCCGACGACCACGCCAGTCATAGCGGCAAAGCCTTGCCGATCCGTTAGAACCGCGCCCAGCCCGTCCGAAACAGGGTTAGCTGATGGTTTACCTTAGGCAATGGGCCGAAGGCCCGGCGGCTCAGCGCTTGCTCGCCCCCAGCGCTGCGCCGTTGCGGGCGTTCGCCTGGGATCCGACTTCGCCGAAATAGCGCTGCGCATCGCCGAGCTGCGCGGCGGGCTGGCAGATTGGGGTGCAGGAATAGCTTTCGCGATCCAGCCCACGCTGAACGGTCAGCACGGCATCGCTGTCCGCGCCCACGCGCACGAGCGATTCCGCCAGCAGGCCGCCGCTGGCATCCAGCGCGATCAGGTTGGTGACACCGAAGCTCTTGCCCGTCACGATCATCACGCCGTTCTTCTGCACGGCAACATCCGCGATGGCGGGGTTGCCGATGATAACGGTCTGGGCCTTTTCGGGCAGGCGCACGACCTTGGCGTGATCGACCATCACGACGACGCTCTCGATCTTGGCCGGTGTCGGGGCCGCGCGGAGAGGCATGGGGCCTGCCGTCAGCCAGAGGGCGCCGACGCAGGCGGCGAGCGCTGCTTTCGTCCGGGCGGAACCCGCACGGGATCGCGATCCTGCTGCCGAAAGAGTGGACATCGCGCTGCCTCAAGATTTCCGAGGCGCTCAGGAAAGCGCAAAATGATGAATCAATCCCTAATCGGGCGCGGCCGATTGATTTCAATGCCCGGGAACGTGCCTGACCGAGGGAGAGAGCGCGGCGAAAGTTTTCGGACCGGGGCGGTCGGGAGCGCACAACGCTAGTTTTCGGCCGAGAGAGCAGCGTATTGTTCTCAAATAATCTTCATTTATGTCAATCAAAACTCAATATAGTCAGTATTATATTACGTCAATCACGCATTAACCATCGGAACAATGTTCCGGAGGCCGCTCGAATTCTTCTGTTCCTTTAACTGATCCGCAAGAGAGGCGCGGTAATGTCCTCCTGTCGCTGACCGAAGCCGTCTCAGAGCAAAGGCAGCCGTCAAACCGTGGTTCAAAAGGAGCTTCACATGACCAACGTTTTCGCTCGCTTCGTCAAGGATGAGTCCGGCGCCACCGCCATCGAGTACGGCCTGATCGCGGCCCTCGTCGCCGTCGTCTGCATCACCGCCCTGACGACGCTCGGCACCAAGCTGTCGACGACCTTCACCAACGTCGGCGCCGAGCTCGGCAAGGCCAAGTAAGGGCCCGACCCTCGCACGAACCCGCTCGGACGCCACAGGCGATCCCGAGCGGAGTTCGCGCTCATCAAGGTCCGAAAGGAATTTCACATGACCAACGTCTTCGCTCGCTTCGTCAAGGACGAGTCCGGCGCCACCGCCATCGAGTACGGCCTGATCGCGGCTCTCGTCGCCGTCGTCTGCATCACTGCCCTGACGACGCTCGGCACCAAGCTGTCGACGACCTTCACCAACATCGGTGACGAGCTCGGCAAGGCCAAGTAATCCGAAGCGGATCGCATCCGCTTCGTGCGAGACGGGAGGCGCTTCAGACAGGCTCTGGAGCGCCTTCGCGCATCAACCGCCTGCGCCTGACCCGTGACGGGTCCGTTTGCGCCGGTGGCGATCTGAGCTCACTCCGGGGATCTCGACCATGACACCCGCCCTCTTCATGATGATCGTCGTTTTTCCGGCCGCGATGGCCTACGCCGCCGCGAGCGACCTCGTCTCGATGACGATCTCCAACCGCCTCTGCCTCGTGCTGGTCGCGGCCTTCGTTGTCTGTGCTGCCACGCTCGGCCTCGGCTGGCCCCAGATCGGCTGGCACCTGGCCGCGGGAGCGGTCGTCCTGATGGTCTGCTTCGGCATGTTCGCAGCCGGCTGGGTCGGCGGCGGCGACGCCAAGCTCGCGGCTGTCACCGCCCTGTGGTTCGGCTTCGAGCAGCTGATGCCCTATCTCGCCATCGCGGGTCTCGCCGGCGGGGTCCTGACGCTGGTCCTTCTGCAGGTCCGCGCGAATCCGCTGCCCGCGCCGGTCTTTCGCTGGTCCTGGGCCCGGCGGCTCCATTCGCCCAAGGAAGGAGTGCCCTACGGCATCGCGCTTGCCTTCGCGGCGCTTCTGATCCTGCCGGAAACCGCGCTGTGGCGGGCCGCGATCGGCGTCTGAAGGGTGACGTTGCGGCCACTCGCTGCCGTTAAGGTCGCAAGGCTGAAAAAAGATACGTCCGATTAACCATAAGTTGACGATTCGAGCCTCACCATCCTGACCGAGCGCCAACTGGGTTTGGCCGAGGGTCAGTCGCAATGAGTCCCGCCCGCATCATCATTCTCCTGGTTGCACTGGTGGCCGGTGTCGGCGCCGCCATGCTGATCAGCAAGCCGTCCCAGGCGCCGGCCCCGGCTGCCCTGATCGAGCCCGCGCCGACCGTACCGGTTCTGGTCGCGGCCGCCGACATTCCGGTCGGCAATGTCGTCGCCGCAGCCGATATGCGCTGGCTCGACTGGCCGCTCGCCAGCGTCCCGGCCGGCGTCGTCCGCAAGGACGAGGCGCCCCAGGCCGAAGCCGAACTGGCCGGCCAGGTCGTCCGCTACGGCATGCTCGCCTCCGAGCCGATCCGCCGCGAGAAACTGATCAAGACCGACGGTACCGGCTTCCTCTCCGCGATCCTGCCCTCCGGCATGCGCGCCGTCGCGATCTCGACCGACAGCCGCGGCGCCAACACCGCCGGTGGCTTCATCCTCCCCAATGACCGCGTCGACGTGGTCGTGACCGTCAAGGGCCCCGCCGTCGAAGGCGAGGGCGACGCCTTCCTCAGCGAGACGATCCTGCGCAACCTCCGCGTCCTGGCGATCGGCCAGAACGTTCAGGAGCGCAACGGCGAAAAGGTCGTGATCGGCGAGACGGCGACGCTCGAGGTCGAGCCCGGTCAGGCCGAGACGCTGTTCCGCGCCCAGAAGATGGGAACGCTCTCGCTCGCGCTGCGCAGCCTCAAGGATGCCGGGCAGGTCGTGACGGGTCAGACCAACGAGGGCGCCATGACCATCGTCAAATATGGCGTCAGCATGAGGAGTGCGAACCAGTGATCCGGGACCGTCTCCTCCTCTCAGTCGCCCTCGCGTTGGCGCTCGCCGGGCCGGCCTTGGCCCAGGCCACCGGCCAGGCCCCCGTCCTGAACGTCGGCACCAGCGAGCACTCTATCTCGCGCAAGCTCGATCTCTCGATCGGCCGTTCGCTCATCGTCGAGCTGCCGCGCGACGCCAAGGAGGTCTTCGTCGCCAATCCGAAGGTCGCCAACGCGGTCGTCCGCTCGGCCCGCAAGCTCTTCATCATCGGCATCGCCGACGGTCAGACCTCGATGTTCGTCATCGACGGCGAAGGCCGCCAGATCACCGCTCTCGAGATCGAGGTCGGTCGCGACCTCAACGTGCTGCGCCAGACGCTGCGCACGGCGCTGCCCAGGGCGCAGATCGAGATCAAGCCGGCAGGCAACTCGATCCTGCTCGTCGGCAACGTCGCCAACGCGTCGGAGGCAACCCAGGCCGTCGACATCGCCAACGCCTTCGTAGGCACCACGGGCGGGCTGTTCACCTCCACCAAGGGCGCGGTCATCAACTCGCTGACGATCCGCGGCCGCGACCAGGTCATGGTCAAGGTCGTCGTCTCGGAGGTTTCGCGCAAGGCGATCAAGCAGCTCGGCATCAACTCGACCGGCGAGTGGAAGCTCGGCAACTTCTCGCTCACGCCGACGCTGGACAATCCGCTGCCCCTGCAGCCCCAGTCGCTGGCCGCCACCGCGATCACGGCCGGCATCGGCAACTCGACCAACTTCACCTTGCGAGCGCTCGAGCGCGCCGGCCTCTCCCGCGTTCTCGCGGAGCCGACGGTGACCGCGATCTCGGGCGAGAGCGCCAAGTTCACCGCCGGCGGCGAAGTGCCCGTGCCCAGCGGCTATACCTGCGACCTCAACAATCTCTGCACGCTCGGCATCTCCTACCGGCCGGTCGGCGTCGCGCTGAACTTCACGCCGATCGTCCTGTCGGACAACAAGATCAGCATGCGCATCGCCACCGAGGTGACGGAGCTCGACTTCGAGAACCAGCTCCGCCTGACCAACACCTCGAACAGCTCGACCGCGCAGAACGTCAATGCGCCGGCCTTCCGCGTCCGCAAGTCCGACACCACGGTGGAGCTGCCCTCGGGCGGGACGCTGGCTACGGCGGGCCTGATCCAGCGCGTTTCCAAGACCTCGATCAACGGTTTCCCGGGCCTGATGAACCTGCCGATCATCGGCGCGCTCTTCCGCTCGCGCGACTATCAGCGCGAGGAGACCGAGCTGATGATCACGGCGACGCCCTACATCGCCAAGCCGATGGAGCCCAATCAGGTCCAGCGGCCCGATGACGGCTTCGTCGAGGCGCACGACGCCCAGGCCGCCCTGCTCGGGCGTCTCAACAAGATCTACGGCACCAACGGCGGCGCCGCGCCGCAGGCCTACAAGGGGCGCGTCGGCTTCATCGCCGACTGACCGCGGCGACACGCAAGGGATGGCGAGACCATGACGGCTCGAGCACAGAACCACTCCGGAATCCGGCCTCTCGGCCTCGGGATCGCCCTCGCCGCGGCGACGCTGCTCGGCGCCTGCGCCGGCAAGCGCGACTATGCCGAAAGCGGCGTCCCGATCGACGTCCGCGAGCGCCATCCGATCGTGCTGCGCGACGCGCCGCGCTCGCTCGACGTCTTCGTCGGACGCGCTGGCGGCGGGCTCGACGAGCGCCAGGCCGAGGATGTCGCGGAGTTTGCGCGCGAATATCGCCGGTCCGGCAAGGGTGGGCTCGTGGCTCAGGTCCCGACCGGAACCCGTCGCGAAATGGCGTCGCACGACACGCTGAATGGCATCCGCTCGGCGCTGACACGCGCCGGCGTCTCTGGTGCCGCCCTGTCTGTGCGCACCTATCCCGTCGCCGACGCCAATCTGGCTTCGCCGATCCGCCTGACCTTCGCCTCGCTCCAGGCCCGCCTGCCGCATGATTGCGGCCAGTGGCCGGGGGACACCGGCGTGTCGAACTGGACCGAGGGCATGACCAACGAGCCCTACTGGAACTTCGGCTGCTCGAGCCAGGCGACGCTCGCCGCCCAGGTGGCCGATCCGATCGATCTCGTCCGTTCGCGCAGCGAAGGTCGTCCCGACATCGCCAAGCGCATGGGCGCCATCGCGAAAATCCGCGAGGGCAAGGATCCGTCGACCCAGTACCGGCAGGAAACGCCGCAGATCAACTCGACGGTCGGAGGCCGCTGATGAGCGCCGGGCAGGATCAGGCCACAGCCTCGGCCGGCGCCGCCGACGAGGTGATCGCGCCGCTTCCGCGCGTCACCCTCCAGGCCTTTTGCGAAACGCCCGGCGTGGCGGCCACGATGCAGGCCGCCATTGCGGACCGCCGGATGGACAAGGCCCATGCGCGCATCCAGATGGGCGGCCCCGCGGCGGCGGTCGAGGCCTTCCGGGCCGCGCCGACGCCCAACATCATCGTGCTGGAGACGGTCTCCGATTCCGCCACGCTGGTCGGCCATCTCGACGCGCTCTCGGAGAGCTGCGACGCCGGCACCAAGGTGGTCGTGATCGGCCATGTCAACGACGTCCAGCTCTACCGCGACCTGATCCGCCGCGGCGTCAGCGAATACCTCATCGCCCCGCTCGGCACGCTCGACGTGCTGAAGACGCTCTCGGAACTCTACATCGCGCCCGGCGCCCGCAATCTCGGCCGCATCATCGCGGTGATGGGCGCCAAGGGTGGCGTCGGCGCCTCGACCGTATCGCACAACGTCGCCTGGGCGATCGCGCGCAACCTCGACGCCTCGACGGTGATCGTCGATCTCGACATCGCCTTCGGCACCGCGGGTCTGGACTTCAACCAGGACCCGCCGCAGGGCATCGCCGAGGCGGTCTTCTCGCCCGAGCGCCTCGACGCCAACATGCTGGACCGTCTGCTCTCCCGCTGCAGCGACAATCTCGCGCTGCTGGCCGCGCCGGCGGTGCTCGATCGCACGCTCGACCTGCCGGAGGATGCGTTCGAGCAGCTCTTCGATCTGCTGCGCGCCACCGTTCCCTGTGTCGTTCTCGACGTGCCCCATGTCTGGAGCTCCTGGGCGCGGCGGGCCCTGATCAGTTCGGACGAGATCGTCGTCGTGGCCGCGCCCGAGCTCGCCTCGCTGCGCAATGCCAAGAACATGGTCGATTTGGCCAAGGCCAACCGCCCCAACGACGCCGGCCCCAAGCTGGTGCTCAACCAGGTCGGCATGCCCAAGCGTCCCGAGATCGACTCCGCCGAGTTCTCCAAGGCGCTGGGCCTCGATATCCTGGCCTCGATCCCCTTCGACGCCCAGCTCTTCGGCACCGCCGCCAACAACGGCCAGATGATTGCCGAGGTCCAGGCGGGCAGCAAGATCGCCGAGGCCTTCGTCCAGATCGCGAGCGGCCTGACGGGCCGCGGCGAAGCCAAGCGCGGCAAGCGCAGCCTGTTCGAGCCGATCGTGGCGAAGCTTCGGCGCAAGGCCTGAGCCATGAGGCTTGGGCGGGCGACGGGGCTGACCTGCGTAGGAGAGGGTTGAGATGTTCGGAAAGCGATCCCCAGGGGGAGCGGCCGCACCGGCTCTGGCGCTGAAGGCGCCCGCCGTGGCCGCGGCTCCGCTGCGTCCGTCGGAACCGGCCTCGCCGGCCGCCGATCCGCGCCGCGCGGCCCCGCCGCCCGCGCCGGCGGAGCAGCAGCGCTCCGACGAATACTACCAGATGAAGAGCATGATCTTCGGCGCTCTCATCGAGGCCATCGATCTCTCACAGCTCGCCAAGCTCGACGGTGAATCCGCCCGCGAGGAAATCCGCGACATCATCAACGAGATCATCTCGCTGAAGAACGTCGTGCTTTCCATCGCCGAGCAGGAAGAACTGCTCGACGACATCTGCAACGACGTCCTCGGCTACGGACCGCTCGAGCCGCTGCTGGCCCGCGACGACATCGCCGACATCATGGTCAACGGCGCCACCCGGACCTTCATCGAAACGGGCGGCAAGATCACCCTCACCAACATCCGCTTCCGCGACAACGCGCAGCTGATGAACATCTGCCAGCGCATCGTCAGCCAGGTCGGCCGCCGCGTCGACGAAAGCTCTCCGATCTGCGACGCGCGCCTCGCCGACGGCTCGCGCGTCAACGTCATCGCGCCGCCGCTGGCGATCGACGGCCCCGCGCTCACCATCCGCAAGTTCAAGAAGGACAAGCTGACCCTCGATCAGCTCGTCAAATTCGGCGCCATCTCGCCGCCGGGCGCGGATATCCTCAAGATCATCGGCCGTGTCCGCTGCAACATCGTCATCTCCGGCGGTACGGGCTCGGGCAAGACGACGCTGCTCAACTGCCTGACCAACTACATCGACGAGGACGAGCGCGTCATCACCTGTGAGGACGCGGCCGAGCTCCAGCTGCAGCAGCCCCATGTCGTGCGGCTCGAAACCCGCCCGCCCAATCTCGAGGGCACCGGCGCGGTCACCATGCGCGACCTCGTCAAGAACTGCCTGCGCATGCGCCCCGAGCGGATCATCGTGGGTGAGGTGCGCGGACCGGAGGCGTTCGACCTGCTGCAGGCGATGAACACCGGCCATGACGGCTCGATGGGCACGCTCCACGCCAACACCCCGCGCGAATGCCTTAGCCGTATCGAGTCCATGATCACGATGGGCGGCTTCTCGCTGCCGTCGAAGACGCTGCGCGAGATGATCTGCTCCTCGATCGACGTGATCATCCAGGCCCAGCGCCTGCGCGACGGTTCGCGCCGCATCACCCACATCACCGAGGTGATGGGGATGGAGGGTGACGTCATCATCACCCAGGACATCGTCAACTACGACATCCTCGGCGAGGACGCGAACGGCAAGCTCATCGGCCGTCACCGCGCCACCGGGATCGGCCGTCCGCGCTTCTGGGAGCGGGCGCGCTACTATGGCGAGGAACAGAGGCTCGCCGCCGCGATCGATCTGCTCGAGAAGGGCGAAGCCGATGCCGCCTGATCGCTCCCGCCAGCCGGAGCCGCGGCCATGGATCTGACCCTCGTCTCGGTCGTGGTGCTGGCGACGCTGGCGGCCGGCGGCGTCACCTATGCGCTGTTCTACCCGATGCTCAGCGGCGAGGCGCGGGCCGAGAAGCGCCGCAAGGAATTCGCGGCCCCCGTCGCCGCCCGCGCCTTCGATCGCGAGGCGCAGGCACGGGCCAAGCGCGGCCAGATCGCCCAGAGCCTCAAAGAAATCGAGAGCCGCGAAAACGCCCGCAACAAGCTGACGCTCGAGCAGAAGATCCAGCAGGCCGGCCTGAACTGGAACCGCAAGAAATACTACATCGTCAGCGCGCTCCTGGCTGTCGGGGTGGGGTTCGCCCTGTTCGTGCTCAGCGGCAACCCGCTGCTGGGACTGGTCGGGCTGTTCATCGGCGGGTTCGGCGTGCCGCCCTGGTTCCTGCAGCGCTGCCGCAACAGCCGCCTGAAGAAGTTCGGCATCGAGTTCCCCAACGCCATCGACGTCATCACGCGCGGTATCAAGGCGGGTCTGCCGCTGAACGACTGCCTGCGGATCATCGCGACCGAGGCGACCGAGCCGGTGAAGACGGAATTCCGCCTGATCATCGAAAGCCAGGCGCTGGGCCTGCCGCTGACCGAGGCCGTCTCCAAGCTCTATGAGCGCATGCCCTGCGCCGAATCGAACTTCTTCGGCATCGTGCTGGCGATTCAGCAGAAGACCGGCGGCAACCTCTCCGAGACGCTCGGCAACCTGTCGAAGGTCATCCGCGAGCGCCGCAAGATGCGCGACAAGATCCAGGCGGTCTCGATGGAGGCGAAGGCCTCCGCCGCGATCATCGCCTGTCTGCCGCCCGCCGTCGCCGGCCTCGTCTACCTCACCACCCCTCGCTACATCGAACTGCTCTGGCTCACCCAGGCCGGCAAATTCGCGCTCGTCGGCTGCGCGATCTGGATGCTCATGGGCATCCTGGTCATGCGCAAGATGATCAACTTCGATATCTGAGGCAGCGCCGATGATTTCCCTGATCGCGGACAAGGTCGTCGACAGCCAGTTCCTGCTGGCGCTGTTCGCCGCCATCGCCGCCGCGGCGACGGTGCTGACGATCGCGATCCCGCTGACGGAGGGCTCGAACCTTCAGAAGCGCATGAAGAACGTCGCGACCGAGCGCGAGAAGATCCGCGCCCGCGAGCGCGAGCGCCTCAACCGCCAGACCGACCGCGTCTCGCTGCGCCAGGAACCGAAGGCGTTCATGCGGCGCATCGTCAAGCAGTTCAAGCTGGGCGACTGGCTGGGCACCGAGACGGCCAAGAACCAGCTCGCCATGGCGGGCTATCGCGGCCAGCAGGCCGAGGTCGCCTTCCTGTTCTTTCGCCTGGTCATGCCGATCGGCCTGTTTCTGTTCACGCTGCTCTATGTCTTCGCCATCAACGATTTCGGCCAGCCCGTGATCCTGCGCATCGGCATGGCGGTCGGCGGCGCCTATCTCGGCATCAAGGCGCCGGAGCTGTTCCTCTCGAACCAGATCAGCAAGCGCCAGGCCTCGATGAAGACGGCCTTCCCGGACGCGCTGGACCTGCTCCTGATCTGCGTCGAATCGGGCATGTCGATCGAGCACGCCTTCCGCAAGGTCTCGACCGAGATCGGCGGCCAGTCGGTGCCGCTGGCCGAGGAGTTCGCGCTCTGCACGGCCGAGCTCTCCTATCTCTCCGAGCGCCGGCAGGCCTATGAGAACCTTTCGGCCCGTACCGGGCTCGAGGGCGTCAAGTCGGTCTGCACCGCGCTGATCCAGGCGGAGCGCTACGGTACGCCGCTGGGCACGGCGCTGCGCACGCTCGCTCAGGAAAGCCGCGACCAGCGCATGGTGGCCGCCGAGAAGAAGGCGGCGGCGCTGCCGCCCAAGCTGACCGTGCCGATGATCCTGTTCTTCCTGCCCGTGCTCTTCGTCGTCATCATGATGCCGGCGGTCATCCAGACGATGAAGCTGCAGTAGACGCGGGCCGTACCGACGGAAGTCGCCCCAGGCGCAGCGTCGTCGGGCTAGGGCTGCCCGTTCCGAGAGCCACGCGTAGAGGCATGAGACGCCGCATCCGCCTGACGCGTCGCAGACATCTCAAAGGTCTCGTCTTGGGCGTGCTGGGAGTCCTGCGCGCAATTGGCGAAGGTTGCGGGCCGACATCCGGAAGCAGGGCTTAGCCCTGTGGCGGCGCGGCCTGCACTCCGGCCTGGGCCGGCGCGGGTTTCGGCTTGGGCTTGGCGCCGCCGGTCTTGAGCATGTCCCAGCTGTTCGGCTGGCTCACGCTGCGCTTGAGATAGGCGACCGTGGCGGCGGCTTCCGCCGGGCTCTGGTCCTGCCGCGCCAGCGTCTCGGCTTCCGCGAAGCGACCCTGCAGGCCGAGGACGAGGACGAGGTTCTGGCGCACCCGCGGGTCGCTGCGTCCGCTTGAGACCGCTTCCCGCAGCACGCGCTCGGCCTCGGGCAACTGACGCGACAGCGCAAGCGAGAGGCCGAGATTGGAGAGGATCGTCGGTTCGCCCGGGGCGATCTTCAGGGCGGCCTGGTAGATCTGCTGGGCGCGGGGATGTTCGCCGAGCTGGTCGGCGACGGTGCCCTGCGCGGAGAGGATGCGCCAGTCCGGCCGCTCGGGCGAATGGGCGCGCGACAGCACCTCGTCGGCCTCTTTCAGCCGGCCGTTATCGGCCAGCGAGCGGCCATAGGCGCCGAGCATTTCGCGATCATTGGTGCGCGTCAGCACCGCGCCCTGCAGCACGGCCAGCGCCTGTGCGTTCTGGTCGAGCGAGCGCAGGGCGCGCGCATAGTAGAAGGCGGCGTCGCGATCCCTGGGGTTGGCGTCGTAGCGCTTGCTCCAGCGCTCGCTTTCCGCATGCCAGTCGGCGCTGCTGCGCGGCTGAGCGGTGCTGCTGCCGATCGAACCGGTGATGTCGCCGAGGCCGCCCTTGCTCTGGCAGCCCGCAAGCGCCAGGCCGGCGAGGCAGAGCGTCAGGCCCAGGACTGGACGGGAGAAGGCACGCGGGCGAGCCGGTGCGGAGGACGACGCTCCTCCGAAAGCCGCTGACAGATGACTGGACAACATGGATCTCACCGCCTCGCCACCATGGCCGATGTGGTCGATCCGGTGATAAAACGTTAACCCTAACGCATCCTTAACCGGCGGCCTCCGCCGCTCTCTCAGGTAGCTCCCGCGTGAACAGCCTCGTCTCCGCCGCGTCCTCCGACGCGATCCCTCTCCACTGCGTGACGAAGGCGGGCCTGCGGGCCCTGCTCGCCGATCTCGCCCCGGAATCCCGGCGCTTCGCCGAGGCCCAGGGCTTCGCCGCCCAGCCTGGGCAGCATCTGCTGCTGCCGGACGGCACGGGCGCCGTGGTCGCCGTCCTGCTCGGCGTCGAAGGGCCGGAGGCGCGCCGTCGCGATCCCTTCGCGCCAGGCCGTCTCGCCGCGGTGCTGCCGGCGGGCGACTACGTGCTGTCCGGCGAAACCGGCGATCCGGATCTCGCGGCGCTGGGCTGGCTGCTGCAGGTCTACCGCTTCGACCGCTATCGCAAGCCCGTTTCGCCCGCCGCCCGGCTCGTGCTGCCCGAGGGCGTCGACGGCGCCGATCTGGTCCGCGTCGCCGAATCGGTCGCGCTCGCCCGCGACCTCGTCAACACGCCGGCCAACGACATGGGCCCGGCCGAGATCGAGGCCGCGATCCGTGCGCTGGCGGGGGAAACGGGGGCGTTGGTGACCGCGATCCTGGGCGACGATCTCCTCGCCCGCAATTTCCCGATGATCCATGCCGTCGGCCGTGCCTCGCCACGGCCGCCGCGGCTGGTCGATCTGGTCTGGGGCGATCCCGGCCACCCGCTCGTCACGCTCGTCGGCAAGGGCGTCGCCTTCGATACGGGCGGCCTCGATCTCAAGCCCTCGGCCGGCATGCTGCTGATGAAGAAGGACATGGGCGGCGCGGCCGCGGCGATCGCCGCCGCGCGCATGATAATGCTGGCGAAGCTGCCGGTGCGGCTGCGCCTGCTCGTGCCGGCGGTAGAGAACGCGGTTGCCGGTGCGTCCTTCCGCCCGGGCGACGTGCTGCCGAGCCGCAAGGGGCTTAGTGTCGAGATCGGCAATACCGATGCGGAAGGCCGGCTGATCCTGGCCGACGCGCTCGCGCTCGCCGATGAGGAGGCGCCCGAGCTGCTGATCGACTTCGCCACGCTCACGGGCGCCGCCCGCACCGCGCTCGGCCCCGAGCTGCCGCCCTTCTACACCCATGACGAGGGGCTCGCCTCCGAGATCGCGCGGCTGGGGCAGGCGGTGAACGATCCCGTCTGGCGGATGCCGCTCTGGCCGCCCTATGAGCGGATGCTGGACTCCCGCATCGCCGATCTCAACAACGTCTCGGGTGGCAGTTTCGCGGGCTCGGTCACGGCGGCGCTGTTCCTCAACCGGTTCGTCGAGAAGACCGCCTCCTACGCGCATTTCGACATCTACGCCTGGAATCCCTCGGCCCGTCCCGGGCGTCCCGAGGGCGGGGAGTGCCAGGCGGCGCGGCTGGTCTACGCTCTGGTCAAGCAGCTCCACCCGCCGGGTTAAGCCTGTCGGGAGAACCCTGTTGCGCTGCAACGACCGCCGGACAATGATACGGACCCGTAACGATCGCGACGGTTCCGAGACATGCCGCTGGAGATCAGGCCGTCCCAGGCTCTCAAATTGTGGCGCCAGGTCCATCTCGACCTGGTGCGGGACGGCGAGTCCGACCTCTCGGCCCGCCAGACGGCGATCCTGCTGACGATCTATCTGGAACTGCCGCCCCATACGGTGCGCGGGCTGGCGGCCCAGCTCGGCGTCACCAAGCCGGTCATCACCCGGGCGCTGGACACCATGGGTAAGCTCGGGCTGGTGACGCGGCGGCGCGACGAGGCCGACCGCCGCAATGTCGTAATCCAGCGCACGGTCGCCGGTGCGCTCGCCGTCGAGCGCCTGGCCGACCGCGTTGTCGAGCGCGCGCGCGAAATCGGCGCGGCCTGAGCGTTCCCGCCGCGGCGGCACGGCGATAGAGTGCCGCGATGAACGCGATTCTCGACCGCCGCCTGACGCCCGCCCGTCCCGATCTCGCAGCCCGGAGCCTGATCGGGCAGGTCGAGGCCCGTGCCTTCGTCGATCCCGAGCCGATGCGCGTGTCCGCGCCTTCTGCGCCGCTGCGCCGCGAGCCGCGGCCCGACGCCCCGCTCGACACCGAGGCGCTCTGCGGCGAGGCGGTCGATGTCTACGAGCGCTTCGAAGGCTGGGCCTGGGTCCAGCTTCGTTCGGATGGCTATGTCGGCTACGTGCCCGATGACGCTCTGCGGCCGGATGCGCTCGCGCCGACCCACCGCGTCGGCGCGCTGCGGACCTTCGTCTATCCCGGCCCGTCGATGAAGCTGCCGCCGCTGGCGGCGCTTTCGCTCGGGGCCGGGGTCGCGGTGGCCGGCGAGAGCGGCGAGTTCCTGACGCTTGCCGAGTTCGGCCGCTACGCCACCGGCTTCGTCTTCGCGCCGCATCTCGTGCCGCTGGAGCAGCCCGCGCCCGACTTCGTCACGGTCGCCGAGGGCTTCCTGAACGTGCCCTATCTCTGGGGCGGCAAGACCAGTCTCGGCCTCGACTGCTCCGGGCTGACGCAGCTTGCCCTCTCCGCCGCCGGCATCGCCTCGCCCCGCGATTCGGACATGCTCGAGCGCGAGATCGGCGAGCCCGTGGCCTTCGACGAGGGCCTTCACGGTCTGCGGCGTGGCGACCTCGTCTTCTGGAAGGGCCATGTCGGCATCCTGAGCGACCCCGAAACGCTGCTGCACGCGACCGCCTATTCGATGACGGTGATGAGCGAGCCGCTGCGCGCCGCCCGCGACCGGATACTGGCGAAGAGCTTCGGCGCGATCACCAGCATCCGGCGGATCGGCTAACCCAGCCCCTTCAGGCGGTACAGCGCCTCCAGCGCTTCGCGCGGGGTCATCTCGTCGAGGTCGAGTCCGTCGAGGGCGAGCCGCAGCGGGTCTTCCGCCGGCAGAGCGGGCGGGGCGGCGGCGCGGCGCTGGGGAGCTGCGAACAGCGGCAAATCGTCGACCAGCGAGGCGACGGGTTTCTCCCGCTCGCTCTTCTCCAGTTCGCCGAGAATGGTGCGGGCGCGCTCGACCACGGCCGGCGGCAACCCGGCGAGCTTGGCGACCTGGATGCCGTAGGAGCGGTCGGCGGCGCCGGGCACGACCTCGTGCAGGAAGACGACCTCGCCATTCCACTCGGTGACGCGGACGGTCGCGTTGGCAACGCGGTCCAGCCGGTCGGCTAGCGCGGTCAGCTCGTGATAATGCGTCGCGAAGAGCCCCCGGCAGCGGTTGACCTCGTGCAGATGCTCGATCGCGGCCCAGGCGATCGAGAGCCCGTCGAAGGTCGCGGTGCCGCGCCCGATCTCGTCGAGGATGACCAGGGCGCGCGGCCCGGCCTGGTTCAGGATCGCGGCGGTCTCGACCATCTCGACCATGAAGGTCGAGCGCCCGCGGGCGAGGTCGTCTGCGGCGCCGACGCGCGAGAACAGCCGGTCGACAATGCCGATATGGGCGCTCGACGCCGGCACGAAGGCGCCCATCTGCGCCAGCACGGCGATCAGCGCATTCTGGCGCAGGAAGGTCGATTTACCCGCCATGTTCGGGCCGGTGATCAGGCAGATGCGGCCACCCTTGGCGCCGGGGCCGGGCGGCGACAGCTCGGTGTCGTTGGCGACGAAGGGCTTGCCGTCCCGCTTCAGCGCCGCCTCGACGACGGGGTGCCGTCCGCCGGTGATGGCGAAGGCCTCGCTGCCATCGACCAGCGGCCGGCTCCAGCCTTCGCTGGCGGCGAGCTGGGCCAGCCCGGCCGCGACGTCGATCTCGGCCAGCGCCGCGGCCGCGCGCTTGATCGGCTCCGCCTGAGCCAGCACCGCCTCGCTCAGAGCGGCGAAGATGCCGAGCTCCAGCTTCAGCGCCCGGTCGGCCGCAGAGGCGATCTTGGCCTCCAGCCCGCCGAGCTCCACCGAGGAGAAGCGCATCGCGTCCGACATCGTCTGGCGGTGCACAAAGGTCGCCCGCCAGGGCTCCTTCAGGAAATCCTCGCCCACCGCCTGCGGCACCTCGACGAAATAGCCGAGCATGGCGTTGTGCTTGATGCGCAGCGTCCGGCAGCCGGTCTCGGCCGCATAGCGCGCCTGCAGCTGCGCGATCACCTTGCGCGAATCGACCTGCAGCAGCCGCAGCTCGTCCAGCGCCGGGTCATGGCCCTCGCGCACGAAGCGCCCGTCGCGCCGGTTCAGCGGCAGCTCCTCGGCCAGCGTCGTCGCCAGCCGCGCCGGCAGGTCCGGATCGATCTCGGACAGGGCGCGCGAGGCCTTCGACAATTCGGCCGGCAGGGCCGCGCGGTCGAGCAGCATGGCGACGATGGCGCGCGCCGCCGTCAGTCCGGCCCCGAGCGCGGCGAGGTCGCGCGGGCCGCCGCGGTCGAGCGCGAGCCGTGCCAGTGCCCGGGCGATGTCGGGCACGCGGGCGAGCGCGGCCTGGAGGTCCTCGCGCAGGGCGCCGTCCGCCAACAGCGCTGCCACCGCATCGTGACGTGCTGCGATCGCCTGGGTGTCGGTCAGCGGCCCGGCCAGGCGCTCCGCCAGCAGCCGCGCGCCCCCGGGCGTCACCGTCCGGTCGATTGCGGCGAGCAGGCTGCCGCCGCGCTCGCCCGCGAGCGTCCGCGTCAGTTCGAGATTGGCCCGCGTTGCCGCGTCGATCAGCATCGTGTCCGAGCCGGAATCGCGCACCGGCGGCGAGAGCGGCGGCCGGGCCCCGAACTGCGTGCGCTCGACATAGGCCAGCGCTGCACCGGCCGCCGCGATCTCGGCGCGGCTGAACGCACCGAAGGCGTCGAGCGTGACGACGCCGAAGAATTCCTTGAGCCGGCGTTCTGCCGAGGCGGCGTCGAGCCCCTCGCGCGCCAGCGGCGTCACCGGCAGGCCGAGGTCGCGCCAGAAGCCCTGCAGGGCGGGATCGTCATGGATCGCGTCGGGGCAGACGATCTCGCGCGGCTCGAGCCGCGCGAATTCGATCGCGAGGCGCTCCTGCGGCGCCTCCATCACGCTGAAGCGCCCGGTCGAGATGTCGATCGCGGCGATCCCGTAGAGCGCGCTGGCGTCGCCTAGCTTTCGCCGGGCGACAGCGACCAGCAGGCTGGCCCGGCCGGGTTCGAGCAGGCGCTCCTCGGTGATCGTGCCGGGGGTGACGAGGCGCACCACGTCGCGCCGCACCACGGATTTCGGCCCGCGCTTCTTCGCCTCCGCCGGATCCTCGATCTGCTCGCAGACGGCGACGCGGTGCCCCGCCGCGATCAGCCGCTGCAGGTAGTCGTCGGCCCGCTCGACCGGCACCCCGCACATCGGGATGTCGTCGCCCTGGTGCTTGCCGCGCTTGGTCAGCACGATGCCGAGCGTCCGCGAGGCGATCTCGGCATCCGTGAAGAACAGCTCGTAGAAGTCGCCCATCCGATAGAACAGCAGGCAGTCGGGATTGGCGGCCTTGATCTCGATGTATTGCGCCATCATCGGCGTGACGCGCGCGCCCTCGTCCCGGCCGCTGGTGGCGGACGTCATGGCGGCGGAAGGCCTGTTGGCCTCGTCGGCGAGGGGAGCGCTGGATGGGAGCATCGCGCGAAACGCTAGCGTTTCGCCCCCGACTTGCAACCCGTCCGCCGCCGGCATCGGGCGCCGGGCCGGTTTTTGATGTGGATGCGGCACTCCCGCGACCGCGCCGCAACAAGGTTCAGGATTCGTTAGCAGCAATCGCAGTAGATGAAGCTGTGCCGATCTCAGCCGCAGCAGGCAAGGCGATATGCTACTGGAACTGACCCGGGGTCTGGGTTACCTCATCGTTGCGGCCGTCCTGGTCCCGCTGGCGACGCAGCGACTGGGCAGCCATCACCGGCTCCGGCAGATCGTCATCGGCCTGATCATCGCCGCCGGCGGCAGTGCCAGCATGTTCGACCCCATCGTCGTCGAGCCCGGCATCCTACTCGATTTCCGCAACATCGCCGCCGTCCTCGCCGGACCGCTCGGCGGGCCGATCGCTGCCGTCATCACGGCCGCCGGCCTCGGCGCAGCGCGGATCTATATCGGCGGCGCGGGGACGCAGGCCGGCATCGTCGGCCTCATCCTCTGTGCCGCCATCGGCCTCGGCGTTTCGCTCTGGCTTCGGCGCTCGGGCCGCAGCGTCACGATGAGCGGCTTCGTCGCGCTGAGCCTGGTCGCGGCCTGGATGCCGATCGCCATGATCCTGCTCTATGCCGAGTTTCCGCGTGCCTGGGACCTCATGAGGGCGATCTCCGGCCCCGCCGCGACGGCGGTCAACGTCGCCGGCGGCCTGCTGATCGGCTTCATCATCAAGAGCGACCACCAGCGCATCGAGGCGATGCTGCGGCTGGAGGCCTGCACCGCCAACATGCCGGGCGTCCTCTACCAGAAGATCCTGCGCCCGGACGGCACGATCCAGCACAAGCTCGCCAATTCCAAGATCGAGCAGTTCCTCGACGTGACGCGCGAGGAGGTCGAGCGTGATCCGGAAAGCTGGCTGCGCTGGATGGTGCCCGAGGATCGCGCCTTCCTCAACGAGGCCAACGCGACGGCGGCCGCAGACCGGACGCTCAAGCCCTGGCGGTTCGAGGCGCGCCATATCCGCGACGACGGCACGCTGATCTGGCTGCGCACCGATGCCGCTCCGCGCCGGTTGCCCGACGGTTCGATCTGCTGGGACGGCATCATGACCGACGTCACTGCCGAGCGGACCCTGGCGCAGCAGCGCCACGAGATGGACCAGGATCGCAAGGCCGCGGTCGAGGAACTCGCCGTCCAGCTCGAGGCCAAGGTCGGCAAGGCCCTCCAGGAGGTCGCGTCCTCGGTCCGCGGCATGCACGACGCGGCCAATGCGATGGCCGGCAGTGCCCACAACACCGCCCTGCGGGCGGGCGAGGTGACCCGCGAGGCGGAGCTCGCCTCCCGCCGCGTCGGCAGCGTCGCCGTTGCCGCCGAGGAGATCGAGGCCTCGATCCGAGAACTGACCCGGCAGACGGCCCATGCCGACGAGATGGTGCGCGGCGCCGCGAGCTATGTCCGCACCACCCGGCAGGACGTGGCGGGCCTCGGCGCGGCGGCCGACAAGGTCAGCTCCGTGCTCGATTTCATTGAGGACATCGCCTCCCGCACCAACCTGCTCGCGCTCAACGCCACGATCGAGGCGGCGCGGGCCGGAGCAGCCGGGCGCGGCTTCGCCGTCGTCGCCGGCGAGGTCAAGAACCTCGCCGAGCAGACCCAGAAGGCGACGCGCGACATCGCGGCGACCCTTCAGGACATCCGCGGCGCGGCAGCCACCGCCTCCGACGCCGTGGCCCAGATCGAGGGCACGATGACCGCGATCGAGCAGACCTCGGGCGCGATCGCCGGCGTCGTCAGCCGCCAGGCGGATATTGCCACCTCCATCACCATCGACGCGCAGGCGGTGGCCGGCAGCACCAGCGCGGTGACCTCAAGCGTCGGCTCCGTGGCCGCGGAGGTCTCGGTTACGGGGGATGCGGCCGAGCGTGTGCTCGACGTCGCCCGCCGGGTCGACGACCAGACCGCTTCGCTCGACCGCTATGTCGGTGAGTTCGTCGGCAGCCTGCGACGTCGCCTGTAGGCTGGGGGCGGGGATGATCCGGCCAAGCTTCCGCTCATCCGCCGCCGCGACACCGGCTCGGTGCAAGGCTTTGCGATGGACCTGATCATCGCCCTCGTCGAGAGCCTGTCCTTCATTCTCCTGGCCGCGCTCGCCGTCACCATCGTGACGCCGCGGGTCGAGCGCTACAAGCTGCTGCAGCCGCTGCTGGTCGGTGCGCTCTTTGCGTTGGCGGGCCTTGCGAGCATGACGCATCCTTTCATGATCGCGCCCGGCGTCACGGTCAGCTCGCGCAACATCGCGGCGCTTCTGGCCGGTGTCGTCGGCGGTCCGCTCGCGGCGGTCGTCACGACGCTGCCGCTGTCGCTGCTGCGCTATGTCCAGGGCGGCAACGGCATGACCATGGGCATAGCCGGCATACTCCTCAGCGGAGTGTGCGGCCTGGCGATCTTCTGGCGCAGGCCGCGTCGCGAGCGCACGATCTTCCGCAGCGACATCCCCCTGATCGCGCTTGGCGCCGCCGTCGTTCTGCTGCCGACGCCGCTGTTGCTGCCCGATTCCGCGATGATCTGGCGGGTGCTGACGCAGGCTCTGCCGCCGACGCTGATCGTCAATGTCGCCGGCGCGACGCTCGGCGCCCTCATCATCCTGATCGATGCCGAGCGCCGGGAGATGGCCTACCAGTTCCAGAATCTGGCGGAGCGGGTGCCCGGTACGCTCTATCAGCGCATCCTCTCGCCCGATGGCCGCGTCAGCTATCGCTTCGCCTCCTTCCATCTCGGCGATCTGCTGGGGCTGAAGCAGGACGAGGTCGAGCGCGACGCCCGGATCTGGATCGACCGGATGGTCCCCGAGGATCGCGCCCGCTTCGAGGAGGCCTGCCGCAACGGCTTCGACCCCAGCGACAACTGGCGCCTCCAGCTGCGCTACCAGGGCAAGGATGGCCGCATCGTCGCCCTGCGCAGCGAGGCGACGATGCGGCAACTGCCCGACGGCACCCGGATCTGGGACGGCATCCTCTTCGACGCGACGGATGAGCGGACCCTCGAGGCGCGGCGCGCCGAGATCGAGGAAGCCCGCCGCCAGCAGCTCGACGAACTCGCGGGCCAGCTCGAGGTCACGGTCGGCAAGGCGTTGCGGGAGGTCGCCCAGTCGGCGCGCCGCATGCACGAGGCGGCCGGCGCGATGGCGCTCAGCGCGGACGCCACGACCAAGCGCGCGGAAGCGGTGACGCGCGACGCCGACACGGCCTCCACCCGCATCGGCAGCGTTGCCGCGGCGGCCGAGGAGATCGACGCCTCGATCCGGGAGCTGACGCGCCAGACGGACCGGGCCGACCAGGCTGCCCATGACGCGGCGAGCTATGTGCGCGAGACGCAGGCCGATGTCGCCGGGCTGAACGCCGCCGCCGACAAGGCCAGCGCCGTGCTCGATTTCATCGAGGATATCGCGGCCCGCACGAATCTGCTGGCGCTCAACGCCACCATCGAGGCCGCTCGCGCCGGAGCCGCCGGGCGCGGCTTCGCCGTCGTCGCGGGAGAGGTCAAGAACCTCGCCGAACAGACCCAGAAGGCGACCCGCGACATCGCCGCGACCCTGCAGGATGTCCGCTCGGCCGCCGCGACCGCCTCCGGCGCGGTCTCCTTCATGGACCGCACGATGAGCGACATGGAGCAGAGTTCCGGCGTGCTGGCGCGCGTCGTCAACCGTCAGGCGGACATCGTCACCACCATCGCCGCCGACGCCCAGGCCGTGGCCCGCAGCGCGGTTGCCGTAACCTCGAATGTCGGCTCCGTCGGCGACGAGGCCCGCGTGACCGGGGAAGCCGCCCGCCTCGTGCTCGAGGCGGCCCGCACGGTCGAGGAGCAGACCGGCGCGCTCGATCAATATGTCGGCGATTTCGTCGCCAGCGTCCGCCGCCGGCTCTGAAGCCGAGCCGCCAGCCGCCCCACCATTCTCCTTTCGGACAGCCGGGCATGGAAGAACCGCGCCCCGCGCGGCTTGTGGCAGGCCGGCCGCTTGCCTATGGTCCGCGTCCCCTGGGAAACGCTCACAAAAAGAACATTGCGATGTCCGACCAGCCGCCGATCAAACGCACCCGCCCGACTTTCACCGACCAGGAAGCCCTCCTGTTCCATTCGGAGGGCAGGCCCGGCAAACTCGAGATCGTGGCGACGGTACCGATGGCGACGCAGCGCGACCTGTCGCTGGCCTATTCGCCCGGCGTCGCGGTGCCCGTGCTGGCGATCGCAGCCGACGCCACTCGCTCCTATGACTACACGGCGCGCGGCAACCTCGTCGCCGTCATCTCCAACGGCACCGCCATCCTCGGTCTCGGCAATCTCGGCGCGCTCGCCTCGAAGCCGGTGATGGAGGGCAAGGCCGTCCTGTTCAAGCGCTTCGCCGATGTCGATTCGATCGACCTCGAGGTCGATACCGAGGATGCCGACAAGTTCATCGAGGCGGTGCGCTATCTCGGTCCCTCCTTCGGCGGCATCAATCTCGAAGACATCAAGGCGCCGGAATGCTTCATGATCGAGCAGCGCCTGCGCGAGCTCATGGACATCCCGGTCTTCCATGACGACCAGCACGGCACCGCGATCATCGCCGCCGCCGGCCTGATCAACGCGCTCGATCTCACCGGGCGCGACGTCAAGACGACCCGCCTCGTCATCAACGGCGCCGGTGCGGCCTCGATCGCCTGCACCGAGCTGCTCAAGGCGATGGGCTTCAAGCCCGACAACGTCATCCTCTGCGACACCAAGGGCGTGATCTACCAGGGTCGCACCGAGGGCATGAACCAGTGGAAGTCGGCCCATGCCGCGATCACCGACCGGCGCACCCTGGCGCAGGCGCTGGACGGGGCGGACGCCTTCTTTGGCCTGTCGCAGAAGGGCGCGGTGACGCCGCAGATGGTCGCCTCGATGGCGAAGAACCCGATCATCTTCGCCATGGCCAACCCCGATCCGGAGATCACGCCGGAGGAGGTCCATGCCGTGCGCGACGACGCCATCATGGCGACCGGCCGCTCCGATTATCCCAACCAGGTCAACAACGTCCTGGGTTTCCCCTTCATCTTCCGCGGCGCGCTCGATGTCCGCGCCAAGACCATCAACATGGAGATGAAGATCGCCGCCGCCGAGGCGCTGGCCTCGCTCGCCCGCGAGGACGTGCCCGACGAGGTCGCCGCCGCCTACCAGGGCTCGCGGCCGCGCTACGGCAAGGACTACATCATCCCCGTCCCCTTCGATCCGCGGTTGATTCAGGTCGTGCCGATGGCGGTGGCCAAGGCCGCGATGGAGACCGGCGTCGCCGGCAAGCCGATCGTCGACATGAACGCCTACAAGGCGCAGCTCTCGGCTCGGCGCGACCCCGTCGCCGGGACGCTCAACCGCATCTTCGAGCGCGTCCGGCGTTATCCCAAGCGCGTCGTCTTCGCCGAGGGCGAGGAGGAGCAGGTGATCCGCGCCGCGGTCTCCTTCGTCAATCAGGGCCTGGGTCACGCCATCCTGGTCGGCCGCGAGGAGCGCGTCTTCGAGACCGCGACCTTCCTCGGCATCGACCTCGAGACCAAGGGCATCTCGGTCCAGAACGCCCGGCTGTCGAAGCGCAACGCGGCCTATGCCCAGTATCTCTACGAGCGCCTGCAGCGGCAGGGTTATCTCTTCCGCGACTGCCAGCGCCTGATCAACCAGGACCGCAACCATTTCGCCGCGGCCATGGTCGCGCTCGGCGACGCGGATGCGATGGTCACCGGCGTCACCCGCAACTATTCGATCGCGCTGGAGGAGGTCCGCCGCGTCATCGACGAGAAGCCGGGCCATCGCGTCATCGGCGTCTCGATCGTGCTCTCGCGCGAGCGCACCGTCCTCGTCGCCGACACGGCCATCACCGAGATGCCGACGGCCAAGGAGCTGTCCGAGATCGCGATCGAGGCCGCGGGCGTCGCCCGGCGCCTGGGCTACGAGCCGAAGGTCGCCATGCTCGCCTTCTCGACCTTCGGCCACCCGGCCGGCGAGCGCTCGGAGAAGGTGCGCGAGGCGGTCAAACTGCTCGACGGTCAGCGCGTGGATTTCGAGTATGACGGTGAAATGGCCGCCGATGTCGCGCTGAACCGCGATCTGATGGCGCAGTACCCCTTCTGCCGCCTCAGCGGGCCGGCCAACGTGCTGATCATGCCGGCGTTCCACTCGGCCTCGATCTCGACCAAGATGCTGCAGGAGCTCGGCGGCTCCACTGTGATCGGCCCGCTGATCGTCGGCCTCGACAAGCCCGTCCAGATCGTTCCGCTTGGCGCCAAGGACAGCGACATCGTCAACATGGCTGCGCTTGCCGCCTTCAATATCGGCGGCTGACCGAGGGTTCAGGAGGCTGTCGCGCGCTTCTTGCGCGTCGCGGCCGCCTTCTTGGCCGAAGCCGAGCGCTGGGCGGCGGTGCGGGCTGAGGATGCCTTGCCGCCGATCCCGCCGCCGCGTTTCGCGGCGCTGTGGTCGTCGGGCTGGCCGCGCCCGGATCCGCTCTTGTTGCCGCCGCCGCTCTCCTTGTTGACGGTGGCCCAGGCGCGCTTCTCGGCCTCGTCCTGCGGGACGCCGCGCGCCTCGTAGCTCTCCTCGATATGCTCCGCCTTGCGCTTCTGCTTGTCCGTGTAGGCGGATTTGTCGCCGCGTGGCATGGCCGGCCTCCCTGGCTCCTGCGCGTGGAACGCCGGCTCGGCCCTGCGGTTCCCGTTCATTCGGAGTTCATTCGGTCGCAGCCAGCCTGTCGCCAAGGCCGGAAAACCGGCGGTTGGGGATTGTCGGGTTGGTGCGGGCGCCAAGCGAGACGCCGGGTAGGGGGGCTGTGCCGGGGGATCGGCAGGTGGCGTTGCGTTTCGCGCGGCTCACCGGCGGATTCTGGCGCGGCGCGCAGGCGCGCAGGGCCTGGTTCTGGTCCCTGCTGCTGGCCGCCGCCATCATCCTCAACGTCTTCGCCAATGTCACCGTCAACCGCTGGAACGGCTGGTTCTTCGACGCGCTGGAGAAGCGCGACAGCGAGAGCGCCCTGATCGCGGTGGCGGTCTTCCCGGTGCTGGTGCTGATCGTGGCCGGGCTCGGCGTGGTCATCCTCGTCGCGCGCGAGACCTTCCAGGTGCATTGGCGGCAATGGGTCACCGCCAGGCTCGCCGATGGCTGGGTCGGCCAGCGCCGCTTCTTCCGTCTCAGCCTCTCCGGCTACGAGCCGGCGAACCCCGAATATCGCATTGCCGACGATGTGCGCTGGGCCACCGAACCGGTGGTCGATTTCGCCATCGGCCTGCTCTCGGCGGTCATCACCATCATCACCTTCATCGAGATCCTCTGGCAGATCGGCGGCGCGCTTACGGTGCAGGCCTCAGGAACCACCCTGGTGATCCCGGCCTATCTCGTGCTGGCGGCGATCTTCTATGCGGTTCTGGTCTCGCTCCTCGTCACCGTCGTCGGCCGGCGCCTGCCGGGCCTGATCGCGGCCCGCAACGAGGCAGAAGCGCGGCTGCGCTTCTCGCTGATGCGCATTCGCGACCATGGCGAGACGATCGCCCTCTCGCGCACCGAGGCCGGCGAGCGCCGCGCCGTCGCACGTACCTATGACGGGCTCGTCGGTCGCTGGCTCGCCATGATCCGCCAGCGCGGCCGGCTGACCTGGATCACCAATGGCAGCGGCGCGCTCGTGCCGGTGGTGCCGCTGCTGCTGGCCGCGCCGAAATATCTCTCCGGCGAGATGTCGCTCGGCGGCGTTGTCCAGGTCGCGGCCGCCTTCGTCGCCGTGCAGAACGCCTTCAACTGGCTGCTCGACAACTTCATGCGCATCGCCGAATGGCTGGCGGCGGCGCGGCGCGTCAACGAACTCGCCGATGCGCTGGAGCGGATCGATGGCGAGCCGCCGGGCGAGCATCTGGCCGTCTCCCCGAGCGAGGACAGCTCGTTCCGGCTCGACGACATCACCCTCATCGATCGCGACGGGCGGACCCTCGTCGCCGACATCTCCTGTGCGCTGCCGCCGGGCGCCACCCTGCATGTCTCGGGCGAGCTCGGCCTCGGCAAGGCGGCGCTGATTCAGGCCGTGGCCGGGCTCTGGCCCTGGGGGCGCGGCGAAATCCGACTGCCGCCGGGCGCCTTCGTCACGGCCGTGCCGCACAAGCTCCATCTCTCGGAGGGCAGCCTGCGCGCCGTGCTCGAAACCGGCCACACCCTGCCGGAGGAGCAGTTGCAGGCTGTGCTGCGGCGCTACGGCCTGTCCACGCTCGCCCCGTCCCTGGACGAGACCCGCGACTGGGACCGCGAGCTCGCTACCGGCGACCGGCAGCGCCTGGCACTGGCGCGGTCCGAGCTCGAACAACCCGACATCGTCCTCCTGGACGAAGCGACGAGCGCCTTCGACACCGATGCCGCGCTCGAACTCCTCGGCCATCTGCGCGCTGCGCGTCCCGACGCGATCATCATCGCCTTCGGCCAGGGTGCAGGCTTCGCCGAGGTGGCGACCCACCGCCTGCTGCTGAAGCGGGCCGGCGGCGTCGTGCGGATGGCGTCGCGCCAAGTCGCCCCCGACACCGCCGCGCCGCCCGCCGCGCTGCCCGTTCACGCCGAACCCGCCGAATGACCCTCACCGCCTTCTGGAGCCTGAGACGATGACTGCTGCCGCGATGAACATCTGGGACGTCTATTGGGGCCTGCGCGTCGAGCAGTGCCCCTGCGACGTGCATTTCGTCGAATGGCTCGAGGAGCTCGGCCTCACCGGCCAGCGCGTCTACCATTTCGGCACCGGCGGACATCACTATGTCGGCATCCGCTGCGCCGAGCCCGAGCTCGACTGCACGGTGCTGGGCATCACCGCCTCGCCGAAGGAATACGACGCCTTCGTCAAGCTCGCGACCGGCAACCCCACCATCACCAAGACCTACAGCGCCTATTTCGGCGACATCTACACCAGCAATGCCAAGCTTCTGCCGCGTTTCGACATCGTCACCCTGTTCCATGCCTGCGAGTTCAGGACGGAGGCCAACGACGCCTATGGCGCGCTGACCGACCGCGAGGTCATCGACCTCTTCACGGCCCAGACCGATGCCGGCGGCTACCTGCTGTTCTACACCGGCTCCTTCGCCTATGCGACGGCCGAACCGATCATCGCCGACTGGGCGAAGACCGCCCCGGTCGAGGAGGTGGCGTCCTTCAAGACGCTGCGCGTGTTCCGCAAGACGGGCTGAGGCGACCCTGCGCCGGGCTCATGGGACCCATTCCGCCGTCCACCCCGCCTTGTGGATTGGCGCGCAGGCTTTATCTCTGCGGCCGGGGCCTACAGCGCCTCGTGCCCGTAATCGGCGCAGCCGCCTTCCCGGCACTGCGCCAGAACCGACCATGAGTGCGCATGTCGTTCGGCCCGCTCGAGCCTGGAATGCCGCCGCGCCGGCGCAGCCGCTGGTGGTGGCTCGGCCCGCTCGCCAGCATCGTCATCTTCGGCGCTTCGCTGGTGGTGCTCTGGTACATCGTCCGGGAGATCGAGCCCGGCGAACTCGCCAATGCCTTCGCCAATGCCAGCCTGCGCCAGCTCGGCCTCGCCTGCGGCTTCACCGCGCTGAGCTATCTGCTGCTGACCGGCTATGACGCGCTCGCCCTGAAGCGGCTTGGGCTGTCGATCCCCTATCGCACGACGGCGCTGGCCTCCTTCACCAGCTATTCGGTCTCCTTCACGCTCGGCTTCCCGATCGTGACCGGCGGCACCGTGCGCTACTGGATCTATTCGCCCAAGGGCGTGCGCGCCTCCGAGGTCGCGAGCCTCACCGTCATCGCCGGGCTGACCTTCTGGCTCGGCCTCGGCGCTATCCTCTGCGTCAGCCTTTTCTACGCCACGCCGTCCGTCGCGATGCTGGCGCGCACCTCGCCGCTCGTCGTGCAGGCGGTCGGCGCGGCCGTGGCGGCCGGCACCATCGGTTATCTGGTCTGGATCGCGAGCGGCGAGCGCACCATCCGCGTCCGCGGCTGGAACCTGCCGCTGCCCGGGCTCGGCATCACGCTCGGCCAGATGTTCCTCGGCGCGGCCGAGGTCTGCGCGGCGGCGGCCGTGCTCTTCGTGCTGCTGCCGGGCGGCCATGGCATCGACTATCCGACCTTCCTGGCCGTCTATGTCTTCGCCTGCCTGGTCGGCATCGCCAGCCATGCGCCGGGCGGGCTGGGGGTCTTCGAGGCGACGATGCTGGTTGCGCTCAGCCGCCTGCCCTTCGAGCCGGTGCTCGGCGCGCTGCTGATCTTCCGCATCATCTACTACATCCTGCCCTTCATCCTGGCGCTGGTGCTGCTGGCGCTGAACGAGATGGTCCGGCGCATCCGTCGCCACGAACGCTGAGGCCGGCCCTCACTTCAGCGCCACCACGATCAGCAGGAACATCAGCACCAGCGCGATCTGCTTGAGGCTCCAGTTGATGCGGGCGAGGAGATCGGACGCCGCCTCGGCCGGCTCTTCGTCTGTCTCAGGTCGGGGCGCGGCTTCGCTCTCGCTGCGCGGATGCCATTCCAGGCTCTCCACCAGCCCCCGCGCCGGCGCGCTCGCGCGCCCGTCGGTGTCGACGCCGAGGAACCAGGACACGGGCACGCCGGACGGCGTCTCGCGCTCGGTCTCGCGCACCCAGAGGCTCGTCACCGCGATGATCGCAAGGGTCTCGGCCTGGCCGTCGGCAAGAGCGCTGGCGAGACCGTCGAACACGCGCTGCGGCGCGTAGATTTCAGCGAGATAGCGTCCCTCCGGGCGCTCATCCGTTTCCTGGAAGCTGAGGATGAGCAGCGCGCGGGCCTCTCCTGCCGCGGCGAGCGGCCGGACGACCAGCGCCAGCGACGCCGCCTCGCCGGGAAAACCGGCCCGCATCAGCCGGTCCCCGCCAAGCTGGGCCAGCCCCTCGATGCGCGTCGCATCCTCGACCTGGCCTTCGCGCAGCGCGAAGCCGCCCACCCTGCGCAAGCCTCCGGCGACGATCCGCAGGGGGCCCCGAGTCCCTGGACGTAGCGATCCGGCGAGCCTTCGACGGTCATCAATCCTTGCGTCATGGCGACACGTCGTGTCGCGCCCGTTTCGACCATGTGATCATCGCTCCCCAGCTCGCGCGACGATAACAGGTCGCCGGTCCGCGACGAAACGGGCAGGCGCGCGGGCGCGCGACAGGCGGCTGCTGCGGACATCGGGACGGTGCCGCCTCAGGCGTTCTGCGCATGGCAAACCCTGTCCAGCCCGGGTTGTCACGCGTTTCCCGAAGCCCTAGAGCGGCCATGGGGCTTACGACCATCTGCGCCCGCCGTCAGGCGTGAGGCGCCCAGACAGGCTGCCATGACCGACGCTGCGACGACCGCCGGGCCCCGCCACGGCATGAGCTTCCGTTCCTTCGTCGCCCTGATGGCGGCGCTGATGGCGGCCAACGCGCTCGCGATCGATTCGATGCTGCCCGCCTTGCCGCAGATGGCCGAGGCGCTCGGCATCGCCGGCGCCAATGAGCGGCAATGGATCATCACCGCCTATCTGCTCGGCTTCGGCTCCGCCCAGATCGTCTACGGCACGCTGGCCGACCGCTTCGGGCGCCGCCCGGTGCTGCTGTTCGGCCTCGTCGTCTATGTCGTGGCGAGCATCGCGGCGGCCTTCGCCGGCTCCTTCGAGACGATGATGGCGGCCCGCGTCGCCCAAGGCATCGGCGCGGCGGCGACGCGCGTGCTCGTCGTCTCGATCGTGCGCGACTGCTACTCCGGCCGCGACATGGCGCGGGTGATGTCGCTGGCGATGATCGTCTTCCTGGCCGTGCCGATCCTGGCGCCCTCGATCGGCCAGGCGATCCTGCTCGTCGCTCCCTGGCGCTGGATCTTCGGTGTGCTGACGCTCTTCGGGGCCCTGGTCATGGTCTGGGCCATGCGTCGGCTGCGCGAGACGCAGGCGCCCGAGGATCGCAAGCCGATCAGGGTCGCCACCGTTGTCGCCGCGTTCCGGACCACGCTGACGACGCGGCTGGCCGTCGGCTACATGCTGGCGATGGCCTTCGTGCTCGGCGGGCTCTTCGGCTTCATCAACTCCGCCCAGCAGGTCTTCGTCGATGTCTTCCAGGCTCCGGAGTGGTTCACCACCATCTTCGCGCTGATCGCGATGTTCATGGCCGCCGCCTCGCTGCTGAATTCGCGCATCGTCGGCCGGCTCGGCATGCGCCGCGTCTCCCACGGCGCCCTGCTGGCCTATATCGGCCTGACCGGCGCGCACGCCGTGGTCGCCTGGTGGGGCTATGAATCGCTCTGGAGCTTCGCCGCCTTCCAGGCCGGGGCGATGTTCTGCTTCGGGCTGGTCGCGCCGAATTTCGGCGCCATGGCGATGGACCCGCTCGGCCATGTCGCCGGCACGGCCTCCTCGGTCCAGGGCTTCGTCACGACGATCGTCGGCGCGCTGCTCGGCTTCTATATCGGCCAGCATTTCGACGGCACGGTCGTGCCCCTCACGCTCGGCTTCGCGCTGTGCGGGCTGGTGGCGCTCGGCATCGTGCTGGTGGCGGAGAAGGGCCGGCTCTTCCGCCCCGCGGCCGGGCGGTCCTGAGCGGCACTTGATGCGTGACGACACCCAGCGCTCCTGCACGGTCGATCTCATTCGGCATCGAAACGATGATGCTAATGGCCAGAAAGCGGCAGTAACCAAAGGTCATGATCTAAGTTTTTAATTGTTCTAATCAAGTATTGAAGCATCTATTTACAGATACGAGTCGAATCTGTGTTGATTCGACGTTTGGCATTGGGCTACGGCTCCGGGCAGATCATCTTCCGGAGACGTGGAATGAACCGCTCGATCATGGCGCTGTCGGCTGTTGCCGCCCTGGTTCCAGCCTGGCCTGCCGGCGCCCAGCAGGCGCGCGTCGAGCAGCTCGACGAGATCGTCGTCCAGGGTGAGGCGGCTCGCCGCCCCGGCAGCGGCGCCACCGGCGTCGTCGCTAATGACGGCTTCGTGCCCAAGACCACCCGGACCGCCACCAAGACCGAGACGCCGGTGGCGGAGACGCCGCAGACCATCAACACGGTCACGCAGAGGCAGCTTGAGGAGCGTCGCCCGCAATCGCTGACCGAGGCGCTGGGCTATACGCCGGGCGTCCGCACCGGCGGCTACGGCTTCGACCCGCGCTTCGACAGCTTCGCCATCCGCGGCGTCGACATCACCTATACCGGCGTCTTCCGCGATGGATTGCGGGACTTCAACAGCCCGAGCGGCCTGTTCCGCCTCGAGCCCTATGGCGTCGAATCGATCTCGATCCTGAAGGGCCCGGCCTCGTCGCTCTATGGCGCCAGCGCCTCCGTCGGCATCATCGACGCGATCTCGAAGCGCCCGACCGAGACGAAGTTCGGCGAGGTCGAGATCCAGGGCGGGTCCTTCAACCGCCGGCAGATCAATTTCGACATCGGTGGCCCGGCCAATCCGGCCGGCACGGTTCTCTACCGGATCACCGGCTTGCTGCGGGATTCCAACACCAGCCTGCCGGGCGTCCCCGACGATCGCGTCTTCATCGCGCCGGCCATCACCTTCAAGCCGAACGACAACACCAAGCTCACCATTCTCGGCGAGTACATGGATTCCAAGACCGGCGGCTCCACCGCCTATGACAACAATTACGGCAGCTTCACGCTGAGGGACGGGACGGTGATCTTCCCGACCACCGGTGCCAAGCGGACGATCCTGTTCAACCCGACCTATAACGACTTCACCCAAAAGCAGGGCCGCATCGGCTACGAGTTCGAGCACAAATTCTCGGACACGGTCTCGTTCCACCAGAACCTGCGCGTCTCGACGCTCTCGACCGACGAGAAGTTCGGCACGACCACCTATGCCGGCCGGGTGAAGGAGGATCTCGATGCGATCTCGACCGACACCTATCTCAAGACGCTGCTGCGCACCGGTCCGATCAGCCATACGATCCTGACCGGACTCGATATCGGCCGCGCCAGCTACGGCTCGCGCATCGGCTACAACTTCGCCAGCATTTCCGATCCGGCGCTGCCCGAGCCCACGAAGCAGCGCCAGACGCTGATCGGGGCCTATCTCCAGGACGAGATGAAGATGGGCCCCTGGCGCCTGCTGCTGAGCGGCCGGCACGACTGGCTCTCCAGCACCTACACCGTGCCCGGCACCGCGCCCTCGAAGCAGGATGAGGGCGCCTTCACCGGCCGCGCCGGGCTGAGCTACGTCACCGATTTCGGGCTGACGCCCTATGTCAGCTACGGCACCTCCTTCAACCCCAATCCCGGCACAGTGCTGAATGGCGGCGTCGCCAAGCCGACCAAGGGCGAGCAGGCGGAGGCCGGCGTCAAATACGCCGTGCCGGGCTACAACGCCTTCATCAACGCCTCGGTCTTCTGGCTGAAGCAGACCGACGGCATCGTCTACACCGTGGTCGACGCGGTGAATCGCCAGACCCAGCTCGACTTCGAATCGCGCGGCTTCGAGATCGATGCGACGACCTCGCTCGGCAATGGCGTGAGCCTGCAGGCCTCCTATGCCTATACCGACACCGAGATCACCAAGCTCTCGCCCGACACGGTCGGCAACCAGATCAACAGCGTGCCCAAGCACGCCTTCTCGGTCTGGGCGGGCTACGACATCGCCACCGGCCCGCTGCGCGGCCTCGGGCTCGGCGCCGGCGTGCGCTACACCGGCGCCAATTTCGGCGACGACTACAACCGCCTGATCATCCGCAACAGCGCGACGGCCTATGTCGATGCCCGGCTGACCTATGATTTCGAGAAGCTCGATCCGAAGCTGAAGGGCTTCAGCGCGCAGGTGAACGCCCAGAACCTGCTCGACAAGGTCGATCAGGTCTGCACCGCCGGCTATTGCTACTTCAACCAGGGCCGTAAGGTGCTCGCCAGCCTCCGGTACCGCTGGTGAGCGCGGCGGTGAGCGAGGCCCTCCCCGAGGCCGGGCCGCGGGCTCCGGTCGCCCAGCTCGTTGTCGGGCTCGGCGGCCTCTATGTGGCGCAGAGCGTCATCGGCGGCGTGATCTTCACGGGCCTGCCGGCGGTGATGCGCAAGAGCGGCGCCTCGCTCGACGACATCGCCTTCATTCTGCTCACCGTTCTGCCCTGGTCCTTCAAGTTCCTCTGGGCGCCGGCGGTCGAGCGCTTCCGCTCGCCGCATGGCGGTATCAGGCGCTCGCGCAGCGCGGTCGCGCTCTTCGGAGCCTTCGCCGTCGGGGCGGTGATCGCCTGCGCGCTGATCGGACCGACGGCGCTCGGCCCCCTGACGGTCGCGATGATGGTGGCCTCCTTCTCTTCGGCCACGATCGACATCGCCTGCGACGGCCATGCGGTCGAGAGCTTCGCCGAGCGCGACCGCGGCTGGGCCAATGCCGCGCAGGTCGGTGGGGCCTATCTCGGCTCGGCGATCGGCGGCGGCATCTTCCTCGTGCTGATCGACCACTGGGGCTGGCAGCCGGCGACGCTGGTGATGGCCTGTGCGCTGGTCGCACTCGCGGCCCCCTTCCTGCTGATGCCGGACGGCACTGTGGCCGCCCGCAAGGACAAGCCGCCCCAGTCGCTCAAGCAGGCCCTGAAGCGCCCCGAGATCCGCTCCGGCCTCGCACTGGTCGCGCTCTATGTGCTCGGCCAGAAGGTGTCGATGCTGCTGGTCGGGCCGTTCCTGGTCGATGCCGGCCTCAGCCTCACCGCCATCGGCACGCTGAACGGGCTCGGCGTCACCGCGCTCGGTCTGGCTGGCGCGCTCGGCGGCGGCTGGATTCTGCGCCGCATCGGCGCCTATCGGGTGATGGGCTGGACGCTGGGTATCCAGATGCTCGTCATGCTCGCCTTCGCGCTCTTCGCCCATCTGAAGGTCGATGCGCCGGTGGCACTGATGGCGATCTATCTCGCCTCGGCGGGCACGCTCGCGCTCGGCTTCGTCGCGCTCTACTCGGAGCTGATGGGCCGCGCCTCGCTCGACCAGGCGGGCGTCGACTTCACCCTTTTCCAGAGCATGGATTCAATCGTCAGCCTCGTCGGCTGGCGCGTCGCCGGGTTCGCCGGCGACAGGCTCGGCTATGCCGCCTGCTTCGCCGCCGCCGCCGTGCTTGCCGTCGTCGCAGCCACGCTGATCCCGCGCTGCGCCCGCGCCCAGGCGGGCTGAGGCGCGCCATGGCCCCCGCCCTGACGGTGTCGGATCTCGCGGGCTGCTTTGCCGGGGATCTCGCCCGCTTCGCCGGCAGTCTCCGCGTCGATGATGGGGCGGCCCATCTGGCCGGGCGCAGCCTGCTGGAACTGGCGGCTCTGCGCGAACTGATCGACCGCTTCGGTGCGACGCAAGCCGGCGGTGAGCCGCGGGCCGTCGTCTCGATGTGGAGCCAGTGGCACTTCTCCAACACCATCGTCCCGGCCACCGTGGCCCAGTTGCTGGCCGGTGTCGCCCTGCCCCTGTCGCTGGAGGAGGGGCGATTTGCCCTGCACGCCAATGGCTGCACGGCCGGAATCGTGGTTCCGCATGATCGCCCGCTGCCGCCCTGCCGGGCCGAGGCGGGGTTTGAGGCGCTCATCGAGGGGCATCTGTCCCCGCTGATCGCGCTGCTGGCGGGCCATTTCGGGGTCTCGGCAAAGTTGCTCTGGAACAATGCCGCCGTCAGCCTTGCCTGGAGCGTCCAGCAATGTGCTGGCGATCCGCGCGTCGATCGCGAAGGCCTCGCGGCGGCGCAGGCGCTGCTGACCGCGGCGCTCACGCCGGCCGGGCGCAAAAACCCGCTCGACGGCGCCTTGCGGCCCTCCGCGCTTGCGCCGATGGAGGGCTGCCAGCGCAAGATCTGCTGCCTGCGCTATCTGCTGCCCGGCATGGCCGATTGCGGGTCGTTCTGCCCGCTGCCGCGACATGCGCGTGCCGCCGCGGCGTGAACGCCGCGTAGGGACGGAGCGGGATCGGGGAGGGAGATGGCCGCCTTCCGCTCGCGGAGGCCCGGCCATGGTCTTTCGGGAAACTTCACCGCCGCCATCGAGGCGACGGGCATGCCGGGAATCGTCTTCAGTCCGGTCAGATAGAGAGAGATTCGCAGTGGCTCGGGAAGCGACGCCGCCGATCGGCCTCCCGTCTCGTATTCAACTCACGCCGTCTTGAGATTGACGGCCGAAGACTTGCCGGTCTTGCGGTCCGCCTCGAGATCGTAGCTGATCTTCTGGCCTTCATTCAGGCCGCGCATGCCCGAGCGCTCGACAGCGCTGATGTGCACGAACACGTCCTGTCCGCCCTGGTCAGGGGTGATGAAGCCATAACCCTTGGTCTCGTTGAACCATTTCACAGTACCTGTGGCCACGTGATGTTCCTTTGGTCTTCAGTTCAGCCCGGCACATGCCGAGCCGAACCTACTGTAGGGGGCAATTCGCTCCGGTTGCAATGACGCGGCGCACAACGAGAATTTGAGTCGCAGGGGCAACGGGTGCTTCTCCCACGGGCGGCATGCCGCAGGAGCAAGGCCGGGCGCGAGCGGGGGCCTTGCCCGCCGCGCCGCGCTCACGCATGAACGACGCCGACAAGAGCGCAGGAGAGCCTCCCTATGACGAATTACGTGATCGATCCGCCGGCGGTGACGGCCGTGCCGGTGGCGGGCGGCGGGATGTTCCCGGTGCGCCGCGTCTTCTGCGTCGGCCGCAACTATGCCGAACACACCCGCGAGATGGGTGGCGATCCCGATCGCGAGGAGCCGTTCTTCTTCAGCAAGCCCGCCGATGCGCTGGTCATCAACGGTGCCGACACGCCCTATCCGACCAAGACCGCTGACCTCCATCACGAGATGGAGCTGGTCGTGGCCATCGGGACCGGCGGCAAGGACATCGCCGAGGCCGACGCGCTCGCCCATGTCTTCGGCTATGCCGCGGGCCTCGACATGACGCGCCGCGATCTCCAGGCCGCCGCCAAGAAGGCCGGCCGCCCCTGGGACATGGCCAAGGGCTTCGACCTCTCCGGTCCGGTCGGCGAGATCGCCCCCGCCAGCCAGATCGGCCATCCGGCCGCCGGCAAGATCGAGCTCGTGGTCAACGGCGTGCCGCGCCAGAGCTCCGACCTCGCCAAGCAGATCTGGAACGTGCCCGAGACGATTTCCTATCTCTCCGGGCTGGTCGAACTCGCCCCGGGCGACCTGATCTTCACCGGAACGCCCGAAGGCGTCGCCGCGGTCGTCCGTGGCGACGTGCTCGAAGGCGAGATCGCCGGCGTCGGCACCGTCCGCACGCGGATCGCCTGAGGCGCCGCAACCCGTTCCCCTTTCGCAGGAAAGCCGTGTCCATGACCCTGACCGCCGACGCCGCTGGCGTCTTCCCGATCGCGCCGACCCCGTTCAACCCCGACGGCTCGGTCGACTGGGGCTCCACCGAGAAGCTCTTCGCCTTCTATGACGAGATCGGCTCGGACGGCACGACGGTGCTCGGCATCATGGGCGAGGCGCCCAAGCTCGAGCCGGAGGAATCCCTGCGCATCGTCAAGACGGCTGTGGCCGGCATGCCGGGCAAGCCGGTCATCGTCGGCGTCTCGGCGCCGGGCTTCGCCGCCATGCGCACCCTGGCGCGCCAGTCTATGGAACTCGGCGCCGCCGGCGTCATGATCGCGCCGCCGCCGAGCTTGCGCACCGATGACCAGATCACCGGCTACTACGCCCAGGCCGTCGAGGCGATCGGCACCGACATCCCCTTCGTCATCCAGGACTATCCGCTGACGCTCTCGGTGGTGATGACGCCGGCCGTGATCCGCAAGATCGTCACCGACAACCCCTCCTGCGTCATGCTCAAGCACGAGGACTGGCCGGGGCTCGAGAAGATCTCGACCCTGCGCAAGTTCCAGAAGGAGGGCAGCCTGCGCCCGATCTCGATCCTCACCGGTAATGGCGGCCTCTTCCTCGATTTCGAGATGGAGCGCGGCGCCGACGGCGCGATGACCGGCTACGCCTTCCCGGAGCTGCTGATCGACGTCGTGAAGCTGCAGAAGGCCGGCAAGCGCGACGAGGCGCATGACATCTTCGACGCGCATCTGCCGCTGCTGCGCTACGAGCAGCAGCTCGGCGCCGGCCTCGCGGTCCGCAAATACACGCTGATGAAGCGCGGCATTCTCGCCAGCGACGCCCAGCGCAAGCCGGGCTCGGCGATCAGCGCCCTGGCGAAGACCGAGGTCGACTATCTGCTGGCGCGCGTCGCCAAAACCGACAAGCGCGCCGCGCTCTGATCAGCGGGCGGGGCCGCCTCATGAGGCGGTCCCGCTCCTGACAGCATCTTGCGGATCGGCCGCCCGCGCCGATGGACACAGGTTACGCCGGACCACTATGGTCCGCGCCATGAGCGAGACAGCCAAAACCGCCGCCGGTACCGCCGCAGCCCCCGCCCTGAAGCCCGGCGACCACCTCTTCCTGGTCGACGGCTCCAACTTCATCTTCCGGGCCTATTTCCAGTCGATCAACCAGGACCGGAAATACAATGTCCGCTCGGACGGTCTGCCCTCCGGCGCGGTGCGGCTTTTCGCCACCAAGCTCTTCCAGTTCGTGCGCGAGGGCGTGCTCGGGGTCCGCCCGACCCACCTCGCCATTGTCTTCGACAAGTCCGAGAACTCCTTCCGCAAGGCGATCTACCCCGCCTACAAGGGCAATCGCTCGGACCCGCCGCCGGACCTGATCCCGCAGTTTCCGCTGATGCGCGAGGCGGTGCGCGCCTTCGGGTTGCTGCCGGTCGAGCAGGATGTCTACGAGGCCGACGACCTGATCGCGACCTATGCAAAACAGGCGCGCGAGGCCGGCGCCGACGTGCTGATCGTCTCGGCCGACAAGGATCTGATGCAGCTCGTCCGTCCGGGCGTGGCGATGTACGACCCCGCCTCCGGCGACGCCAAGAAGGGTGCGGGCTTCCGCGCCGAGCGCAGGATCGGCGAGCCAGAGGTCGTCGAGTATTTCGGCGTCATGCCGGACAAGGTCACCGACGTTCAGGCGCTGGCCGGCGACGCCACCGACAATGTCCCCGGCGCGCCCGGCATCGGCATCAAGACCGCGGCCCAGCTCATCGGCGAATATGGCGATCTTGACACGCTGCTGGCCCGCGCCGGCGAGATCAAGCAGCCCAAGCGCCGGGAGACCCTGACCAATCCCGAGATTGTCGAGAAGATCCGCATCTCCCACAAGCTCGTCTCGCTGGTCGACGATGTCGTGGTCGAGACGCCGCTCGAAGACCTGACGCTCGGCCAGCCCGATCCCGTCCGGCTCGTCGCCTTCCTCAAGGCGATGGAGTTCACCACCATCACCAAGCGCGTCGGCGAAGCCTATGAGGCCGATGTCGCCGCGATCGACGCCGATGCCGATCTGGCGCCGGGCGGCACGCGCGCGGCCGAGCTCAAGGCGCTCCATGTCGGTGCCGATGCAGCCGGGGAGGCCCCGTCGGTTGCCGAGATGGCCCGGGCGGCCGTGACCCAGCCGGTCTCCACCACCGGAGGCGAGGGCTGGTTGAAGCCGGCCGATCTCGCCGCCGCCCGCAAGGGCGAGGCGCTGGCGGCCAAGATCGACCGCACGGGCTATGACTGCGTTCGCGATCTCGCTTCGCTGGAGCGCTGGGTCGCTGCAGCCTTTGAAGCCGGCCATGTCGCGATCGATACCGAAACCAGCGCGATCGATCCGATGCAGGCCGATCTCGTCGGCATTTCGCTGGCCGTCGCGCCCGGCAAGGCCTGCTACATCCCCCTGCAGCATCGCGGCGGCACGGATCTCTTCGGCGGCGGCATGCTGGAAGGGCAGATCCCGCTGGATCAGGCGCTGGCGGCGCTGAAGCCGCTGCTAACCGACCCCGGCGTGGTCAAGATCGGCCAGAACCTCAAATACGATCTCGTTTTGCTCAAGCGCTACGGCGTCGACGTCGCCCCCATCGACGACACGATGCTGATCTCCTATGCGCTCGATGCGGGCAACAACAGCCACGGCATGGACCGCCTCTCCGAGCTGCATCTCGGCCATGAGACGATCACCTTCGGGCAGGTGGCCGGGACGGGGAAGGCGCAGGTCACCTTCGACAAGGTCGCGCTCGACAAGGCGACGGACTACGCTGCGGAGGATGCCGACGTCACGCTGCGGCTCTGGCGCACCCTGAAGCCGCGCCTCGCCGCAGAAGGCCGCACCACCGTCTACGAGACGCTGGAGCGCCCGCTGATCGCCGTGCTCGCCCGCATGGAGGCGCATGGCATCTCGATCGACCGGCAGATCCTGTCGCGCCTCTCGGGCGATTTCGCCCAGTCGCTGGCGCGGCTGGAGGACGAGATCTACGAGATCGCGGGCGAGAAATTCACGATCGGCTCACCCAAGCAGCTTGGCGACATCCTCTTCGGCAAGATGGGGCTATCGGGCGCCAAGAAGACCGCGACCGGCCAATGGGCGACCGGCGCCGGCGTGCTCGAGGAACTGGCCGAGCAGGGCCACCCGCTGCCCTCCAAGATTCTGGAATGGCGCCAGCTCTCCAAGCTGAAATCGACCTATACCGACTCGCTGCCGGCCTATGTGAACCCGCAGACGCAGCGCGTGCACACCTCCTTCGCGCTGGCGGCGACGACGACCGGCCGGCTTTCCTCCTCCGAGCCCAATCTGCAGAACATTCCGATCCGCACCGAGGCCGGCCGCAAGATCCGCACGGCCTTCGTCGCGGAGAAGGGCTACAAGCTCGTCTCGGCCGATTACAGCCAGATCGAGCTGCGCCTGCTCGCCCACATCGCCGAGATCCCGCAGCTGCGGCAGGCCTTCGCGGATGGCATCGACATCCACGCGATGACGGCATCCGAGATGTTCGGCGTGCCCGTGCAGGGCATGCCGAGCGAGGTCCGCCGCCGCGCCAAGGCGATCAATTTCGGCATCATCTACGGCATCTCGGCCTTTGGCCTCGCCAACCAGCTCGGCATCGGTCGCGAGGAGGCGAGCGCCTATATCCGCAAGTATTTCGAGCGCTTCCCCGGCATTCGCGACTACATGGAGCAGACCAAGACCTTCGTGCGCGCCAACGGCCATGTCGAGACCATCTTCGGGCGGATCTGCCACTTCCCGGCGGTGGCCTCGAAGAACCCCTCCGAGCGCGCCTTCGTCGAGCGCCAGGCGATCAACGCGCCAATCCAGGGCTCGGCGGCCGACATCATCCGCCGCGCCATGATCCGCATGGAGGACGCGCTGGCGGCGGCCCGGCTCGATGTTCGCATGCTGCTGCAGGTGCATGACGAACTCGTCTTCGAGGTGCCCGACGCGCAGGTCGAGGCGGCGCTGCCGGTGATCACCAAGGTCATGGTCGAGGCACCGCATCCGGCGGTTCAGCTGCGGGTTCCGCTGCAGGTCGATGCCCGCGCGGCGGGCAACTGGGACGAGGCCCACTGACGGAACCTTCCCCGGCGAACTGACGTTGAGACTGCGCACGCGCCGGGGGGCGCAGCCGCGCGTCGGAACCGAAGTCATGCTCACGACATCTGCCTGGAAGCCGTTCCCGCGCTATATGGCGGAACCGGAGGTCGAGGATCTCAACGAGGACGTTACGCCGTCCGAGCACGATCTCATCGTCCGCTACACGATCATCGGCATCTTCGTCATCCTCGCCACCGCGGCGCTCTATCTCACCAAGGTCATCGCTCTGCCGATCACGGCAGGCATCATCTTCGGACTGGTTCTCGGGCCGGCGGTGGACGCGCTCGTGCGCCGCAGCGTGCCGCAGCATCTGGCGGCGGCCATCGTGGTGCTCGCCTTCCTGTCGGTGATCGTCTCCGCCATCATGGTACTGGCCGTGCCCGTCGCCGGCTGGAGTGACCAGGGGCCCGCCATGGTCGCGGCGCTCAAGACCAAGCTCGCCGGCATCTTCGTCATGATGGACGATGCCAAGGCCGCGATCGGCTCGCTGATGGGCAAAAGCGGCGACGAACTCAGCGTCTCGCAGGGCAACCCGCTGCTCGACCTCGCCATGTCCTCCTCGGCCATCGCCGGCGGCATGCTGATCTTCGTCGCGACGGTGTATTTCTGGCTGGCCACCCGCCGCCATCTCAAGGCCCGTGCGCTGCGGCTCTGCCTCGGCCGCGGTGCCCGGAAATCCGCCGGCGCTTTTTTCCAGGAGATCGAATCCCGCGTCGCGCGCTATTTCGCGCTGGTGACGCTGATCAATCTCGGCATGGGCCTGCTGACCATGGGCATCGCCTGGCTGGCGGGGCTGCCCTACCCCGTCTTCTGGGGGGCGCTGGCCTTCGTCCTCAACTATCTCGCCTTCATCGGCCCCATCATCGTCACCGTCACGATCTTCGCAGGCGCGCTGATCGACGCCCCCTCCGTGCTGGCGGCGCTGTGGCCGGCGGCGGCCTATTTCGTCATCCACCTGATCGAGGGCAATGCGATCACGCCGGTCTACGTCGGCAGCCGGCTGACGGTGTCGCCCTTCCTCGTCTTCATCGGCTTCATCTTCTGGCTCTGGCTCTGGGGCCCGGTCGGTGCGGTCCTCTCGACTCCGATCCTGCTCGTCGCCATGGTGGCGCAGGAAGAGTTCGCCCGCTATCGCGCCGCCCAGGCCGAGGAGCAGGCACCGGCTCCCGCCTGATCGGCGGCAGGGAACACCGGGGCAGCCTCTGCGTTGGGCCGGATATCGAACGGTCCGACGCCGGGCGGCGCTGCCCGCTGCATGCGCGATCGATCACAGAGAACAAGGCAAGGACAGGATGAGCGACATGGCCAACACCACCACTTCCGCTAAGCGCCAGGCCGCCGCCTCCGCCCAGCGCGTCAAGGACGAGGTCGTCGCCGGCGCCGAGGATATCGCCGGCGAGGCCCGCTCCGCGGCCACCAAGGTCAAGCGCGAGGCCGGCGCCATCGAGGAGAGCCTGACCCGCGGGGCCGAGGATCTCGTCGCAACCGTCGGCGAGAAGCTCCGCTCGGTCGGCGTCGACACCGACCGCATGGCCGACGTCGCCAAGGAGCAGGCCACCGAACTCCAGCGCCTGATCGAGGAGGAAATCCGCGAGCGTCCGCTGCGCGCGCTCGGGCTGGCCGCCGCTGTCGGCCTGTTCGTCGGCTTCCTCTCGGCGCGCTGACGTCATGCTCGGGGGCATCGGGGCCTATATCGCCGGAGAAATCTCCGGCGCGGTCCGTCGTAACGTCACGGTCGCCGTCCTCCTCGGGTTCGGCGTCCTCCTCATGCTCTGCGCCGGCGGCTATCTGGTCGCCGCCCTGCACACGGCCCTGGCCCTGCGCTACGGCTCGGTCGAGGCCAGCCTCTTCGTGGCGGGCGGATTGTTCGTGGCGGGGCTTCTGGCGATCGCGATCGGCTTCTATGTGAAGAACCGCCCGCGGCCGGCACGCCCGATGGCGGCCACCGCCCTCGTCGCGGCACCTCTGGCTGCCAAGCTGCTCGGCTCCGGGCTGACGTCGAAGAAGGGTCTGCGCGTGGCGCTCGTCGGCGGTGTCGTCGTGCTCGGCGCCCTGCTCGGGCGGCAGTTCTTCACCGGCGGCGATGACGAGGCCGGCGACGCCTGAGCGGCCCGCATGTCATTTGATGTAGGGCTGCCGGGTCCTGCCCGCTAAGACGGAGCGTATGTCGATTCAGGCGAGGCCCCGCACACGCTTCTTGATTCCCGTGATCCCGGCCCTCAGAGCGCGGTTGCGCTCTGCCACCACGACCGTGGTCGCGATCGGTGTGGTCGCCGTGGCGGTGTTGCTGGCGGCCTGGATCAATCTCCAGGCCCAGAACACGGCCGAGCGCGTCAGCCGGGCCATTGCCGTCCGCGAGCATGCCGAACGCTTCCTCGGCCATCTGCGCGACACCGAGACCGGCCAGCGCGGCTATCTGCTGACGGGGCTGGCGAGCTATCTGCAGCCGTTCACGGAAGGCCGGGGCGCCGTCCTGCCCGCGCTGGAGACGCTCGATCGGCTGGTCGCCGACGATCCCGATCAGCAGAAGCGTGTCGCCTCGCTGCGCGAGCAATTGCAGCGCAAGCTCGACGAACTGGATTCGACGGTGGCTCTGATGCGGGCCGGCCGGCAGCCCGAGGCGCTGGCCGTGATCCGGCAGGGCAAGGGCATCGGCGCGATGGACGCCCTGCGCGACCTCGTCCAGCAGATCCAGCATGCCGAGAATGTCCGGCTGGTCTCGCTGAACCGCAACGAGGAGCGGCGTCGCCTGCTCGCCAGCGTCGGCATCGTCGTTGCACTGGCCGGGCTCGCCTTCGCCGCCTGGCAGCAATTGCGGATCCGTCAGCGGCGGAGCATCTCGCTGGCCGAGAGCAATGCCGAGCTGGAGCGCCTGATCGGCGAGCGGACGAGCGAGCTCGAGAACGAGCGCCTGCGCATCGAGGCCCTGCTGCGGGACGTCAATCACCGCGTCGGCAACAACCTCGCCATGGTCTCGGCGCTTCTCAGCGTCCAGAGCCGGCAGAGCCGGGAACCCGCGGTCCGCACCGCACTCCAGCAGGCGCAGTCCCGCATCCAGGCCATCGCTGCCGGGCAGCGCCGCCTGCGCCTCGATCTCGACACCGACGAGATCGAAGCCCGCCCCTATATGGAGGATCTGCTGGCCGAGATCGGCAAGGCGGCGGAAGGTCGGCCGATCGAGATCGCGCTCGCCATGGACGACATCCGCCTGCCCGGCCGCGACGCGGTCTCCTTCGTGGTGATCGTCAACGAGCTCGTCACCAACGCCATCAAGCACGCTTTCGCCGATGGCAGGCCGGGCCGCATCGTCATCCGCTTCGAAGCCCCGATGGGCGATGACGGGCCGGCGCTCGCTCTGACGGTCGAGGATGACGGCGTCGGGATGCCCGCCGAGATCGAGGCCAAGGGCCTCGGCCAGACCGTTCTCGCCAGCCTGCTGCGCAGCATGCAGGCGACGATGGCCGCCGCGCCGCTCGCGCCCGGCGCCGCACGGCCCGGCACCCGCATCGCCCTGCATTTCCCCAAGCGCGACTGAGTCCGGGCGCAAAAAAAGGCCCGGCGCACAGGCCGGGCCTTCGTCGTCCTTGGGAAGGTCGGACGGGTCGGCCGTCAGAGCCCTTCGAACAGCGCGCTTGAGATGTAGCGCTCGGCGAAGGAGGGGATGATCACCACGATCGTCTTGCCGGCATTCTCCGGCCGCGCGCCGACTTCGAGCGCCGCCGCGATGGCGGCACCCGACGAGATGCCGCCGGGAATGCCCTCGCTCCTGGCCAGCGCCCGCGAGGTCTCGAAGGAGGTCTGGTTGCCGACGGTCACGACCTCGTCGATCACCGAGCGGTCGAGGATGCCAGGCACGAAGCCGGCGCCGATGCCCTGGATCTTGTGCGGACCGGGCGCGCCGCCCGACAGCACGGGCGAATCCTCCGGCTCGACGGCGACGATCTTCACGCCCGGGTTCTTGGCCTTCAGCACCTGGCCGACGCCGGTGATGGTGCCGCCCGTGCCGACGCCGGAGACGAAGATGTCGACCTTGCCCTGCGTGTCGTTCCAGATCTCCTCGGCCGTCGTCCTGCGGTGGATCTCCGGGTTGTGCGGGTTCTCGAACTGCTGCGGGATGATCGAGCCCGGGATCTCGGCCTTGAGCTCCTCTGCTCGCGCCACCGCGCCGCGCATGCCGCCGGGCCCCGGCGTCAGCACGAGCTCGGCGCCGAGCAGCGCCAGCATCTTGCGCCGCTCCAGCGACATCGTCTCCGGCATCACCAGGATCAGGCGATAGCCGCGCGCCGCGGCGACGAAGGCGAGCGCGATGCCGGTGTTGCCCGATGTCGGCTCGATCAGCGTGCCGCCCGGCTTCAGCGTGCCGGACGCCTCCAGAGCATCGATCATATTGACGCCGATGCGGTCCTTGACGCTCGAGATCGGGTTGAAGAATTCGAGCTTGGCCAGGATCGTCGCCTTGACCCCGCGCTCGGCCGGCAACCGGTTGAGCTTGACCAGCGGCGTGTCGCCGATCGTGTCGGTGATGGAGTTGTAGATGCGGCCGCGCCCGGGCGCCTTGCCCTGGGCGGAATTCTGTACGCGCGCTGCCTCGGTCATCGGATGCTCCTGCTGCGCCGGCTTGCAGGCCGGCGGGTTGTCGCGAGACTAGGAGATTTCACACTCGATGTCGATAAAATGGATGAATAACAAAATCAGATCGTGAAATCAGCCCTTGCTTCGGCGGTGGGCAGACTGCCCGCGACCAGCGCGCGGTGGCAGAGTTCCTCGATGGTGACGTCGTCGAGAACCGCGAGGAAGGCCTGCGAGGCCCGCTGCACCTCGGGGCCGATGACATCGTCCACCAGCCGCGAATGAGGCGCCGGTCCAAGGCCGTCATCGCCGGTCTCCTGCATCGCGGCGCGCGCGATGTCGCCGGCCGTGATCCGTCGCCGCTCGCGGGCCAGTTCGTAGCCGCCGCGCGGGCCGCGCACGCCCTTGAGGATGCCGGCACGCACGAGGGCTTGCAGCAGCGTCTCCAGATGGCGCGGCGGCAGATCGTGGCGCGCGGCCAGGAGCTTCGCCGCCACCGGGGAGGGGCGGGCATGCAGGGCTATGTCAACGACGGCGGCGATGGCGAGCTGGCTGCGCCGGGAAAGAAGCATCATGCCGGATGATCCGCTGGGGGGGAGGCGGGAAGGGGGTGGGAGCGGGAGACGCCGGTGGAGCCGAAGCCACCCGCGCCGCGTTCGGTGTCGGGCAGAACGGCCGCCTCGCGCGCGACGACCTGCGAGACCGGCGCAACGACGAGCTGCGCGATACGGTCGCCCCGCCGGATCGGGAAGGGCTCTTGTCCGTGATTGATCAGGATGACCTTGATCTCGCCGCGATAGTCGCTGTCGACCGTGCCCGGCGCGTTCAGAACCGTGACGCCATGGCGGGCGGCGAGCCCGGAGCGGGGTCGCACCTGCGCCTCGTAGCCCGCGGGAAGAAGCAGGCAGAAGCCGGTGGGGACCAGCGTGCGCGCGCCCGGCGCCAGCGTCAGGACCTCGCCCTCGGCAAGCGCCGCCGGCAGATCCATGCCCGCCGCACCGGCGCTTTCATAGGCCGGCAGCGGCAGTCCCGTCGCATGCGCCAGTCGCTGGAAGGCGACCTCGACCGGTCCGCTCATGCGCTGGGCCGGGCCGCGGCCAGCCGCGCGAGATGGCCGACGAGCCTCGTGGCGACCTCGGATTTGGCCAGCGTCGGCCAGCTCTCGATGCCGTCCCGAGTCACCAGATGCACGGTGTTGGCGTCGCCGCCCATCACGCCGGTGCCGCCGACATCGTTGGCGACGATCAGGTCGCAGCCCTTCCTGGCGAGCTTGGCCTGGGCATGGGCGACGACGTTCTCCGTCTCGGCGGCGAAGCCGACGACCAGCGCCGGCCGCCCTTCGGGTCGGTGCGCGATCGTGGCGAGAATGTCGGGGTTCTCGATCAGTGCGAGCGGCGGCAGCGCGCCGCCATCCTTCTTCATCTTCTCTGGTGCTTCCGCCGCGACCCGCCAGTCGGCGACGGCGGCCGCGAAGACCGCGATCTGCGCCGGCAGTGCGGCCTCGACCGCGGCGAGCATCTCGCGGGCCGATTCGACATGCACCGTCTCGACCCCTTCGGGATCGGGCAGGGTGACCGGTCCCGAGACGAGGGTGACGCGCGCGCCCGCTGCTGCCGCCGCCGCCGCGATGGCGTGGCCCTGCTTGCCCGAGGAACGGTTGGCGATATAGCGCACGGGGTCGATCGCCTCATGCGTCGGGCCCGATGTCACCAGCACATGCTGCCCTGCCAGCGGCCCCGGGCCCGTCGGCGGCACCGGGGAGGCGGCCGAGAAAGCCGATGGCGCGCTGGGGCTTCGCCGCATCGCCGGCCAAAGCGAGCTCGATGGCAGTGATGATTTCGGCGGGCTCCGCCATCCGGCCGACGCCGCTTTCGCCGCGCTCGGCCATGGCGCCGGAATTGGGGCCGACGACGAGCACGCCGTCCTTTTCGAGCTGCGCCATGTTCCGGCGCGTTGCCGGGTGCTGCCACATGCGCGGGTTCATGGCCGGCGCGATCAGCACGCGCTTGTCGGTCGCCAGCAGCGCCGTGGAGGCGAGGTCGTTGGCGAGCCCGTTCGCCATCTTGGCGATCAGGTCTGCGGTGGCGGGCGCAACCACCAGCAGGTCGGTCGAGCGCGACAGCGCGATATGGCCGATATCGGCCTCGTCCGTCAGGGAGAACAGATCGGTGAAGCAGCGCTCGCCGGCGAGCGAGGACACTGCCAGCGGCGTGACGAACTGCTCACCGGCCTTGGTCAGGATGCAGCGCGTGGCGATGCCGCGATCCTTGAGCCGCCGGATCAGCTCCAGGCATTTGTAGGCGGCGATGCCGCCGCCGATGATCAGCAGGATGGAGCGGGAGGCGGGCAAAGCGAGCGTTCCTGAACCGGGGCCGTCGTGTCCTAGCACCGTGCGGGGCGGGCTGTCATGCCGCGACGTCACGGTGCGAGGCGGAGAACATGCGCGCATGGAGAAAAATCTTCTCCGTTGCCGGGGCTCCGCAACACGCGGCTCTCGCCCGGCTCGTTTCTTTAAAAGAACGATAGAGTTGACAAACAGGACGTCGCGTCGCATTTTGGGGTCGTCATCGGCTTTGCCGGTGGTCGCGGGGATTTGAGCGAGCAGCTTGCGCCGCGTCACCAAACGCTAAAGCGCCACGACGCGGTCGTGGGCTCCATCGATAGGAGACGAACATGACCGAAGCGACCCTGCGTCCCGCCAGCCCCCGCACCGAATCCTGTCGCTGTCGACTCTGACCGTCGAGACGCTCGCAAGGCGAGCTTTCCGAAAGCCCAGATGTCCAGCAGCGCCGCGGATGCGGCGGGAGTCCCGTCATGAATGCCAGTCTTTACGGCGCCGGCCGGCCCGAGCAGGGCCTGCCGCCGCGCAGCCAGCAGGCCTATGTCATCGAGATCGGCGAGACCCAGGCCGGTCTCGTCAGCCGGCGTGGCGAAGAGCGCTTCTTCACCTTCATATCGGCCGCCTCCGCCTTCGACGCGCTGGAGGGCCATCGCTTTGCCACGCCCGGCGCTGCCGAGCGCGCTGCGAGGCAGCTCGCCGGCAGCCGCCGCGGGCGCGGCTGGGCCATGGCGTCCTGACACAGCCGATGAACCCGCACGAACACGCGCCCGCCCTGGTCGGGCTCTCTCCGAGGTCATGATGAACGCCCCCATCAAGCCCGACGCCTTCCGCGTCGCTTCACCGCCCGCACCGGACCCGGCCCCGCCGATCATCCGCTTCGCGCAGATCGGCAAGACCTATCCCTCTCGGGACGGGCAGGGCGCCGTCGCGGCGCTCTCCGGCATCGATCTCGACGTGCCCAAGGGCGCGGTCGTCGGCGTGATCGGCCGCTCGGGCGCCGGCAAGTCGACGCTGATCCGGCTCGTCAACGGGTTGGAGCGGGCGACCTCTGGCCGCCTGCTGATCGAGGGCGAGGACGTTACCGGCCTCACCGAGGCCGGCTGGCGCAGCCGTCGTCGCGCGACGGGCATGATCTTCCAGCACTTCAACCTGCTCTCCTCGCGCACGGTCTTCGACAATGTCGCCCTGCCGCTGGAGATCGCCGGCACGCCGAAGCCGCAGATCGAGGACAAGGTCGCGCGGCTGCTCGATCTCGTCGGCCTCGCCGACAAGCGCGGGCGCTATCCCGCCGAGCTCTCGGGCGGCCAAAAGCAGCGCGTCGGCATCGCCCGTGCGCTGGCAACGGACCCGCGGGTGCTGCTCTGCGACGAGGCCACCTCGGCCCTCGACCCCGAGACGACGAAGTCGATCCTGGCGCTGTTGCGACAGGTTAACCGCGAGCTTGGCATCACCATCCTGCTGATCACCCACGAAATCCCGGTCATCAAGGAGATCTGCGACCGGGTGGCGGTGATCGAGGACGGCTGCATCGTCGAGGAGGGCGACGTCTTCTCGGTGCTGACGCGTCCGCAGCACGAGACCACGGCCCGTTTCGTCGAGGCGGTCACCGGCGTCGAGCTGCCGGCCTATCTGGAGGGGCGCATCCGCAAGGAAGCCCAGCCGGGCGACCAGACCGTGCTGCGCATCACCTTCACGGGTGAGAACGCCACCGCGCCGGTCATCAGCCGGCTCAGTTCCACCATCGGTGTCGACGTCAACATCCTCGCCGGCCGCATCGACGCCATCGCCGGCAAGCCCTTCGGCAGCCTGCTGGTCTCGGTGCCGACCCGCGAGCCGGAGCTCGCCGCCGTGCTCGGCGCGCTCAACAGCCTCGAACTCAAGGCGGAGGTCATCGGCCATGTTTCCTGAGATCATCTCGCCCCAGATCCTGGCCCTGATCGGGCAGGCGACACTCGACACGCTGCAGATGGTGGCGATCGCGGCGGGTCTCGGCACGGTGCTCGGCCTGCCGCTCGGCGTCTTCCTCGCCACTAGCAAGCGTGGCGAACTCTTCGCTGCCCCAGTCGTCAACACGCTGCTCGGCACGCTCGTCAACGCCACGCGCTCGACGCCCTTCATCATCCTCGTCGTTGCGATCATCCCCTTCACCCGGCTGATCGCCGGCACCTCGATCGGCACCAACGCCGCGATCGTGCCGCTGACCGTGGCCGCGACGCCCTTCATCGCCCGCCTGATCGAGGGCGCGATCCGCGAGGTCGATCAGGGCCTCGTCGAGGCCGCCCGCGCCATGGGCGCGACGCCGCTGCAGATCGTCCGCAAGGTGCTGGTGCCCGAGGCACTGCCGGCCATCGCGCTCGGCCTGACGCTGGCCATCGTCAGCCTGATCGGCTTCTCGGCCATGGTCGGCGCGGTCGGTGGCGGCGGGCTGGGGGACCTCGGCATCCGCTATGGCTACCAGCGTTTTATGCCCGAGGTCATGGCCGCCGTCGTCGCCGTTCTCATCGTGCTCGTCCAGACCGTCCAGACCATCGGCGACCGTCTCGCCCGCCGGCTCAACAAGCGCCTGCGCCACGCCTGAACAGGCCTGAAGTCGTGCGCCGTCGTCCCGGGCGACCGAAGGGAGACCCGGGACCCATTCCTGACCCTGACCGACGAACGCTCCGGAATGGATCCCGGGTCTGCGCTTCGCTTCGCCCGGGATGACCCGTCATTTGAACTCGAAATCACCTTGTCGAAGAAGGAACTGACCGCATGACCGCCATCACCCGCCGCAACGCCCTGGCCGCGACCGCTCTCGCCGCGCTTACCCTCGCCGTCCCGGCCCTCGCCCAGGCCCCGCAGGTCGTCCGCATCGGCGTCTCGCCCGGCCCCCACGCCGAAATCCTGGAGAAGGTGAAGCCCCTGCTCGCGCCCAAGGGCATCGACCTCAAGATCATCGAGTTCTCCGACTATGTCGTGCCGAACCAGGCGCTCGACGCCGGCGAGCTGGAAGCCAACTCCTTCCAGAACCAGCCCTATCTCGACAATCAGGTGAAGGACCGCGGCTTCAAGCTGGTCAGCGTCGGCCTGACCGTGAACTTCCCGCTCGGCATCTACTCGTCCAAGTACAAGAGCTGGGCCGATGTGCCGGACGGATCCTCGATCGCGATCCAGAACGACCCGACCAATGGCGGCCGCTCGCTGCTGCTGCTGCAGGACAAGGGCGTGATCAAGCTGAGGGACGGTGTCGGCTTCAAGCCGGGTCCGATCGACATCGTGGCCAACCCCAAGAAGCTGAAGATCATCGAGGTCGAGGCGGCGCAGACCCCGCGCACGTTGGCCGATGTCGCCGCCGCCGCGATCAACACCAACTATGCCGTCGATGCCAAGATCGAGCCGACTTCGGCGATCCTGCGCGAGGACCCCAAGGGGCCCTATGTGAACGTCATCGCCGTGCGCTCCGCCGACAAGGACAAGCCCTGGGTCAAGACGCTGGTCGAGACCTATCAGTCGCCGGAGATCAAGGCCTTCGTCGCCGAGCGCTTCAAGGGCAACGTGCTCGCCGGCTGGTAATCCCTTCCTCCCCACCTGGCTCTGATCTTGCCAGGCGCCTGCCCCGGATGCGACGAGCATCCGGGGCTTTTTCGTAAGAGGCGACCCGGCTCAGGCGGGCGCGCCGTGCCGGACCGACCGCCCGAGACCGACGGTCTCGGCCATGGTCAGGGCGAGGACGGCACCGGCCTGGGCGAGCACGAAGGCGATGCCGAGCCCGGTCGGCGCGAACCATCCGCCCGCCAGCAGCAGCAGGCTGTCGGCAATCCACATCAGGTTGACGCCGATCACGGCGAGAACCGCCAGACGGGGCAGCTCCGGCCGGCGGGAGAGCCAGGCCAGCAGCGCCGCACAGGGCAGCAGCAGCAGGCCTGCGCCTCGCAGGAGGGGCTCGGGCAGGCCGAGCAACGGCGAGAGCGGCGCGGCTGCGAGGCTGAGCAGCCCGCCCATGCCGGCGCAGGCGGCGGCATCGAGCGCGAGCGCGCCGCGCAGCAGCGGTGAGGCTTGGATCATGGTCATCGGGGTCTCCCTGGTGAGAGGCGTCGCGGGTACGCCTCGGCTTGGATGGAGACAGGGTGACCGGCTCAGGACGGGCGGTCGATTAAGCGCGAGGTAATTGGAACCGCGCCGGAGGCTGGGTAGCGTGCCCCCATGAACAGCCACCGCAGTGCAGCCATCGGCCCCCTCATTCGCGACTGGCGTCAGCAGCGCCGTCTCAGCCAGCTCGACCTCGCGCTCGAGGCGGAGATCTCGCAGAAGCATCTCTCCTTCGTGGAGAGCGGGCGCTCGCAGCCCAGCCGCGACATGGTCCTGCTGCTGGCGGAGCATCTCGGCGTGCCACTGCGCGAGCGCAACACGCTGCTGCTCGCGGCGGGCTATGCACCGGTCTATCTGGAGCGGGCGCTGGAGGATCCGGCGCTGCAGGCCGCGAAATCCGCCGTCGATCTCATTCTGGCAGGGCATGATCCCTGCCCCGCCCTGGCGGTGGACCGGCACTGGACGCTGCTCTCGGCCAATGCCGCGGTCGGCCCGCTGCTGGCACTGGTCGTGGACGCCGAGCTGCTGCGTCCGCCGGTCAATGTGCTGCGGCTCGCGCTGCATCCGGGCGGGCTCGCCGGGGCGGTTCTCAACTGGGCCGAATGGCGCGGCCATCTGGTGGCGAGGCTGCGGCAGCAGGTGCGCGTCGGAGCCGATCCCGTCCTGGTCGAGCTGCTGGCGGAACTGCTGGGTTACCCGGCGCCGCCCACCGCGCAGCCCGATGCGGGGCCGCCGGCCGATGAGGCGGCCATCGCCGTGCCGCTGCGGCTGCGCGTCGGGGAGGAGGTGCTCTCCTTCACTTCGACCACCACCGTCTTCGGCACGCCGGTCGATATCACCCTGTCCGAGCTCGCGCTGGAAACCTTCTTCCCGGCCGACGACGCCACCGCTGCGGCCTTGCGGGCGATGGCCGAACTGCGGCGAGCGAGCGCACCCTGAAGGCTTGCGATTTTCCTCCGGAACCTTCCGCAGGGTCGCCGGTTGTTGAAACGACGCCGCGGGGGCGGCACGAATTTCAACAGAAGGATCAAGACGATGGGTAGCACCATGGACAAGGTCAAGGGCATGGCCAACGAGGCCGCCGGGAACGTCAAGCAGGCCGCCGGCAAGGCGATGGACAAGCCCGAGCTCGAGGCCGAGGGCTTCGCTCAGGAGCGCAAGGGCGAGGCCCAGCAGGCGCTCGGCAAGGGCAAGGATGCCGTCAAGAAAGTGGTCGACAAGGCCTGATTTCGATCAGAGCCTGACCAAGAACGGGCCGCCGAAAGGCGGCCCGTTTTGCTGTGCGTTCAAGCCGGCGGTACTTGCCGCCGTGATGCGACTCAAGCCGTTCCGCCGATGCCGCCGAGGAAGTCCTTGACGCGGCCGAAGAAGCCCGCCGCCTCGGGATGCGTCGCGCCCGAACTCTCGCGCTCGAACTCCTGCAGCAGTTCGCGCTGGCGCGCGGTCAGCTTCTGAGGCGTCTCGACCACGACCTGGATGTAGAGGTCGCCGACCTCGCGCGAGCGCAGCACGCTCATGCCCTTGCCCTTGAGGCGGAACTGCTTGCCGGTCTGCGTGCCCTCGGGGATCTTCACCCGGGCCTGTTCGCCGGTCAGCGTCGGCACCTCTATCTCGCCGCCCAGCGCCGCCTGCACCAGGCCGATCGGAACACGGCAGAACAGGTCGGCCCCGTCGCGCTGGAAGATCGCGTGCGGCTGGATCGACAGGAAGATGTAGAGGTCGCCAGCCGGTCCGCCGCGAAGGCCGGCCTCGCCTTCGCCGGCGAGGCGGATGCGCGTGCCGTCCTCGACACCGGCCGGAATGTTGACCGAGAGCGTGCGCTCGCGCGTGACGCGGCCGGCGCCATGGCAATTCTTGCAGGGGTCGTCGATGATCTCGCCGCGGCCCGAGCAGGTCGGGCAGGTCCGCTCGACCGAGAAGAAGCCCTGGTTGGCCCGCACCTTGCCGTGGCCGCCGCAGGTCGGGCACTGGCGCGATTTCGAGCCCGGCTTGGCGCCGCTGCCCGAGCAGACCTCGCAGGCGATCGATGTCGGCACGCGGATCGAGGCGTTCTTGCCGGCGAAGGCGTCTTCCAGGCCGATCTCGAGGTTGTAGCGCAGGTCCGCACCGCGCTCGCGTCCATTGGCGCTGCGCGGCCCGCCGCGGCGGGCATCGCCGAAGAAGGAATCGAAGATGTCCGACATGAAGTCGGAGAAGTCGGGATTGCCGCCGCCCCCGCCGCCCTGCTCGAAGGCCTGGTGGCCATAGCGATCATAGGCGCCGCGCTTCTGGCTGTCGGACAGGACCTGATAAGCCTCGTTCAGCTCCTTGAACTTGGCCTCGGCCGCCGTGTCGCCGGGGTGCCTGTCGGGGTGGCAGCCCATCGCCAGCTTGCGGAAGGCGCTCTTCAGCTCCGCTTCGCTGGCGGTCTTGGAGACGCCGAGGATTTCGTAATAGTCGCGCTTGGACATCAAACAGCGGCCCCTTCGCCCTCGCCAGCAGTGCCGCCGGCTCCTGGCCGGTGGCGCTGCGAACACGGACGAGATTGTTGCGTCACGACGCCATCCCGTAACGCGATGGCCGGGTCAAGCCCGGCCATGACGTCGTCGTCGAGGAGGAAGAGCGCTCAGGCGCTCTTCTTCTTGTCACCCTTGTCGTCGCTGACGTCCTTGAAGTCGGCGTCGATGACGTCGTCTTCCTTCTTGGCGTCGGCAGCGGCAGGCTCGCCTTCGGCCGCGCCTTCAGCCTGGCTGGCGGCGTACATCGCCTCGCCGAGCTTCATCGAGGCCTGCATGACGTCCGTGGTCCGCGCCGTGATGGTCTCGGCGTTGTCCTCGGTAAGAGCCGCCTTCAGAGCGTCGAGCGCGGTCTCGATCGCCGTCTTGTCGGCGGCGGAGACCTTGTCGCCATAGTCCTTCAGCGACTTCTCGGTCGAATGCACGAGGCTTTCGCCCTGGTTCTTCGCCTCGACGAGCTCGCGGCGCTTCTTGTCCTCGCTCGCATTCGCCTCGGCATCCTTGACCATCTTCTGGATGTCGGCCTCGGAGAGCCCGCCGGACGCCTGGATCCGGATCTGCTGCTCCTTGTTGGTGGCCTTGTCCTTAGCGGTCACCGAGACGATGCCGTTGGCGTCGATGTCGAAGGTCACCTCGATCTGCGGCATGCCGCGCGGGGAGGGCGGGATGCCCATCAGGTCGAACTGGCCGAGCATCTTGTTGTCGGCCGCCATCTCGCGCTCGCCCTGGAAGACCCGGATCGTCACCGCCTGCTGGTTGTCCTCGGCAGTGGAGAAGACCTGGCTCTTCTTGGTCGGGATCGTGGTGTTGCGGTCGATCAGGCGCGTGAACACGCCGCCCAGCGTCTCGATGCCCAGCGACAGCGGGGTCACGTCGAGCAGCAGCACGTCCTTGACGTCACCCTGCAGCACGCCGGCCTGGATCGCGGCGCCGATGGCGACGACCTCGTCCGGGTTGACGCCCTTGTGCGGCTCCTTGCCGAAGAACTGCTTCACGACCTCCTGCACCTTCGGCATGCGGGTCATGCCGCCGACGAGGACGACCTCGTCGATCTGACCAGCCGAAAGCCCGGCATCCTTGAGCGCCTTCTTGCAGGGCTCGATCGTGCGCTGGACGAGATCGTCGACCAGGCTCTCGAACTTGGCGCGCGAGAGCTTGATGGCGAGGTGCTTGGGACCCGAGGCATCGGCCGTGATGTAGGGCAGGTTGATCTCGGTCTGGGCCGTGGTCGAAAGCTCGATCTTGGCCTTCTCCGCAGCTTCCTTCAGGCGCTGGAGCGCGAGCTTGTCCTTCTTCAGGTCGATGCCCTGCTCGCGCTTGAACTCGTCCGCCAAGTACTCGACCAGGCGCATGTCGAAGTCTTCGCCGCCGAGGAAGGTGTCGCCATTGGTCGACTTCACCTCGAAGACGCCGTCGCCGATCTCGAGGATCGACACGTCGAAGGTGCCGCCGCCGAGGTCATAGACCGCGATCGTGCCGGCCTGCTTCTTGTCGAGGCCATAGGCCAGCGCGGCCGCTGTCGGCTCGTTGATGATGCGCAGCACCTCGAGGCCGGCGATGCGGCCGGCATCCTTCGTCGCCTGGCGCTGGGCGTCGTTGAAATAGGCGGGAACGGTGATGACGGCCTGGGTGACGGACGAGCCGAGATAGGCCTCCGCCGTCTCCTTCATCTTGGTTAGGGTGAAGGCCGAAATCTGGGACGGCGAATAGTCGGTGCCGTCGGCCTCGACCCAGGCGTCGCCCGAGGAGGCCTTCTTGATCTTGTAGGGAACGAGCTTCAGGTCCTTCTGCGTCATCGGGTCTTCGAAGGTACGCCCGATGAGGCGCTTGATGGCGAAGAAGGTGCGTTCCGGATTGGTGACGGCCTGGCGCTTGGCCGGCTGGCCGACGAGGCGCTCGCCATCATCCGTGATCGCGACGATCGACGGCGTGGTGCGCGCACCTTCCGAGTTCTCGATGACCTTAGGCGTCGTGCCTTCCATGACCGCGACGCAGGAATTGGTCGTGCCGAGGTCGATACCGATGACTTTACCCATGGAGGGGATCCCTTTTGAACTGAGCAGATCGCCGGCCTGCGACGATGATCGCCCCAGCCCGGCCCATGGACCGGCCCGCCCCCACCTGTCGCGGCGAACGAACCGGCATTCCACGTTCGACGGTCGTGAAACCGCCCCTTGGCGGCGTATATAGGGAGGGGGTTCCCGCCCTTGCAAGACAGGCGAGCCGATTAAGAATCGCCCCGGCGGCCGTTTTCGGCGACAGGGTTGACGGCGTTCATTGCAGCCGAGTGTTGCGCATGTGCTCTTGCGCGCGCTGACCGGGCATTTCATGCAAAATGGGCCATTCCCGTTCTCAGCCGGTTTTCCGTGATCCGATCGTTCCATCCCGTCCTGCGTGTCGCGATTCTGGCCTGGGCCGGTTGGGTCCCGGGAGCGCTCGCGCAACCGATGCAGTTGCCTGGGGCGCAGCCCTTCAATGCGCCGGGCACGCAACAGGCGGCGCCGCCCGGAAGCGGCGCGCCTGCCGCGCCGCGCCCGCCCTCGATGCCCGCCATCAAGGTGGCCGGCGAGGACGCCATCCTCGGCCGCGTGCTGCGCCACAATGGCGGACCCGGCGAAGCCGTGTTCGAGAAGACGGCGGCCGGTTATGGCCTCAAGCTGACGGCGGACGGCTTCCAGTCCAGCAATCTGGTCGAGCCCTGCGCGGTGTCCTTCGGCGAGACGCCCGTCCCGGTCACGGCGCTCGGCCGGCCCGCGGGCGTGCCGCGCTACCGGCTCGAGGCGCCGATCTGCCCGATCGTCTTCGACGTGCTGGACGGGGCCTTCCTCGTCGTCGAGCCGGCCCAGCCCTGCGTCGTCGAGGCCGCTGCCTGTCGCATCGACCCGCGCGGCCTCTGGGGGGCCGATGCCCGAACCCTCGCTGCCCGCGCCAAGGAGATCGAGGCGGCCCGCAGCACGGCCGAGCGCGCCGTGCGCGAGGGCTACCGCGTGCTCACCGCCCGGGCCGATGCGCTCGAGCAGCGCGCGATCACGCGCGAGCAGGCGAGCTTCTCCGCCGAGCGGGAGCTGGTCTGCCGCTCCTATCAGCGCGAGGGGCAATACGGCTTCTGCGGTGCGCGGCTGACCGAGGCCCGTGCCGCCTCCATCCGCGCGCGCCTGGGTCTCACGAACGAACCCGCGAAGGCCGCGCCACGTCCGGCCCGGCCGCGCCCGGCGCCACCCGCCGGCGGGTCCGGCCCGCTGCCGCTGACCCCGCAATAGGGGCTCGCGCCGGTTTGTCCCGGCCCGGGCCACGAATGGGCCGCGATCCGGCCATCGCCCGGGCGGGGATCACCCTCACTGCCTTGTCATTGGCGTTGAGGGCCGCGATCCGTCACTGATCGCGGCCAGTCGAGAGGATGATGACGCGGATCATGGCCTACCCCCTCACCCGACAGCTCTGGCGCCCGGTGGTGCTGGCCCTCGCTGTGCTGGCACCCGGGCTCGCGCAGGCAGCGGAATCATCGGCCGTGACGAGCCCGCGGGTGACCGCGACGCTGCTCTCCAGCCGCGACGCCGTGGCGCCGGGTGAGCGTTTCCAGGTCGCGCTCGTCCAGAAGATTGCGCCCGGCTGGCACACCTACTGGGCCAATCCCGGCGATTCCGGCGAGCCGACGCGGATTGCTTGGACATTGTCGCAGGGCGCGACCGCGAGCGAGATCCAGTGGCCCGCGCCGAAGGCGATCCCCGTCGAGCCGCTGGTCAATTTCGGCTTCGAGGGCACGGTCCTGCTGCCCGTGGAGATCACGGTCCCGGCCGAGGCGAAGATCGGCGAGCGCCTGACGCTGCAGGCGGCGGCGACCTGGCTCGTCTGCGAGAAGATCTGCATCCCCGAGGAAGGCACGCTGACGCTCGACCTGCCGGTTGCGTCGGCGGCGGTCGCCGATGCTGCGGCCGAGAGCCGCATCGAGGGAACGCGGGCGCGACTTCCCGCACCAGCCGGCTTCCGCGGGCGGCTCGCCGCCGAGGGTGAAGCGCTTGCCTTGATGCTGCCGGGCCTGCCGGCGGCCGCGACGGACCTGCGGTTCTTTCCGCTGTCGGACACGCTGATCGATCATGCCGCCGCGCAGGATATGCGCCGCGCGGGCGATGCCGCCGCGTTGCGGCTGGCGCGCTCCAGCGCCTTCAAGATCGCGGGCGGCGAGATCGCCGGCGTGCTGACCTATCGCGAGAGCGGCCTCTCGCGCGCGCTCAGCGTCACGGCCGATGTCGACCCTGTCCTTGTCGGGGCCGCCGCGGCCCCGGCCACGCCGCCGGCCACGGTCAGCATTCCCCTGCCGGCCGAGGGTGCCGACCTGACGCTGTGGGCGGCCCTGCTCTTCGCCTTCGCCGGCGGGCTGATCCTCAACCTGATGCCCTGCGTGCTGCCGGTGCTCTTCATCAAGGCGCTGGGCTTCGCCCAACTCGCCCAGGCCAGCCGCTCGCAGGTCCGCGAACAGGGACTGCTCTTCCTCGCGGGCGTGCTGGTGACCTTCATGGCGCTGGCGACGCTGGTGATCGCGCTCGGCGCGCTCGGCACCAGTGTCGGCTGGGGCTTCCAGCTGCAATCGCCGCCGCTGGTGATCGCGCTCGCCGTGGTGATGACGCTGATCGGCCTCAACCTGCTTGGGGCCTTCGAGATCGGCGCCTCGGCGGCCGGCGTCGGCCATGGCCTCGCCAGCCGGGGCGGGCGGCTCGGGGCCTTCATGACCGGCGCTCTGGCGGTGGTCGTCGCGACGCCCTGCACGGCGCCCTTCATGGGCGCGGCGATCGGCTATGCGGTCACGCAGCCGCCGCTGCTCGGCCTGTCCGTCTTCCTGTCGCTGGCGCTGGGTTTCGCCCTGCCGGTCGTGGCGTTGTCCTTCGCGCCGGGCCTGCTGCGCCTGCTGCCGAAGCCCGGCCGCTGGATGCTCGTGCTGAAGCAGGCCTTCGCCTTCCCGATGTTCGCCACTGCGATCTGGCTGATCTGGGTCGCCTCGGTGCAGGCCGGGCCGGGTGGCGTGCTGGCGGCACTCGTCGCCGTGCTGGCCGCGGGCTTCGTCGTCTGGCTGGTCGGTGTCACGCGCGGGAGCGGCTTCGGTCGGCTGGCCTCGTCGCTCGCAGCGGTGCTGGTGGCGTGCGGCGCCGGCTGGTTCGTGGTGCAGAGCGCCGTTCCGGAGGCGACGCAGGCGCGCGCGGGCGACACCCAGGTCTGGACGCCCGAGCGGGTCGTGGCGCTACAGGCGGAAGGGCGGCCGGTCTTCGTCAACTTCACCGCGGCCTGGTGCATCACCTGCCTGGCGAATGAGCGCGTCGCGCTCTCGCGGCAGGAGGTCAAGGACGCCTTCGCTGAGCTGAAGGTGGTGTATCTCAAGGCCGACTGGACCAACCGCAACAGCCAGATCGCCATGGCTCTGGCCGAGCAGGGCCGGGCCGGCGTTCCGCTCTATCTGTTCTATCCCGGCAGCAAGGGCGCCCAGCCCGAGATCCTGCCGCAGCTCCTGACGCCCGACATGGTCGTGACCGCCGCGCGCCGCGCCGCCGGCAAAGAAGTCAGGACCGCCGCCCGCTGACGCCGTTCATCCCACGCAGACGAAAAGGAGACAGACGTGAAGGCCCACCTGACCCGCCAGACCCTTATCGCCGGCCTCGCCCTCGCCGGGTTCTCTCTCGCGGCAGCGCCCGCTCTGGCCCAGTCCGCCGCCAAGATCGGTGCGCCGGCCCCGGCTTTCGAGGCGGTCGATTCCGACGGCAAGACCCGCAAGCTGTCGGAATTCGCCGGCAAGACGGTGATCCTCGAATGGACCAACCATGACTGCCCCTATGTCCGGAAGCACTACACCAGCGCCACCATGCAGACGCTGCAGAAGGACATGGCGAAGGAGGGCGTCGTCTGGCTCTCGGTCATCTCCTCGCCGGTCGGCGAGCAGGGCCATGTCGATGGCGCCAAGGCCAATGAGCTGACCAAGAGCCGCAACGCGGCGCCGGCCGCCGTCCTGCTCGACCCCAACAGCAAGGTCGCCCGCGCCTATGGCGCGACCACCACGCCGCACATGTACATCATCGATCCCAAGGGCACGCTCGCCTATATGGGCGCGATCGACGACAAGCCCTCCGCCGGCGCCGCCAGCCTCGAGGGCGCCAAGAGCTATGTCCGCCAGGCGGTGGCCGAGCTTAAGGCCGGCAAGCCGGTCTCGGAGGCCAGCACCAAGGCCTATGGCTGCGCGGTGAAATACGCGCCGGTCAGCTGAGGGCCGGTTCACGCGTCATGCTCGGGCTTGACCCGAGCATCTCGTCAACCAGTCCTGTCCTGAAAGAGATTCTCGGGTCTGCGCTTCGCTCAGCCCGAGAATGAGGCTTCGTCAGACCCGCCCCAGCCGCCCGCCGGTCGTGCTGTCGAAGACATGGACGCGGTCGGGGTCGACCGTGATCCAGATGCGGCCGGCCACCGCCGCCACGACGTCGGTCGCGGCCTGCATCACGAAGGGCAGGCCGGCGAGCTGGCCGTGGAAGAGCTGGGTGGCGCCCAGTTCCTCGATGAACTCGACATCGAAGGGCAGCGAGCCCGCCTGGCCTTCGGAGGCGATCTCGACATCCTCCGGCCGCAGGCCGACCTCGACAGCCGTCTGGGCCGGCAGATCCTGGCGCAGGTCGCGCGCCTCCAGGATCGCATCGCCCAGCGCCACGATGCCGGGGCCGTCGATCGTGCCGGGCAGGATGTTCATCGGCGGCGAACCGATGAAGGTTGCTACGAACTTGCTCGCGGGCTTCTTGTAGACGTCCGCCGGCAGGCCGATCTGCTCGACCTGGCCGCCATTCATCACGACCAGCTTGTCGGAGAGCGTCATCGCTTCGACCTGGTCGTGCGTGACGTAGATCGAGGTGACGCCGAGCGCGCGCTGCAGCTTCTTGATCTCGACGCGCATCTGCACGCGCAGCTTGGCGTCGAGGTTGGACAAAGGCTCGTCGAACAGGAAGACCTGCGGCTTGCGCACGATGGCGCGGCCCATCGCGACGCGCTGGCGCTGGCCGCCCGACAGCTGCTTCGGCCGGCGCTCCAGCAGCCCCTCGATGGCGAGAATGCGCGCCGCTTCCTTCACCCGCCGGTCGATCTCGTCCTTGGGCGTGCCGCGGTTGCGCAGGCCATAGGCCATGTTGTCGTAGACGCTCATATGCGGGTAGAGCGCGTAATTCTGGAACACCATCGCGATGTCGCGATCGGCCGGCCCGATCTCGTTGACGACGCGATCCCCGATCGAGACCTCGCCGGCGGAGATCGTCTCCAGCCCCGCGACCATGCGCAGCAATGTGGACTTGCCGCAGCCGGACGGGCCGACGAGAACGCAGAAGCCGCCATCGGGAATGTCGAAGGACACGCCCTTCACCGCCTCGACGCCGCCGGCGTAGATCTTCTTGACGTTGGTGAGTGTAACCTGGGCCATCGGCGACTTATTTCTCGGTTTCGACCAGGCCCTTCACGAAGAGCCTCTGCATCAGGACGACGACGAGCACCGGCGGCAGCATCGCCAGCATGGCGGTGGCCATGGCGAGTTGCCATTCGGTGAGCGCGTCGGAGGTGACGATCATCTTCTTGATGGCGATGACGATGGTCTGCATCGAGTCCTTCGTCGTCACCAGCAGCGGCCAGAGATACTGGTTCCAGCCATAGATGAACTGGATCACGAACAGCGCCGCGATCGTGGTGATCGAGAGCGGGACGACCGTGTCCTTGAAGAACTTGAATGGCCCGGCCCCGTCGATCCGCGACGCCTCGAGCAGCTCGTCGGGGATCGTCATGAAGAACTGCCGGAACAGCAGCGTGCCCGTCGCCGAGGCGATCAGCGGCACGGCCAGACCCTGATAGGTGTCCAGCATGTTGAGGTCTGAGACGACCTTGAAGGTCGGGAAAATGCGCACCTCGACGGGCAGCATCAGCGTGACGAAGATGATCCAGAACGCCGTCATCCGGAACGGGAAGCGGTAATAGACGATCGCATAGGCCGAGAGAACGGAGATGAAGATCTTCCCGATCGCGATGGCCATGGCCATGATGAAGGAGTTCAGCATCATGCCCAGCACCGGCTCGCGCGTCGTGCCAGAGGTGCCGACGAACAGGATGCGATAGTAGTTCTCGAACAGCTTGGGGCCGGGATAGAGCGGCAGCTGCCCGTTGATGATCGTCGCCGCGTCCCAGGTCGAGGCGACGAAGGTCAGCCAGACCGGGAAGGCGACGATCAGCACGCCGATCGACAGGATGATGTAGGCGATCAGGTCGCCCAGGCGGCGGTCCTCGACCATCAGTAGCTGACCCTGCGCTCGATGAACTTGAACTGCACCGCCGTCATCGCGATGACCATAACCAGCAGCACGACCGACTGCGCCGCCGAGCCGCCGAGATTGGAGCCGCCCTTGCCGTCGGAGAAGACCTTGTAGACCAGCGTCTCGGTGGCGCCCGAAGGCCCGCCTCCGGTGATCGTGTCGATGATGCCGAAGGTGTCGAAGAAGACGTAGACGATGTTGACGACGAGCAGGAAGAAGGTCGTCGGCGAGAGCAGCGGGAAGACGATGGTCCAGAAGCGCCGCATCGGCCGCGCGCCGTCGATCACGGCCGCCTCGATCACGCTCTTGGGGATCGATTGCAGCCCCGCCAGGAAGAACAGGAAATTGTAGCTGATCTGCTTCCAGGTCGCGGCCAGGATGACCAGCAGCATCGCGTCATTGCCGTTGAGGCGCGGATTCCAGGCGATGCCGAGCCGCTGCAGCCCGCGTGCCAGCATGCCGAGGGAGGGATCGAACATGAACAGCCAGAGCACGCCCGCCACCGCCGGTGCGACCGCATAGGGCCAGATCAGCAGCGTCTTGTAGATCTCGGCGCCGCGGATCGCCCGGTCGGCCATTACCGCGAAGAGCAGCGCGACCGACAGCGAGAGCACGCAGACGAAGCTGGAGAAGATCAGCGTGTTGATGAAGGCCTTGAGATAGCCCGGGTCCGAGAAGAGCGCCTGGTAGTTCTCGAACCAGACGAATTCCGTCGAGGTGCCGAAGGCGTCCTCGAGCAGGAAGGACTGCCAGAGCGCCTGGCTCGCCGGCCAGTAGAAGAACACGACCGTGATCGCCAGCTGCGGCAGCAGCAGCATCAGCGGGATCGTCAATCCATTGAAATAGGCGTTCTTCTGCATGGCTCATCCGAAAGACGCCGCCGCCCCGGTCGCCCGGGACGGCGGCGAGAGGATCATGGGACCGATCAGCGCGCGGCGGTGCGCTCGAACTGGCGCAGCATCTGGTTGCCGCGCTCCACAGCCGCGTCGAGCGCCGCCTTCGGCGTCTTCTGGCCGTTCAGCGCCGCCTCCAGCTCCTCCGACCAGATGTCGCGGATCTGGACGAGGCTGCCGAAACGCAGGCCGCGCGAATTCTCCGTCGGCTCCTTGTTGTTCAGCGAGAGGATCGGGGTCTCGAGATAGGGCTTGTCCTTGTAGAAGCCCGAAGCCTTGACCTTCTCATAGGCCGCCTTAGTGATCGGCAGATAGCCCGATTCCGTGTGCAGCTTCACCTGGCGGTCGACGTCCGACAGGAAGGTGAAGAACTTCGCGACGCCCTTGTATTCGTCCGCCTTCTTGCCGCCCATCACCCACAGCGAGGCGCCGCCGATGATCGAGTTCTGCGGCGCGCCCTGGATGTCGGGGTAGTACGGCATCGGCGCGTTGCCCCAGTCGAACTTGGCGTTCGCCTTGACGTTGCCGAAGAAGCCCGACGAGGTCAGGAAGATCGGGCATTCGCCCGAGGTGAAGCGGCCTTCGCCGTTATTGGTGCGGCCGGAATAGTCGTAGACGCCCTGCTTCTGCAGATCGACCAGGTTGGTCCAGTGCTTCAGGAAGGCGGGGCTGTTGAAGTTGAGCACCGCGTCGAAGCCGTCGAGGCCATTCGTCTTGGTCGAGAGCGAGACATTGTGCCAGGCGCCGAACTGCTCGATGTTCGCCCAGGTCGCCCAGGCGTTGGAGAAGCCGCACTTCTCGAAGCCGGAAGCCTTCAGCTTCTTGGCCGCCTCGAACACCTCGGGCCAGGTCTTCGGCGGAGCCTCGGGGTTCAGGCCGGCCTTCTTGAAGGCGTCCTTGTTGTACCACATCACCATCGAGGAGGAGTTGAACGGCATCGAGAGCATGTCGCCCTTGGCCGTCGAATAGTAGCCGGTGATGGCGGGCAGATAGGCCTTCGGATCAAAAGCCTCGCCGGCGTCCTTCATCAGCTCGTGCACGGGCTTGATCGCGCCCTTGGCCGACATCATCGTGCCGGTGCCGACCTCGAAGACCTGCAGGATGTGCGGTGCCGTCCCGGCGCGGAAGGCGGCGATGCCGGCATTCAGCGTGTCGGGATAGGACCCCTTATAGGCCGGGACGATCTTGTAGTCCTTCTGCGAGGCATTGAATTCCTCGGACAGCCTGACCACGACGTCGTTGTTCGCGCCGGTCAGCGCATGCCACCACTGGATCTCGGTCTGCGCCAGCGCAGGCGCGGCGCCACCCAGCACGAAGGCCGCGACAGACATCAGAATGCGTGATTTCACGGTCATCTCTTTCTCCCTTCCGCCCTCGGTTGGCCAAGGCGGCTGTTCTTGTTGGTGCGCAAGCTAGCATGAAGGCCGGGCGACGGTTCAATGACAAAATGATGACGGATGCAAGCGCGGGCCGCTCCCGCCGCTTTGGCGGAAGGCCTTGCGCAATGCTGCGGAAGGCGCTGTTCTCCCCAACCCTGCCAGCCCTCCACGGATGCCACCCATGCCCCGCCTGTCCCTGACGCCCGAACGGACCCTTCCCGCAGATGCGCAGGCCGCGGCCCTGCTGGGGCGCATCTGGCGCCCGGATGTCGGGGGCCCGGCGGTGGTCACGCTGCGCGACGGGATCGTGATCGACGTTACCCGCGCCTTCCCGACCAGTCGCGACCTCTGCGAGGCGGCAGACCCTGCCGCCGCGCTTCGCGCGGCCCCGGGAGAGGCCGTCGCGCCGATCGCCGAGATCCTGGCGAACACGCCGCCGGATAGCCGCGACACGTCGCGGCCCTGGCTGCTCTCCCCGCTCGACCTGCAGGTGGTGAAGGCCGCCGGCGTCACCTTCGCGGTCTCGATGCTGGAACGCGTCATCGAGGAGAAGGCCCGCGGCAACCCGGCGGCTGCCGCCACGATCCGCGAGGAGATCGGCAAGCTCATCGGCGACGATCTCTCGAAGCTGAAGCCCGGCTCGCCCGAGGCGATGCACCTCAAGGACGTGCTGATCAAGCAGGGCGCCTGGAGCCAGTATCTCGAGGTCGGCATCGGGCCAGACGCCGAGATCTTCACCAAGGCGCCGCCGATGTCCTCGGTCGGCACCGGTTTCGACGCCGGGCTGCACCCGTCCTCGACCTGGAACAACCCCGAGCCGGAGATCGTGCTCGTCGTCGCCTCGGATGGCCGTATCGTCGGCGCCACGCTCGGCAATGACGTCAATCTGCGCGATGTCGAGGGCCGCTCGGCGCTGCTGCTTGGCAAGGCGAAGGACAACAACGCCGCTGCCGCGGTCGGCCCCTTCATCCGCCTCTTCGATGCAGGCTTCACGCTCGACCATGTCCGCAACACGACCGTCACCTTGACCGTCGAGGGCGAGGATGGCTTTACGCTCGAAGGCTCGTCCTCGATCGCGAAGATCAGCCGCGATCCCGCCGACCTCGCGAGCCAGATGATCGGCCCGCATCACCAGTATCCGGACGGGGCGGCGCTTTATCTCGGCACCATGTTCGCGCCGATCAAGGATCGCGATACGCCGGGCGGCGGCTTCACCCACAAATACGGCGACATCGTCACCATCGCCGCGCCCGAGCTCGGCGCGCTGGTCAACCGCATGAAGCGCACCGACGCATGCGAGCCCTGGACCTTCGGCACCTCGCATCTGATGCGCAGCCTGGCGAAGCGCGGGCTGCTGTGAGCCCAGGCGGCATCCTCGTTGTCGGCGAGGCGATCGGCGACTTCATCCCGCGCGATGCCGAGGGACATCGCTACGAAGCGGTGCTGGGCGGCTCCGGTTTCAACGCCGCGCTGGCGCTCGCCCGCTTCGGGGCGCGGCCCGCTTATGCCGCTGTGCTCTCGACCGACGCGCTCGGCCGGCGCTTTCGCGCGGCGCTGGTGGCGGAGGGGATCGACACGGCGCTGATCCGCGACAGTGCGCGACCGACCGCGGTTGCCATCGTCTCGCCGCTGGGGCCGGACGGGGTGCCGGAATTCGCGCTCCACCTCCAGGGCACCGCCCATGACGAAGCACAGGGGACACCGCGCGCGCTGCCGCCCGGTGTGACCCATCTGCATGCGGCCTCCTTCGGCGCGACCATCGGGCCCTCCGGAGACGCGACGGGCGATCTGGCGGCGAGCGCCCGCGCCGCCGGTGCCACGATCAGCTACGACATCAACATTCGCGCCGCCGTTCTGCCGGAGCGCGACCAAGCCCGTGCGCTGATCGAGGCCCGCATCGCACAGTCCGACATCGTCAAGGCGAGCCTGGACGATCTCGCCTGGCTCGATCCCGGTGCGCCGGCCGAGGCGGTCGCACTGCGCTGGCGGGAGCTTGGCGCGCGCCTCGTTCTCATCACCCGCGGGGGCGACGGCGCAATCGGGTTCGGCGCGGGCGAAACGCTCGCGGCGACCGCCCCGCCGGTGGCCGTAGCCGATACGGTGGGCGCGGGCGACTGCTTCATCGGCGGCTTTCTTGCCGTGCTGGCCGCCCGCGGGCGGCTCGGCCAGGGCTTCCATGAGGCCAGCCGGGACGATCTCACCGCGGCACTCGCCTTCGCCTGTGCGGTCGCCGCTGACAGCTGCACCCGCCCGGGTTGCGACCCGCCGCGCCGCCTCGCGACCTGACCGGAGCCGTCGATGCATCTCGCCTATCTCGACTACCACACCTGCGGCGAGCCGGTCCGGATCGTCACCGGCGGCTACCCCATGCTGAAGGGGGCGACGGTCCTCGAGAAGCGTCGCGATGCGCGCGAGAACCATGATCATCTGCGCCGGGCGATGATGCTGGAGCCGCGCGGCCATGCCGGGATGTATGGCGTGATCCCCGTCGCCGCCGCGTATCCCGAGGCTGCCTTCGGCGTGCTCTTCACCCATAACGAGGGCTATTCGACCATGTGCGGCCACGCGACCATCGCGCTTGGCCGCTATGCCATCGAGCACGGGCTGGTGCCGGCGGTCGAACCGGTGACCCGCTTCTCGATCGAGGCGCCCTGCGGCCTGCTGCGGCTCGAATGTACCGTGCGCGACGGCCGGGTGGAGAGCGTCGTCTTCGAGAGCGTGCCCGCCTTCGTCTTCGCGCGGGACCTCGCCGTCACCCTGCCGGGCTATGGCGAGGTCGTCACCGACATCGCCTATGGCGGCGCCTTCTACTGCATCCTGCCGGCCTCGCGCTTCGGGCTCGATCTGTTCGAGACGCCCGTCACCACGCTGACCGACGCGGCGGCCGCCCTGACCGATCATCTGCGCGCGAGTCTGCCGGTGACGCATCCGACCGAGCCCGATCTCGGCTTTCTGTACGGCACGATCATCACCGACGAGGCACGGGCCGACGATGAGAGCTTCAACCTCTGCATCTTCGCCGAGCGCCAGATCGACCGTTCCCCGACCGGCTCCGGGGTCACGGCGCGCATGGCGCTGGACCATGCCAAAGGAGTGATCCAGACAGGGCGGACGCGCCGCTTCCGCAGCATCACCGGCGGCACCTTCACCGGCAGAGTGGTCGGCCCCGTTGCGGATTTCGCGGACGGGGCGGTCACGGTCGCGGTCGGCGGCACCGGCCATTTCGCCGGGCGGGGCAGCTTCACCATCGAGCCGGACGACCCGCTCGGCCATGGCTTTGCGCTCCCCGCGAGCTTTGCCGAGATCACGCGCGGTTAACCCAGACGGGAAACCAGTTTGAGCGATTCCGCTCGACCTGCGAGGCGATTCCCGGCTGTTTCGGCCATCGCGGCAGTCTCCGGGTAAGGTTTCTTCGGCAGGCTGCCCGCTGCAGAGCTCGGAGGCGGCATGTCGATCGGAAATCTCGGGGCACCATCGGCCACGACGACCCTCGGCGACCGGGCGGCGCGGCTCGCTGCTACGCCGGGCCTGTGGATCGCTGCCTTCGCGCTGGCGGCGGTCGCGGCACTGAGCCTGAAACTGCGCCTGCCGCTCGGCCCCAACGCCTGGGACACGGCGGTCTATCTCGATGCGGTCCAGCGCATCCATATGGGGCAGGTGCCGAGCCTCGATTTTTTCGCGCCTGTCGGGCCGCTCGGCTATTATGGCGCCGCCCTGCTCGATGCGCTGTTTCCGCAGGCGCAGCCGATGCTGCTGGTGAACTGGGCGCTGCTGCCGGTCCTGCTGCCGCTCGCCGCGATCCTGGCCGCGTCCGTCTCGGCCCGCTCTCGCCCGCTCGCTCTGGCGCTGATCCTGCCGCTGCTGCTCTTCGGCGCGCTGCCGGTCAATCTCCACGGCCTCTATCCGATGCCGGGCTTCGACGGCTACGGCCATTACAACCGCCATGTCGCCCTGCTGCTCTACATGCTGGTCGCGACGCTGCTCTTCGTGCCGCGCGGGCGCCTCGCGACCGGGCTGGTCGCGGCGCTGATGCTGACGCTGTTCCTTGTGAAGATCACCGGGGCCGTCACTGGTGCCCTGCTGGTGGGTTACGCGATCCTGGCCGGCCGCCTGCGTCTGCGCGACGCCGTGCTGGCGGCGGGGCTCGTCCTGGCCGCGCTCGGCCTGCTCGATCTCTCGACCGGGATCATACGCGCTTATCTCGCCGACATCCTCGCCCTGCTCGCGCTCAACACCGGTGCGCTGCTGCCGCGCTTTCTCACCGTGGCCTCGGTCAAGTTCAACGTCGTCGGTCCCTGCCTGCTGCTCATGGGCGCGCTCGCGCTGGCCGCCTGGCGGGACGGTCTGTCGCTCTCGCTCGACGGTGTGCGTCGGCTCGCCGCCTCAAATCTCGGCTGGCTTACGGCAGCCTTCCTGGCGCTGACCTTCTTCGAGACGCAGAACACAGGCTCGCTGGAGTATATCGGCCTCTGGCCGATCCTGCTGCTGATCCTCGTCGACTGGCGGCAGCGTGCGGACCGGCTGCGGCCGGTCGTGCTGGTGCTGGCGCTGGCTGTGGCGCTGCCGAGCGCGGTGATCGTGGTCGAGCGCAGTGCGCGGGCGATGCTCGGCGCGGCCGGCCATGTCGCGCTCGACGTGCCCGAGCTCGGCCCGCTCGGCCGTGTCAGCCTCAAGCCCGAGACGGCGCAGCGCGCGGCGGTCATGCTCGACCACTATGCCAAACACCCGGAGCCTTATCGGGACCTCGCGGCCAGGGGGCTCGGCCCCTCGGCGATCCTCTATTCCGAGATTGACTACCAGGCGACCTGGCTGCTGGAGGTCCGGCAGGGGCTCGTCGCGCTGCGCGCCTGGGAGGCCGCCAATGGACGGCGGCTCAACGGCATCCTGACGCTCGACTTCGTCGACCCCTTCAACCGGCTGCTGGACAGGGAGCCGCCGCGCCATGTCGCGATCGGCATGGATCCCGGCCGCAGCACGCCCGCGCTGGAGCCGCGGACGCTGGCCGAACTGGCCCGTACCGAGGCGATCCTGGCGCCGAAATGTCCCGCGACGGGAGCCCGCGACGCCATTCGTGCGCATTTTGCCGAAGCACTTCGCGGGCGCCGGATGGTCGCACTGTCGCCCTGCTGGGACCTCTATCTGAAGAGCTGAGCCGGAGCGTTCAGACGGCCGTCTGCCCGGCTTCCCAGCCGAGGATGGCGCGCTTGCGCGTCAGCCCCCAGTGATAGCCGGTCAGCGCACCGGATTTCCCGATCACGCGGTGGCAGGGCACGACGAAGGAGATGGGGTTCTTGCCCACCGCCATCCCGACGGCGCGCGAGGCGCTCGGCTTGCCGATATGGCAGGCGACGTCGCCATAGGTCGTGGCGCGGCCGACCGGGATCCGCAGCAGCGTTTGCCAGACCCGGACCTCGAAATCGGTCCCGATCAGCACGACGCGCAGCGGCATCTCCGCCGACCACGCCTTCGGATCGAAGATGCGACTGGCATAGGGCGCTGTCGCTTGCGGGTCGAAGCGGTATTCCGCATGGGGCCAGCGCCGCATCATGTCGGCCAGCGCCTCCGCCCGTCCGCCGACCACCTTGCCGCCGTCGAGCCCGTCCGAGACCCAGCCCAACCCGGCGAGGCCCCGCGGCGTCGCGACGATCAGCGCTTCGCCGAAGGGGGAGGGATGGAAGCCATAGGCGAGGGCGAGCCCGCCGCCGCCGGCCTTCCATTCGCCGGGCGACATCGCCTCATGCGTCACGAAGAGATCGTGCAACCGCCCCGGCCCCGACAGCCCGACCTCGAGCGCCGTATCGAGCACGCTGGCAGACCCGCCGAGCAGCCCCTTGGCATGGTCGAGCGTGATCGCCTGCAGGAAGGCCTTGGGGGTGAGCCCGCACCAGCGCCGGAACAGGTGGTGGATGTCGGTCGGTGTCGCGCCGGCGGCCTCCGCGATTGCCTCGATCGACGGTTGGGCGCGCCAGTTCTCGGTGATGTAGGCCAGCACGCGCCGCACCGTGTCGTAGTCCGAGCCCGGCGCGGGCGAGGGGAACTCGGCCGCCGCCGGCATCGCCTCGGCTGCGCGCGCCAGAACCGCGTCGGAAAACCGGGTCGGCTTCATGGCGCCGAGCTTCTGCAGGGGAGCGTTCATCGCCGTCACCTTCGCATCTTCGATCATGCGGCGACACTAGGAGCGTATGGGGGGGGGCCTCCACCCGAAAGCTGGAAAGAGCAGGGTTGCACTTGAGGCCGGCGGAGTTTTAACGATGGCCATGATCTCCCCGGCTAACGCCGTCATCGATATCTACCAGCGCCATGCCGCGACCTATGACGGCCTGCGCGGCCAACTGCTGATGGAAGGGACGTGGCTCGCGCGCTTCCGCGCCCAACTCGGGCCAGACGCATCGATCCTCGACATCGGCTGCGGCACCGGCCAGCCGATCGCGCGCTATCTCATAGAGCAGGGGCACACCGTCAGCGGGATCGATTCTGCTCCGGCGATGATAGCGCTGTGCCGTGCGCGCTTCCCCGAAGGCGACTGGGAGGTTGCCGACATGCGAAAACTCGCGCTCGGCCGCCGCTTCGGCGGGCTGATTGCCTGGGATTCCTTCTTTCACCTGACCCCAGAAGACCAGCGCGGCATGTTCAAGGTGTTCGCGAACCATGCCGCGCCCGCCGCCGCGCTGCTTTTCACCACCGGCCCGGCGTATGGCGAGGCGATCGGCAGTTTCGAGGGCGAGGCGCTCTATCACGGCAGCCTCGATGCCCGGGAGTACCGGACCTTGCTGGCGGAGAACGGGTTCTCGGTGATCGACCATGTTGTCGAGGACCCGCACTGCGGCGGGCATACGATCTGGCTCGCCAAAGCGGCTCAAATCGCGCCGTAATCCGGCCCCCGCCGCGCCGTCGCGAGCGCGGATCCGAGCGCATCGGCGAAGCCTTCGCGCTCGCCTGGCGACAGGGCCGAGGCGACAGCGACGCGCCGGCCGCGCGAGACGAGGTCGAGCCCGAGCAGCCCGTAATCCTCGTCGGTCTGGCGCTCCAGCTTTGTCCAGGCCGGGTTGGAGCGCCAGATGGCTTCCTGCCCGTGATGCGAGACCTTTCGCAGGCGCACCTCGATCGGGGTCACGACGATGCGCTCGAAGGCGCGTGCATGCCGGAAGTTGACCTGGAAGGCGATGAAGAGCGCGACGACGTCCAGCCCCATGAAGCCAGCCACCGGCCAGGCGCCAAGCACCATGAAGGGGATCGAGGAGGCGACGGCGGCGAGGCACACCAGCGTCATCACGATGCGGAAGGCGTTGCGGTCCAGCGAGCGATGCGGCGTGATCGTGGCGTCGAAGACCGGTCGCTCGGCCCGCGCCGAGGCGTCCTCATCTCCTGCGGTCGCATGGCGCTTGCCGAGGTCCATGGCGCGACTATAACGCCCGCATGACGCAGGAGAACAGGGCCAAGCGCCGCGCCCCCGCCGCGCCGCGGATCACGAAGCCGCGCGCCCGGAGCGCGGCGGGCGTGCGCGAGATCTTCGCGCGCTTCGAGGCCGCCAATCCCGAACCCAAGGGCGAGCTCGACTACGTCAATCCCTTCACCCTGCTGGTGGCCGTCGTGCTCTCGGCGCAGGCAACCGATGTCGGCGTCAACAAGGCGACGCGCAAGCTGTTCGAGATCGCCGACACCCCGCAGAAGATGCTGGCGCTGGGCGAGGACGTGGTGCGCGAGCATGTCCGCACGATCGGGCTGTTCCGCACCAAGGCGAAGAACGTCATCGCGCTATGCCAGAAGCTGATCGCGGAGTTCGGTGGCGAGGTGCCGACGACACGTGAGGCGCTGGAGAGCCTGCCGGGCGTCGGCCGCAAGACGGCCAATGTCGTGCTCAACATCGCCTTCGGGCAGATCACCCACGCCGTCGACACCCATGTCTTCCGGGTCGCCAACCGGCTGCGCATCGCGCCTGGAAAGAACGTCCTGCAGGTCGAGATCGGGCTGGAGAAGGCGGTGCCGGCCGCCTTCGGCCGGCATGCGCATCACTGGCTGATCCTGCACGGCCGCTACACCTGCAAGGCGCTGCGGCCCGAATGCGGGCGCTGCATCCAGTTCGATCTCTGCGACTCGGCCGACAAGCGCATCGGCTGAGCAGCCGCCTCACTGGCTGGTCGTGGTGCAGCTGCCGTTGACGCAGGTGGTCGTCACCGTCTTGCAGACGCCGTTCACGCATTCGCGCCGCGACTGGGTGGAGGTCCGGCCCTGCGGCTGGGTCGACTGCGTCGGGATCGACAGGGACGGGGGCGGCCGTGACGGCGTCTGCTGGAAGGTCGTGTTGGGGATCCGCACCGTCGGCGTCATCGGCAGCGGCGAGGGGCGCGGCGGGCCTGGCGGGTTGACGTTGCCGCGGATCGCGGCGGCCATCGCCGCATCGGCGCGGCGCTGGTCGGCCCTGTCGCGGGCATCGGCCTGGAGATCGGCATCGGGCCACGGGCTGGCCCAGTCGCGCCAAGGCCTCGGCGGCCTGCAGGCTGCCTCAGCGCGCGCCCTGCGTGTAATAGAACAGGTAGAGGTTCTCTTCCTTCGGGAAGCCGGCGATCCCGAGTTCGTGGCAGCGCCCGGTGGCGAACAGGTTCGAGCCGGAGTTGGGGGCCAGTGACTTCGCGGCCGCGCACCATTCCGGCGAATAGGCCGGTGCCGAGGACAGCGTCAGCTGCGGTGTGGCCTGGCAGGCGCCGAGCAGCGCGGTGGCGAACAGGGCGGCGGAGAGGCGGAAGCGGGGACGGGTCGGCACGGGTTCGGTCGCTCGCGAAGGATTTCGCCTTAATGTCTAGCCGAGGAAGGGCGCCGGGCAAGGCCCAAAATCTGCACCTTTCCCCGTCCAAAGCGCCAAACGCCGCCCCATGACGGGCGGCGTGACAGACTGGGCTGATCCCTGGCGCGATCTCCGCGCCGGATCGTCCTCACTTCGCGTCGAGGAGCTCCTTCACCGAGAGCAGGACGAGCTCGTTGTCGTCGGCCTTCTTCGGGTCGCGCGAGGAGGAGAAGGGCAGGTTGTTATCGTTGCCGACGACGATGATGCCGTTGGCGCGGTCGACCACATCGACGTTCTCGATGGTGAAGAAGGGGAAAGGCAGCACGCCGTCGATGGCGCCCTGCTTGGCCTTCCTGTCGGGATCGGCGATCTTCATCAGATCGATGAAGCCGACCTTGCGCACGGCCTTGCCGACATTGGCGTCGGTCATCTCGATCTTCACGATCCGCTTGAACTTGGCGAGGTCGTGGAAGCAGTCCGGGCCGCGCTGTCCGGTGGCGCAGGCCTTGTCGCCGGTGCCCTCGCCGTTATCCCTTTCGATGATGAGCGCTGTCGTGCTGTCGATCATGTTGAAGTCGCCGATCGCGAGGCCCTTCTGCTCCAGCGGGAAGAACCAGGAGCGGCCGGTCCACTTCTCGGCGGCGACGTCGAATTCGAGGATGCGCAGCACTTCCTTGCCGTCGATCTCCTCATTGCCCTTGGTCTCAGGCGACCAGAGCGGGCCTTCGAGCAGCGGATACAGGAAGCGCCCGTCAGGGGACTGCGCCATGCCCTCATAGCCCTTCGAGCGGCGGACATTGAACTCGACCGGCAGGTTGGGCGCCGCCGGCGTGGTCACAGCGAAATGGTCGGGCGAGCGGGCGGGCTTGCCGTCGACCATCGTCTCGAACACGGCCTCGACCTTGCCGCTGGCGTCGACGCGGATCAGATAGGGGCCGAACTCCTCGCCGATCCAGAACTTGCCGCCGATCGGCTGGATCGATTCAGGGTCGAAATCCGCGCCGGTGAGGTAACGCTTCTCGGTGCCCTCATTGGCGATGCGGAACGGCACCTTCTTGTCGGGGTCGTGCAGGAAGGTCGTGGCGAGACGCTCGATCTGGCCGGTGGCGAAATCGGCCTTGAGCCGGTGGAAGAACAGCATCGCGTCGGGCGAATTCGCCTTGGACCCGAAGCCGTTGTCGGTGAGGACCAGGAACTCGCCATTGCCGAGCGAGCGGATGCCCGAGAAGCCCTGCACCGGCTGGCCCTGGAACGGCGTCGAGAGCCCGGTCGGGCGCCCGCCCGAGGTGCCCATGACGGTGCCCACCGCCTCGACCCGCTTGCCGGGTGTCACGAACTTGCCGGAGACCCTGAGGTCCGCCGGTGCGTCGGCGGGAGGAGCGACCATGGTGTTGGCCGGCAGCAAAGCATGGCCGACCAGCCTGGCCGGAAACTCCTTCGGTGCGTCCTGCGCACCGGCGAGGATGGTCGAGGAGAGCAGCAGGGCCGCGATCAGGGAAAGGCGCATGGAACGCTCCGGGAGAGGGAAGGGCGGGACCCGCTCCGATTGGCGCCGACGGATTTCAGCGCGACGACGAATGCGTGACGACGCCGTGACGGTGGCCGCGAGCCGCCATGATCGTGCCCGCATCGGCTGACAGAACCCCCGCTCGGCGCGGCGGCCTGCGGGTTGTCCGCGTGTCAGCAAGGGATGGTCAGACATGACGACGGCGATGGATGTTCTCGGCCCCGGCCATTTGGCAGTCGTCACGGGCGCCGCCTCCGGCATCGGCCTCGCGGCCGCGCGTGCCTTCGTCCGCCGCGGCATGAACGTTGTCCTGGCCGATCGCGACGAGACCGCGCTTGCCCTATCGCTGGCGGAATTTGCGGGCTCGGAGGCGCAGGTGCTCGCCCGGCCGCTCGACGTCGCCGACCGCGCCGCGCTGGAGACGCTGCGGGACGAGGTCATGGGCCGTTTCGGGGCCGTCCATGTGCTGATGAACAATGCCGGCATCCAGCCCGGCAGCGCCCTGTTCTCGCCGGCCGCGGACTGGCAGCGCATCCTTGCCGTCAATCTCTGGGGCATCATTCACGGCACCCAGGTCTTCGTGCCGGCCATGCTGGAAAGCGGCCAGCCCGGCATCGTCGTCAACACCGGCTCCAAGCAGGGCATCACCACCCCGCCGGGAGACCCCGCCTACAATGTCTCGAAGGCAGCCGTGAAAGCCTTCACCGAGGCTCTGCAGCATGATCTGCGCGGTCGCGCCGGGTGCCGGATCAGCGCCCATCTGCTGATCCCCGGCTTCGTCTTCACGCGGCTGACGGCGAGGGGCCGGCTCGACCAGCCCGAGGGCGCCTGGACGCCGGACGAAACCGTCGCCTTCATGCTGGAGCGGCTGGAGGAGGGCGACTTCTACATCCTCTGCCCGGACAACGAGACGCCGCGCGCGCTCGACGAGAAGCGCATGGCCTGGGCCATGGGCGACATCATCGAGAACCGCCCGCCGCTGTCGCGCTGGCACCCCGACCATGCCGAGGCGTTCAAGACCTTCCTCAAGAAGGCGCCCGCGGCTCAGTAGCCCCGGGCGGGATCGACGACGTGCTCCAGCGGCTCGCCGGCCTCGAGCCGGCGGATCTGCGCGGAGATCAGCGTCGCCACCGCTTCCGGCTCCGACATCGCCGCATTGTGGGGCGTCACGGTGACGGCCGGATGCGACCAGAGCGGCGACTCCGCCGGCAGCGGCTCGGTCTCGAAGACGTCGAGCGTCGCGCCCTTCAGCGTGCCGGCCTCCAGCGCGGCCAGAATGTCGGCCTCGACCTGAAGTCCGCCGCGGCCGGCATTGATCAGGAACGGACCGCCCAGGCGCCCGCCCTGGGCCAGCCCGGCGAGCAGCTTGGCATCGATCAGGCCGCGCGTGTCAGGCGTCAGCGGCAGCAGGCTGACGAGGATGTCGGTACGCGCCAGGAAATCGACCATGCCGTCGCTGCCGGCGAAGGTCGCGAGGCCCTCGACCGTTTTCGGAGAGCGGCTCCAGCCAGCGACGTCGAAACCCATCACCTGGAGCTTGCGGGCGGCGTCCTGCCCGAGTTCGCCGAGCCCCATGATGCCGACGCGCACCGAGCGCGCGGCCGGCTGGTGGCGATCGTCGTCCCAGACCGTCTCGCGCTGCTGCCGGTCATAGCGCGGCTGCTGGCGCAGATAGCGCAGGCAGTGCAGCACGATGTATTCACTCATCCGCGTCGTCAGGTCGGGATCGACGACGCGCGCGATCGGCACCTCCGGCAGGCGCGTATCCGCGAAGAGATGGTCGACGCCGGCCCCGAGCGAGAACACCGCGGCGAGGTTCGGCAGGCCCGACAGGCTGCCCTCGGGATGTTTCCAGCTCGCGACGTAATGCACCGAGCGCCGGTCAAAGGGTTCGCCCAGGATCACCACGGGCATGTCAGGCAAAAGCGCCGCGAAGCGTGCCCGCCAATCCTCGACATGCCATCCCGTCATCGCCAGCAGCAGGCTCATGCGTTCGTACTCTCCGTGATCCGTTCGGCGATCAGCGCCCCTCGTTGCGGGTCACCGTCTCCCAGTCGATAGGCCTCGCGCAAGCGCTTCTCGGCCATGGCATGGCCGGCCTCGTCACGTGCATGAACGATGCCGAGCGGCCGGTCGGGGCCGACCGCCTCGCCGAGGCCTGCGAGATCGACGATGCCGACGGCATGGTCGATAGCGTCCTGCGGCCGGGTCCGCCCGCCGCCGAGCGCCACCACCGCCAGCCCGACGCCGCGCGTGTCGATCGCCTGGACGATGCCGCGAGCCGCCGGAAAGACGGGCCGCACGATCGGCGCCCGGGCGAGATAGCGCTCCGGCTTCTCCAGCAGGTCGGCTGGCCCACCCAGCGCCGCGACCATGCGGGCGAAGCGCTCGGCGGCCGCACCGCTGGCGAAGGCCGCCTCGATCTTCGCTGTCGCGTCGTCGATGTCGGTGGCGAGCCGCCCGAGCAGCAGCATCTCGGCGCCGAGCGCGACAGTGACGGCGTGGAAGCGCGGCTCGCGCCGCTTTCCGGTCAGATGGTCGAGCGCGTAAGTGACTTCGAGCGCATTGCCCGCCGCGCTCGCCAGCGGCTCGTCCATGTCGGTCAGGAGCGCCGTCGTCGGCAACCCGGCGCCGTTGGCGACGCTAACCAGCGCATCGGCCAGCGCGCGCGCCTTGGCAGGGTCGGGCAGGAAGGCGCCGGAGCCGAATTTCACGTCCATCGCCAGCCCGTGCAGTCCCGCCGCGAGCTTCTTGGAGAGGATCGAGGCGGTGATCAGCGGGATCGCCTCGACCGTCGCAGTGACGTCGCGGATGGCGTAGAGCCGCTTGTCGGCGGGGGCGAGATCGGCCGTTTGGCCGATGATGGCGCAGCCCACGCTTCGCACCACCTTGCGGAAGAGATCGTTGTCCGGCTGCGTGACATAGCCCGGCACCGCATCAAGCTTGTCGAGCGTGCCGCCGGTATGGCCGAGGCCCCGTCCCGAGATCATCGGCACATAGCCTCCACAGGCCGCCACCGCCGCCGCCAGCGGCAGGCTGACCGTGTCGCCGACGCCGCCGGTCGAGTGCTTGTCGAGCGCGGGGCCTGGCAGATCGTCCCAGTTCAGCACCGTGCCGGAATCCCGCATCGCGAGCGTCAGCGCGACGCGTTCCCTGGCGCTCATGTCGCGGAAGAACACCGCCATGGCGAAGGCGGCGGCCTGCCCCTCGCTGACGCCGCCGTCGCTGATGCCGGCGATGATCTGGCGGATGTCGGCCTCGGGCAGCTCGGCGCCGTCGCGCTTGGCCGCGATGATTTCCTGCGTCAGCTTCATCTCAGTAGGACCCGCTTGCCGTGCCCGACGCCTCGCCCGCGATCGCGTCGACCAGCACCTGGTGCAGCCCGCTCGCGCCGAAGCGGAAGGTTTCGGCCGTCGCCCAGCCCGACCCCATGATGGCGTCGGCCAGTTCCAGATAGCCCGCGGCATCCGCGAGCGTGCGGATCCCACCCGAGGGCTTGAGGCCCACCGGCCGGCCGTTCGCCGCGATCACCTCCAGCATTGTCCGGGCCGCCGGCAGGCTGGCCGAATGCGCGGTCTTGCCGGTCGAAGTCTTGATGAAATCGGCCCCCGCCGCGATGGCGAGTTCAGAGGCGGCGCGGACCCGGTCGAGATCGGGGTACTCCCCGGTTTCGAGAATGACCTTCAGCGTCTGGCCGCCACAGGCCTCCCTGACGGCGCGGACCATGGCCTCGGCGCCCGCCGCATCGCCGGCCAGGAAGGCGCGCCAGGGCAGGACGAGGTCGATCTCGTCGGCTCCCGCCGCGACCGCGCTCTGCGTCTCCGCCAGCACCTCGGCGCCCGTCGACTCGCCTTGCGGGAAGTTCACCACCGTCGCGATCCGGACCGGCGCCCGGCCCAGCATCGTGCGCGCCTGCGCCACGAAGCGCGGCCAGATGCAGATCGCCGCGACCGGACCCGGTGCTCCGACGGCGCGCGCGCAGAGCGCAGCCAGCCCCGCCTCGTCGGCATTGTCGGAGAGATCGGTGAGGTCGAGCAGGGACAAAGCCCGCCGCGCGGTCGCGATGCTGGATGCGGGCATCACAGGCTCCTCAGGAAAGCGCGCAGCAGGCGGGCTAGGTCGGCCGCCGCCCGGCCGGCGACGTCCTTGGTCTCGTCGTGATGGGGCGCCCCGCCATGCAGGCCGGCGCCCATATTAGTGACGATCGACAGCCCCGCGACGCGCAAGCCATGCCGCCGCGCCAGGATGACCTCGGGCACGGTCGACATGCCCACCAGATCGGCGCCCATCACCTGTGCCATCCGGATCTCGGCCGGCGTCTCGAAGCTCGGGCCGGAGAACCACATATAGACGCCCTCGCCCAGCGACAGCCCTTCGGCCGTCGCTGCGCGCGCCAGGCCCGCCCGAAGCGCCGGGTCATAGGCGTCGACCATCGGCACGAAGCGCCCGTCGCCGGCATCGCCGACGAGCGGGTTCGGCCCGTTCAGATTGATGTGGTCGGTGATCAGCGCGAGGCTGCCCGGCGGCATCTGCGGCTTCAGCGAGCCTGCGGCATTGGTCAGGATCAGCGGCGGCGCCCCTAGCTCGCAGAGCATGCCGAGCGGCACCCGCATCACCGCCGGGTCGCCGCCCTCGTAGTAATGCGCCCGGCCCTGATAGATCAGCACCGTCCTGCCCTCGAGCCGGCCGATGTAGAGCTGCCGCGCATGGCCGGAGACGCCGCCCGCGGGAAAGCCGGGGACCGCGGCATAGGGAATGCGGATCGCGTCCTCGATATGGTCGGCCAGTCCGCCGAGCCCGGTGCCGAGCACGATGGCGCAGTCGATCGGGGCTGCGACACCATGGGCGCGGACGGCTTCGGCGGCTTCAGTGAAGGCGGTGTCGGTGCTCATTCCGTTACAATCCAGTTCAGCCCTCATCCTGAGGAGCCGCGTAGCGGCGTCTCGAAGGATGGTCCAGTGTGCTCTGGAGCATCCTTCGAGACGCGGACTGTCGTCCGCTCCTCAGGACGAGGGCTGCAGAAGCACGCCGGTTAAAGACAAAGGCGGTCGGCCACACGACAAAGAACAGCGTCACCGGCGCAGATTGTCCGGTCCGAAGGAGGCGGGCAACAGCTCCGCCAGCGAGAACATCTGCCGGATGCCGCCGGGACCCGCGATCGCGACGGGCGTCTCCGGCGCGGCGAATTCGCGGATGCGCTGGCGGCAGGCGCCGCAGGGCGTCACCAGCTCGTCCCCGTCGCCGACGACGAGGATCGCGCGGATGCGCTCGCTCCCGCCGGCGATCATCGCCGAGATCGCGCCCTGCTCGGCACAGCTGCCGGAGGGGTAGGCGGCGTTCTCGACATTGCAGCCGGGATAGACGACCCCATCCTCGCCGAGGATCGCTGCACCGACGCGAAAGCGCGAATAGGGAGCGTAGGCGAAGGTCTGCACCCGCGCGGCAGCGGCAAACAGCGCCTCGAAATCGATCGCTTCCGGGCTTGTCCCCATGGCTCAGCGCTCCTTTACGTAGGGCAGGCCGGCGGCCTTGGGCGGCGTCGACTTGCCGATGAAGCCGGCGAGCAGGATCACCGTCATCAGATAGGGCAGGGCCTGGATCGCCTGCACCGGCACCTGCCCGATGCCCGGCAGAGCGACGCCCTGCAGCCGGATCGCCACCGCGTCGAGCCCGCCGAAGAGCAGGCAGGCCCAGAGTGCCGGCCAGGGTCGCCAATTGGCGAAGATCACGGCAGCGAGCGCGATGAAGCCCTTGCCGGCGGTCATATGCGGCAGGAAGCCGGCCGATTGCGACACCGCGAGATAGGTCCCGCCCAGCCCGCACAGCACCCCGCAGATGATCACCGCGCCATAGCGCAGCCCGGCGACCGAAATGCCGGCGGTGTCGACCGCCGCCGGGTTCTCGCCGACCGCGCGCAGCCGCAGGCCGAAGCGGGTGCGCTTCAGGACGACGGCCGTCAGCACCACGGCCAGCAGCGCGAGATAGGCCGGCGCGGCATGGCCCGAGATCACCTCGTCATAGATCAGGCCAAGCTCCGGCACCTCCGTGCGCAGCGTCTGCGCGAAGGGCAGCGTCACGTCGCCGAAGCGCGCCGCGCCTTCGAGCGTGGGCGTGCGCCCGCCCTGGCC